>JBMTEX010000014.1:0-25435 GCA_049433485.1 Ilumatobacteraceae bacterium | reverse complement strand
CGAAGCAACTACTCCCTCGCGGTACACGCGTTTACTTAGCGAGAGACATTGAATCGCGAGACAAATATGGCCGTCTTCTGGCCTATGTGTATCGCAGCGCAGACAATCTTTTCGTGAACTACGAATTGGTCTACAACGGATGGGCACGCCCGTACCCCTACCCACCGAACACCACATTGGAATCAACGTTTGCGGAGGCGGCATTTCATGCGCAGTCGCAACAACTCGGGCTATGGCGCTACTGCGGACGGTAAGGTTCTCACATGACCGAGACGCGCACCCTTGCACAACGACTCGGGTATTCCGATGACACTCGATTAGTCATCATCTCGTGCGACGACCTCGGTTCTTGCCATGCGGCAACTGTTGGCGTGTACGAGGCATTGCGCAACGGTGTGGCCACGTGCGCCTCCATCATGATGCCTGCCCCATGGGCTCAATTTGCTGCACGCGAATATCGTGGAGACGACATTGGCGTACACCTCACTTTAAACGCAGAGCACCCCGAATACCGTTGGGGCCCACTGACACATGCGCCAACACTTCTGTCGGGTGAAGGCGGCTTCCCCCGCTCAGTGGACGACCTCTGGGAACATGCAGACAGCACAGAGGTTCTACGTGAATGTCGCGCACAAATTGAACGCGCCATCGCATGGGGCATAGATGTCACGCACCTCGCCCCGCATCTCACCTCCATCACGTTGCGGCCAGAGTTCTTTGATGTGTATCTCGAATTAGCAGTTGAATTCCAACTTCCCATTCGTTTGCCATCCACCATCAGCGAGGATGCAGCAGGATTTCCATTCCGCACGTTGGCACGCGACGAAGGAATCGTCTTCCCCGACCATTTCGATCACGATTGGCGCGCAGGAAGCCGCGAACGAGTTCTTCAAGCGTTGCAGAACCTTCAGCCCGGCGTCACTGAAATTCATGTTCAGCCAGCCATTGACACACCTGAAGTTCGTGCTCTCGGCGACCATGCAGCCGGATGGGTAG
The DNA here is from genome assembly GCA_049433485.1 of Ilumatobacteraceae bacterium. Classification (GTDB taxonomy): domain Bacteria; phylum Actinomycetota; class Acidimicrobiia; order Acidimicrobiales; family Ilumatobacteraceae; genus UBA2093. Next base: position 24,439 of record JBMTEX010000014.1, on the reverse strand, counting down.
ACGATTTGGCGCTTGTTACCACCGACACCGAATTACGCAGCATTCTCGCCGACAGTGGCGCAGTATTAATTGGTTATCGCGAGCTCAGGAACGCGATGCGAGCCGGCTAATCACGTCGGCTGCTTCCCCACTCCACAACGCTTCAAACAATGCGCGCGTGCTGCCTTCATTCTTTAACTTGCCAGCCATAAAAGCAGCAGTGGGATTCATTGATGCGTACTTCGCATCAATTCGAATGACAACATCTGCGTCGTCAGGACCTTCGACGGCAACATCGTTCTTCTTAAAGACCACGTGGTACTGAGCACTCATACAGTGGCGTCCACGTCTGCACGAATGCCTTCAAACAAATCAGATTCAATGACGCCAGGTTCAAGATCCCCGAACGTGCTCATCGCAAGAATCCAGTCTTCCCACGGATACACCTGAGCAAGTTCATCATCGTCTAAGCCAAACCACCACCTTGATGTGGGATCAACTTGCGTTGCATGTGCGAGCAAGGATTCCGTTCGTGCACGAAGATAAGCACCAATATTCAAACGAGTGGTGATGCGATGGTCTTGCGATGGTCGCTTCAACCAGTTCTCATCGAACGGAGATTCGCCGAACTTTTTCAACAAGGCATCGTGCACCGTTGTAATGCGTTCTTTTGCCCACAATGTGTAATACATCTTTGCTGGCTGCCACGGTGCCCCAAGTTCTGGATACCACGTAGGGTCACCAGCGCGTTCAAATGCCAACACACTGATGTCGTGAACACGTAAATGGTCGGGGTGCGGATACCCACGTTGATCGTCATTGTATGTGAGGATGACTTGTGGCTTTTCCGAACGAATCAGTGCAACAAGACGTCCAGTTGCTTCGTTGATGTCTGCCATATGAAAGCAATCTGGATGCGAATTTGATTCCGCTCCGGCCATGCCAGAGTCGCGATAACCCAGCATGTGCACCGCAGAGAATCCGATGGCATCCGTTGACCTCTTTAACTCACTAGGGCGAATTTGTGCAATCAGTTCGCGTTCTTCTTCTGGAGTCTTTCCATGAAATGGCTGCCCAGGTTCACGGAGCAAAGGGTTCTGTAAGTCTCCTTCTTCGCCACCCGTGCAACACACCAATACGGTGCGCACACCTTCTGCAAAATATTTAGCAACAGTGGGTGCGCCCTTTGAGGCTTCATCGTCAGGATGAGCGTGAATTGTCATGAGACACAACTGATCTCCAGATTGCGACACAGACGACATGAACACAGGATAGTGAACATGCTTGCTGAGACCATCAATCGTTCTCTCGGTAGTGTGACGACATGATTCACACCGCCAGAGTCACAACACTTCTCGCTCTGTGTTCTATGACGTTGGTGTTGAGTGCCTGTTCCACAGACGACGGCCGCACCATGGCGCCTCCGCGAGCCGATCAAACCGACACCGTGCAGACTGCAACAACTGTGGGCGAGGAGGTTGCTGAAGTTGTTGGAACAATGACGCTCACCGGACCCTGGGCCAGCGGCGATGCCATCGACTCGCGCTACACCTGCGATGGCGAAGCTTTGTCTCCCCCGCTGGTGTGGACTGGCGCACCAGAAGACACCCAGGCCTACGCCCTTGTCATCGACAATATGGATGACCCCATGTCGCATAACTGGGTCGTCACCAACATCGATTTCGCCATCACGAATACCGCGGAAGGGGTAGCCCCAGCCGGAGCTGTTGTGGCCCGTAACGCAACGGGCACCCGGGAATATTCGGCCCCCTGCCCTCCGCGCGGCACCACTCATACATTTGTGGCCACGGTGTATGCACTCGACTCACTCACCCCACTTGACGACGACCCCGATGCGCGAACCATCGTGGCCGACATCGAGGCTGCAGCTCTTGAGGCCGCCACCACGGTCTTCACCGTCACTCGCTAGTCACCACACTGAGGGGTCAGTCCACCGCACTCGGTGAACAATCTGTGAGAATAGAGCATCGACTCCACCACCGCTGCCCTGCCCATCGGCGTCTTTGAGACTGACGTCAATGGTCGACTCACGTCTGGCAATGCTGCATTTCGACAACTTGCATTCGATGGAGCTCCGCTCGTTCCAGGAACTGCACCATGGGCAAATGCGTTGCCACATGAACGTACTGAATGTGAACGACGATGGGTGCAACACAAGAACGACGGTGGAGCATTCTCTGTGGAGTTTCGCGTTGGTCGTGCCACTGGGGAATCGGTGTGGATTCAAGTGTCAACGCAACCAGTTCTCACCGATGGAGTTGTCACTGGATACGTCGGCACTGCGATTGATTGCACATCACTTGTTTCGCAACGACAACTGTCGCATCAGCTAGTTGGCCTGCTTGACGTATCAGGCGACGCTGTACTTGTCTTCAATCGCATTGGCGAACTTGAGTTTGCAAACGACACCGCACGAACCCTAATTGGTGTCACCGATTCAACAATTGGAAACGACGACGCCGCAGCACGTGCATTCATGCAAGCTGTTCGCGATCAACTTCCGCGCGTGTTGCTAGACCCTGTTGCACCAAACAGCGCGCCACACAGGTGGGAAGGGGAAATTGGATTTCGTTCACCAGATGGAATTGCACGAATCCTCTCCGTCGTTGTTCAAGTGGTCCGCGAAGCAGATGGAAGCGTTCATCATTGGTCCACCATTACCCGCGACATCACCGAACAACGACAAACGCAGGCCGAACTTGCTCGACAAGCAACGCATGATGCTCTCACGGGGTTGCCAAACCGAGTGTTGTTTCTGCGAAAGACCACCGAAGCGTTAGAGCGAAGCCGCACCACCCATGCAACTGTTGGCGTGCTGTTCATTGACCTTGACAAGCTGAAACACGTGAACGACACCATTGGTCACGCAGTGGGCGACCAACTCATTGTCAATGTTGCACGCCGACTTGCGGCCGCCACCCGGCCAACAGACCTCGTTGCACGTATCAGTGGAGACGAGTTTGTTGTTCTCTGCGAAGGTTTACTTGATGAACAAGTTGCCCTTGACGTTGCCGAGCGAATCCGCACATCAATCACCGGGCCGCTCGTTCTTCAAGGCGTTGAAATTGAAGCCGGAGCAAGTGTTGGTGTTGCCATGTCTACGCCTGAACTTCTCGCTACCGAATCTGCTGCTGACGCAGCTGTCACCTTGCTTCGATCCGCAGACACCGCCATGTATCGCGCCAAACAACGTGGACGTGGTCGCTCAGAGCTGTACAACGAAGAAATGCGCACAGCAGCGCGCGAGCGACTCACTCTTGCATCAGAACTTGAACAAGCACTTGCAGCAGATCAATTCTCCGTCTTGTTCCAACCCATCGAATCTGCTCACACCGGTCGCATTGAGGCCGCTGAAGCGCTTCTTCGATGGAATCACCCCACACGTGGCGTTCTTGCCCCAGCAGCATTTCTTGATTTAGCGGATGAATCTGGACTAATTGCTCCCATTGGAGATTGGGTCCTAGAGCAAGCTGCAGCCACACTCGCATCGTGGATCTCCAGCGGAATCGTTGACCGCTCAACATCAATTCATGTCAACGCATCTCGTCGCCAACTGTCGGACATCACGTTTGTGGAACGCGCGCTCACCATTTTACGCGCACATACCCTTGATGGTTCACAGTTGGTCTTTGAAACGTCTGAGTCAAACCTTGTGGAGAACAATCCATCAGTTCTGCGAACGGTGACTGCGCTCAAACGACAAGGTGTTCGCATTGCGGTGGACGATTTCGGTTCGGGATACTCATCTCTTGCGTCGCTTCGCACATTCCCCGCAGATCTGCTGAAACTCGATGGAACATTGGTACGAGATGTTGGTCGCACCGACGGCGGAGACGACCCAATGGTGCGCTCCCTCATTCAATTAGCTCACTCATTAAATCTTGTGGTCTGCGCCGAATGGGTCACCACAGAGGACCACGTTCAACGACTGAAAGTTCTCGGATGCGATCTCTTGCAGGGAAACCGCATTGGCGAACCAGTTCCGTCAGATGTGTTTGCCGAAAAAGTGCGCCGCAAGTCCGCCGCACAGAACGCTGAACAGATTTAGTTTTCTGTAGGTGCGGCCGGCAACGGACCAAGCCCTGCGAAATAGTCCAGCACCGGACGTGAATCATTATTCAGAGTGAAGACAAAACTGCCAGAGATCATGTCGCTAGAAACAGGAAGAGCAACCGACAACGCGGCGCCATCAGCGAGCGGACGCAACTTGCGCGCAAGGTCAATGAGTTCTAAACCCTCATCAACAGACACTGCTCGAGAAAAAGCAGCCATCACATCATCTGCTTTCATCGGATGTTCTGCAAGAAAACGAATTGCCTGCTTCACAAGAATTGACATGAAATAACGCTGACGATCACCGCGGCCAACATCGCCAGTGCCATCCACTTTCCAAAGGCCGTCAATCTTCTCTTCAAAATGTCGCGAGCGCGCATAGGAAAGAGCCTGTTTTCCGTTTTGATACTTGCAGCCACGCTTTCCAAGAAAGAAACCTGTGGCTTTATCGCGAGATGCGTAGTCGACACAAATACGAACTCCGCCTACAGCATCAACAATGTCTTTAAAGCCGTAAAAGTCCATTTCAACATAATGATGAATGGGAATATTCAACGCTGCTTGCACCGTACGAACAAGAACATCTGCACCTCGTTGATAGGCGGCGTTCACCTTCGCATAGCGACCGTTATCTGCGAGCAACACTCGAAGATCTCGCGGAACAGACATTGTGGCAACCGAACCAGATTTGGTATCTACGCGTATGACAATCAACGTGTCTGCGCGTGTTCCTGGGTTTGCTTCCTCTGTTCCGATGTTTGCAAAGTCATCGTCTGTGGGATCTGCGTTAGCGCGTGAATCAGATCCCACTAGTAAATAGTTTTCGAAACCTTCGCTGGCTGGCGACAGAGCAGAAGACACAATTGGAACGCGTGGAACATCTGCCAGCGCACCATTTGTTGCCCGAACAATTCCCAGCGCACTAGCCAACATGGTGACAAGACCGACACTCAGCGCAATTAACCAACGCGGTGCGCCCGATTGACGAAGTATCACGTTGTCCGAAGGCACATGTCTACGGTAGTCAGTCAACAGCTGGGCGAAGATGCACCACATCGGCGGTATCGATGCGATGCGTGACCGCACAATCATCAAGCACCACTAGTCGACCATCTTTTTCTACGTCAATTGCTCGACCAACGATGTCCTTGCCATCTGGCATCTGTGCCTTCACACGAGTACCGAGTGTTGCCACTCGCGACACGTACTCCGCATGCAGTGCTTCATCATCCAGTGCCAAGAGGCGATCAATATGCGGAAGCATGGCCAGCAAGTAATCATGAGGAGCGACGCTGTGTGTCCATCCACTTGCGGCCAACGACGTTGCTCCCTCGGGTGCCCATCCCAGATTCAGCCCAATTCCCACCACCACGAACGGAACAATCCCGTCTGGTCCAGCCGGTGCAGCCTGGGCCAAAATTCCCGCCACCTTGGTGCCACCCACCAGAAGGTCGTTCGGCCACTTGAGATCTACTGTGACGCCGCACTCATCAGCGGCAACGGCAGCGGCCGACAATGCAACCACTTGGGTCAAAACATGAGGACGGGGCGGAACGGGGCGAAATAGCAGGGAGACAAGCAGGTTCACACCAGCTGGCGCTTCCCAGGTTCGATTCAGCCGACCACGGCCCGCAGACTGGAAATCGGCACGAAGAACCGTGCGATCTGGAGCCCCATCTGCCCCCAATTTCATCAAATCGGCGTTCGTGCTCCCCGTCTCTGGAACCGATGTGACATGCCAACGGCCGGATTGGTTCGCTATTTGGTCGCTCATCAGGGCAATATTGTCACCTGTGCTGAAAAAAATCCTTATCGCCAATCGCGGCGAAATCGCTGTCCGAGTCATCCGCGCCGCCCGAGAGCTTGGCATTGCCACTGTCGCGGTCTATTCAGAACTTGATCGCAATGCGCTCCATGTTCGCCTTGCCGACGAGGCATACGCACTTGGTGGTCAAACAGCTGCCGAGAGTTACCTGAATACTGAAGCGATTTTGAAGGCCATCACCGACAGCGGTGCAGACGGCGTTCACCCTGGATACGGATTCTTCAGCGAGAACGCTGACTTCGCACGTGCCATCACTGCAATGGGTGTTGCATTCATCGGACCACCACCTGAAGCAATTGACGAAATGGGCGACAAAGTCTCCAGCCGTAAGGCAGCACTGCGCGGCGGAGCACCAATTGTTCCTGGAACCACAGAATTCGTCACCACCGCAAAAGAGATCACCGACTTCGGTAATGAATTCGGATGGCCCGTTGCAATTAAGGCAGCATTCGGTGGCGGCGGTCGCGGAATGAAAGTTGTGCAGTCTGCTGCAGAAGTGCAAGACGCAATGGATTCTGCACAGCGCGAAGCTCGTAACTTCTTTGGTCGCGACGAAATCTACGTTGAGCGCTACCTCACATGGCCACGACACATTGAAGTGCAGTTAGTTGGTGACAAACACGGCAACGTGGTGTGGGTCTCTACACGTGACTGTTCTGCACAACGACGGCACCAGAAGTTGATTGAAGAAGCACCAGCACCTGGTTTGCCTGACGGTGTAGAAGAAGCAATGGGTGCCGCCGCAGTCAAAGCAGCGAAGGCTGTTGGTTACTTCAATGCCGGAACCGTTGAGTTCATCTATCAGGACGGCGACTTCTTCTTCTTGGAAATGAACACTCGCCTCCAAGTAGAACACCCAGTCACTGAAGTGATCACCGGCATCGACCTTGTGGAATGGCAAATTCGCGTTGCATCGGGCGAAAAATTGCCAATGACACAAGAAGAAGTTCGAGCACTACAACGCGGACACGCCATTGAAGTTCGTATCAATGCAGAGAACCCTGCCGGCGGCAAGTTCCTCCCCTCACCTGGCCCCATCACCAAACTCACTGCGCCCGACGGGTTCGGTGTTCGCTTTGACGGCGGCTATGAATCGGGCGACGAGATCAGCCAGTACTACGACAACTTGGTGGGCAAAGTAATTGTGTGGGGCAAAGATCGCGACACCGCGATTGCCCGAACAGTTCGCGCCCTCAAGGAAATGGTGGTGGAAGGAGTCGCAACCACCATCCCCGCAGACATCGCAATTTTGGACCACCCAGATTTTGCAGCAGTCACTCACTCCACAAAATGGGTGGAAGAAGTTCTGGACCTGTCTTCCATTGAATCTGGTGCGGTTGCGCCCGCAACCGACGGAGACACCCCACTGGTGCAACGCCAAACAACTGTTGAAGTCAACGGTCGTCGCTTTGACGTGAAGTTGTGGGTTCCAGAATCTGCAGGAGTTGCAACATCAGCTCCTGCCAAGAAAAAAGCCGCACGGTCATCGTCATCATCTGGCGGTGGCGCAGGTGGTGGCAGCGGACAAATTGCCGTTCCAATGCAGGGCACCATTGTGAAGGTTCTCGTTGAAGTGGGACAGGCTGTAGAGGCCGGTCAAAGCGTGGTGGTTCTAGAAGCCATGAAGATGGAAAACCAAATCGAGGCAGACAAGACCGGCACCGTGAAGGCCGTCAACGTGAAGCCTGGCGACACTGTTGGTTCAGGCGACGTTGTAGTTGTTATCGAATAACGAACAATCGTTATTCAGCAGCTTCTGAGAGTGCTTCTGCGAGAGCAGGATGCACCAGTAGTGACTCTTCAATGTCGGACACTTTGAGGTTTGCGGTGACAGCAAGAGCAATGACACTAATGAGCTCTGCTGCGTGACGCCCCACGATTGAACCACCCAACACTTCACCAGTGGCTGGGTCGCTGATGATCTTCACAAAACCGCGCGAGTCGTTATTGATGAGTGCCTTTGCAGTTGTGGCAAAAGGAACTTTTGTGACTCTAATTTTTCTGCCTGATGCAAATGCCTCTGCTTCGGCCAAACCAACATCGGCAATTTCGGGTTCTGTGAAAATTGCGGATGCAGCTTTGTCGTAATCGAGGTGACGATGCGGTCCACGTGGCCCGCCCACTACCTGTTCAGCAACTTTCTTGCCCTGCATGGACGCAACTGATGACAGAGGTAACTTGCCGCTGACGTCGCCAGCTGCGTAAATGTGTTCCACAGAGCTTTGGCAGTGACGGTTGATGTTGACGTAGCCGCCGTCCATCTCAACTCCTACCTCTTCAAGTCCGAGGCCCTCCGTGTTGGGAATTGAACCAATTGCCAGCACTGCGTGAGTGGTTTCAGATACTCGGCCATCGTCACATAAGACGCGTACGCCATCTTCGGTGCGCTCAATTTTTATTGCTCGAGCGCCTTTATACAGACGAACTCCACGCGATAAGAAATTCTCTTCAAGCACAGCCGCTACTTCAGGATCTTTTCCTGGAAGTACTTGCTGACGCGAGACAACAAGCGTGACCTTTGAGCCAAACGATGCAAACATGTGAGCGAACTCCACGCCAGTGACACCTGAACCGATGATGGTGACACTTTCCGGGAAGATTCGTGGCGGATAACAATCGCGCGTAGTGAGAATGCGATCACCGTCTGGTTCAACGAAGTCAGGAATACGAGGACGCGTGCCAGTAGAGATGAGAATGTCATCGGCTTCTAAGCGATGTGTATTTCCATCGCTGCAATCCACGTGAACAGTGTGTGCATCAAGAAGACGCGCTGTTCCGCGAATAATGGTGACACCTTGGCTCTCAAGAAGTGACGTCATGTCGTTTGACAAACGATGCTTGATGCCTTCAATACGGTCGGTTAAAGCTTTGACGTCAATTTCTGCGTCACGATTTGACAGCCCCATGCCACTAAGGCTCTCTGTGAAACTCACTGCCCCACCCGTGGCAATCATGGTTTTTGAGGGAACGCAGTCGAGAAGATGTGCCGCACCGCCCACAATCTCCCGCTCCACCAAGACCACGCTGACGCCTTTGCGAGCAGCAGATGTGGCGGCGGCATTCCCTGCAGGGCCGCCACCAATGATTACGAGGCGCTTGTTGAGGTTCACATCGTTGAGGTTATCGGCGCAACCGTGGTGGTAGTGGTTGTACTGGATGAACTCGATGTGGTGGTTGTTGTCAACGTTGCACCAGGTACTAATGTGGGCAACGTTGTTGTAGGTACAGGCACTTTGTTCGGACAGTACTTGGACGGATAACCGATGTTGTCGCGTCGTTCGCCAACGTATTCAAAATGCATGCCATCGGCTGGCCAGAAGTTGCCACCCCACGCAAACCCCCATTTACGGAAGATGCGAACAACGTCACAGTTCATCTTCGGCACTGACCATTGATAGTTCTGTGTCGTGTTGATGTCGAGAGCAGCACCGTATGCGTGGCGAGACGGAGCACCAAAGGAGCCTGCCATTCGGTTGTAGCGCCCCACATAACAGCCGCCATACCTATTGGCATTCGCCACGTCTACATGTCGTTGAAGTCCTCGTGCTTTGATCTCGCTCAGTGCGCCCTGAATTGCTTTCACAGCAACCTTGTGGCAATTGTTGCGCAATCGAATATCAGCGAAAGAGTGTCGCCACAGAATGTTCGTCAATTTCCACTTTGCATCAATCTGAATGGCACTTCCTCCAGCGGGTCGAAACGCAAACTCGCCGAATTTCTTCTTGAGTGTTGATATGCCAAGAGTTCCATCTGGATTCTCGCTATCCCATGATGTTCTCATTCGATACGTAGAGCCAATGATGATTCCACGTGATTTCAATTTTGAGATAATTCGTGAATACGAGGTGATATTTGTGGCCACCACTCGGCTGATGGACATTGGTCCGAGCACCTGCGCAGATTCTGTTGTCATAAAGATGTCACCCCAGTCCACAAAGGCATTCGGGACAATGGCGCCGACTGTGAAGGTGCGCATCCGAAAACGAATATCGCGCAGGACAATGGAGTCGCCGACCTGCGCCCCACGAAGTTCGGCAGATGTCTCACCCATGAGGACATAACCGGGACCTGCTGCAGCAACCATGGAATCACCACCTACCGCGCGTAAATACTCTGCCGGCGCAACCATGGTGGCCATTGGTATTCGCCAACGATTTCCAAGACGCGTGAGATATTCACCATTGCGCAGGTGAGCAGTCAGCCCAACAGTGGGGAAATGCACACGATGTGGTGTGGCGCCGGCGGCCGTAATGGCCGACGCCATTCGACGTGCCACTGACGTAGAGAGCGACTTGTTCATTGACACCGACAATGTGGGTTGCAATCTGTCACTTGGCCATTGCGGAGAACTGTCTGCGAGGACGGGTGTCGAGAATGGAACTGCCAGTGCTCCCACCACTATTGCACTACGCAAAAATCGCATTTTCACACCGTAGTTCGGTAAAGACTTCTCTGAACGACGGCACCACGAACTACCGTAGAGATTCTGTGAGCGACGAAGTAGACGACCAACAACTCGGTGGCCTTGAGCAAGAGAAGACGCGCCGCTTGGCCGCCATTGAGTCATTACGTCAATCTGGAACTAATCCGTACCCCTATCGCTTCGATCGTTCCCACACGCTTGGTGAGATTCGTGAGGCACACGGCGCACTTGATGCCGGATCTGAGACGGACGCATCAGTCGATGTTGCTGGTCGCATCATGTTGAAACGCGATCAAGGAAAACTCATTTTCGCAACATTGCAGGATCGCTCTGGCGATATTCAGCTGTTTGTTTCTAAAGCAGTCGTCGGAGACGACGCATTCGCCTCCATCGCAGAACTTGATCTAGGTGACTGGGTGGGAGTCACCGGCATCGTCATGACCACACGCAAAGGCGAGCTCTCCATCAAGGTGACGTCACTTGTGCTGTTATCAAAAGCCGTTCGTCCGTTGCCCGACAAATGGCATGGTCTCACCGACACAGATACTCGTTATCGCCAGCGTTACGCAGACCTCATTGGAAATGAAGAATCTCGCCGAATGTTCGCGGTTCGTCATGCTGTCATCGCAAGCTTTCGTCGCACACTGCACGAACGGGGTTTCATCGAAGTAGAGACTCCTGTGTTGCATATGGAAGCAGGTGGCGCACACGCTCGACCATTCCTCACACATCACAACGCACTCGACATGCAGTTGTATCTACGAATTGCGCTTGAGCTCCACTTGAAGCGCCTCATTGTTGGCGGGATGGAGCGAGTGTTTGAAATTGGTCGTGTGTTCCGCAATGAAGGAATCTCCACGCGGCACAATCCTGAATTCACCATGATGGAGCTCTACCAAGCTTTTGCGGATTACACCGACATTATGGACCTCACCGAGGTTCTGTTTGTGAACGCCGCAGTGGACGCCACCGGCTCATCGGTTGTCCGTATTGATGACATTGAAGTGGACCTTGCAAAGCCTTGGAGACGCGTGCGAATGGTGGACTTGGTCTCCGAGGCCACGGGTGTCACCGTTCACCCATCACAAAGCCGCGATGACCTTGTCGCGCTCGCACAAAAACATGGTGTGAAGGTTGAGAAGCACCATGGTCCCGGAAAAATCATTGAAGAGATGTTCGAGCACCTCTGCGAGTCAACATTGCGCGAACCAACATTCGTAACTGGACATCCCGTAGAAATCAGCCCATTGGCGCGCGAAGACCGAAATGACCCGCACCTCACTGAACGATTTGAGTTGTTTGTGGGTGGTCGCGAACTTGCTAATGCATATTCAGAGCTCAATGATCCAGTCATTCAGCGTGCTCGATTCGAAGACGAGCAGAAGCAAAAGGAAGCCGGCAATGCAGAGGCCGGAACTGTTGACGAAGATTTCTTACGCGCACTTGAATACGGCATGCCACCAACAGGCGGCCTTGGTATCGGTATGGACAGATTGGTCATGCTGATTGGTGGTGCGGCATCAATTCGTGACGTCATTCTCTTTCCCACACTTCGACCGGAGGTTTTCTAATGTCTCAACCTGCATGGGGAGTTGGCGTGGCCACTCTCGACGCCAACGGAGCAACACTCGATGTGAGATTTCGCGCCGTGGGTCTCGGTGAATTGCCCGCCTCGACACCGTCCGTGGAACTCGGTGTTGACAGCGACCGCGAACGTGGAGTTGTCTTTGCGCCAGTCACTATCACTATTGACGGAGATGCTTCGCCAGAGTCATCAGCCGATGCTTATTTGCGCCTTCATCTGTTCTCACATCGATTAGCAAAACCACGAACCCTCAACCTTGATGGACTTTTTGGTCATTTGCAAAATGTCGCATGGACATCACGTGGTCCAGTTGCAGTTGACGCCATTGAATCCGTCTCGTGGAATTTTGCGCGCCACGGACAACAGCTCACTGTGCACGGCGTCGACAAGTTCCCGCGAATGACTGATTACGTGGTTCCATCTGGTGTGCGTATTGCTGATGCAAGCAGAGTGCGCCTTGGCGCATACCTGTCATCGGGAACTACCGTGATGCATGAAGGTTTCTGCAACTTCAACGCCGGAACTCTCGGGGCATCGATGGTGGAGGGCCGTATTTCTCAAGGCGTGATCGTGGGAGATGGTTCCGACATTGGTGGTGGCGCGTCCATCATGGGAACTCTCTCAGGTGGAGGCAAAGAAATGGTCACCATTGGTGAGCGTTGCCTTCTTGGCGCTAACGCTGGAATTGGCATCAGCCTTGGAGATGACTGCATCGTTGAAGCTGGCCTCTACGTCACTGCTGGCACTGTCGTTATTGATCCTTCTGGTAGCCCAGTGAAGGCCCGACTCTTGTCTGGTCAATCCAACTTGTTGTATCGCCGTAATTCGCTCACTGGTGCGGTGGAAGTGATTGCGCGCTCTGGCTCGTGGGGCGGACTCAATGCAGAACTGCACAAGAACTAGACATGGAGTCACAGGACCTCGCGTCATTAATTCAACGACGACGCAGCAGCCTTCTCATTGACGCGAACAGTTCAATTTCACACGACGACATTGTTGCGCTTGCTACCGCCGCTCAATGGGCGCCCAACCACAAACGAACATGGCCACTCCGCCTGTGCGCGGTCACTGGTGAGGCACGTCGTCAACTTGGCGAAGTGATTGCCACTGTCATGCAACAGCGCGGTGATGACGCCCACAAAGTTGAAAAGACGCGCACCAAGTACATGCGGTCACCTCTTGTGATGGTTGTTGCGAGTTCACAAGGAAATTCAGAGACTGAGACACTTGAAAACTCTTATGCAGTCGCAGCTGGCATTCAAAACCTTCTGCTATTGGCTGACTCAATGGGATTCGCGGCATTATGGAGTTCCCCCGCCAAAGGTGCAAACGACGCCATCACCAACTTCTGCGGGATGAGCCCAACAGACTCTGTGATGGGTCTGATTTATTTGGGAACTCCAACGCAATCAGTTGCAGAAGTCAGCAGACCCCCGGTTCATCTCACATTCCGCTCCTAGTCGTCTCGGCGTCAACCGCGTTCATCCGAAGCGACTACGGTCACATTTGTGACTTTGCTGACAACTTCCGCACAACATGACCCACACGGCATTGCTGTCATTGCACCTCAGGGCACTCTCACCTGGACTGATGTCGAGAACAATGCACATCGGATCGCTCATGCACTGCGGTCTGAAGGTTTGAACATTGGGAGCCGGTGGGCATTTTTGTCCGACAACCGCATTGAATGGCCCGAATTGTTCTTGGGCAATGTCCTCGCTGGAACTCAATATGTTCCGTTGAACTGGCATCTCACCGTGCCCGAGTTGGTGTATCTCTTGCAGAACAGTTCTGCTGACTTCATGATTGTCGACCAGAAGAACGAATCAAATGGACGTGCGGCAGCACAAGAAGTTGGCATTCCAGATTCTCGCGTCGTTGTTCTCGGTGACACGTATAACGCATGGCGCGATGCACAAACCGATACGCCATTTCAATGCACCACTACCGGTTCTCCCCTGCTGTACACAGGTGGAACGACCGGTGCATCCAAAGGTGTTGTTCGCGCAGACAGCGGAGTGCCTTTTGATGCATGGCTCACCGGCGTCACCAACTGGGGAGCATATATACGCATGCCAGACGAGGGCGTCTGTTACATCGCAACACCGCTGTATCACGCGTTTGGAACTGGTGTCTTACAAGCGTGCTTTGGGAGACAACACACCATTGTCTTAAAAGAACGATTCATCGTTGAAGATTTTCTGAGCGATGTTGAAAAGTTTGGCGTTACCAGCGCACCAATGGTGCCAACCCTCATGGTTCGGTTGGCAAAACTTGACGACGATGCATTCACTCAACACAACGTGTCATCATTGAAATGGATCTCTCACACGGCGGCTCCGTGTCCACCGTGGGCTAAGCAACGTCTCATCGATGTACTTGGACCCATCGTTGTGGAGTTCTATGGCAGTTCCGAGGGCACAGGTCCAGTGGTGTGCACCAGCCAAGAGTGGATGGATCGACCTGGAACAGTTGGTAAGCCAGCTCCGATTTTGAAAGCAAGCGTGGTTGACGACAACGGGCAAGATCTTCCGCCTGGAGAGATAGGTACGTTGTACTTTCTGCGCGATGGAGGCCCACCTCAGTACCACGGCGATCAAGCGAAGACAGATGCATCTCGTCTCCCCGACGGTCGCTTCACTGTTGGAGATTTGGGCTACATGGATAGCGACGGATTCATCTATCTCGTCGACCGAAGAGTTGATCTCATCATCTCTGGCGGATCAAACATTTATCCCGCAGAAATTGAAGGAGTCTTGAGTCAACACCCCGCCATTCGAGATGTCGCCGTGTTTGGAATTCCACATCCGGAGTTTGGGCAAGAAGTGAAAGCCGCAGTTGAACTTGAGCCTGGAGCGCAACTCACCGAAGCGGAACTCATTGCGTGGGGCAAAGAACGCCTTGCGTCATACAAATGCCCAAAGTCCGTGGACTTCCACGATGCTTTGCCACGCGAGGCTCATGGAAAGTTAAAGAAGCGCTACCTGCGCGACGCCTACTGGCCAGCAACTTAACTCAGCAACAAATTGCGGAACCACGTGGAAGGGTCTTCAATCTCGCCGCGCAACCGTTTCCACATCTGCACCATCGCTTGTCGCCCTGCCACTGGATAACCCGCAAGTCGGTCTGCGTACTCCCGAGCCGTGGGAAGAACCTCATCATCTGGCACCACATTGGTGACTACTCCGAGACGCAGTAACTCAGATGCAGGCACGCGATCTGCACCGTAAATTAAGCGGTCCGCAACCGACGGCGCATGGCGCAAGTGCAACCACGCAGCGCACATAGGCGCTGGCACACCAATGGCAAGCTCACCCACCTGCAAAAAAGATGATTCACCAGCAACAACTACTGGGGCTGCCAATGCCAGTGCGGCTCCGGCGTTGATTGCATATCTCTCTAATGCCACCACAACGGGGACCGGAGACGCATACAACGCAGCATGAACTTCTGGCCACGCAGGCATTGGTCCAGGCTTCTTTCCATCGCCGGACGCTGCGAGGTCTATACCTGAGCAAAAGACTCCATCATCACCGCGAAGAAGAATGCAGTGCGTGTTCGTATCTGTTGACACGTGATGAATGGCGTCCCGGAGTTGTTCTGCCATCGCACCTGTAAGTGAATTCTTTCGTTCTGGTCGACTGAGGACAATCTCGACGCGATGACCGTCAGATTCAATTCGAACGCATATCTCAGCCATTATCGGCCTGGCTGATAGGTGCCGTATACCTCGCGAAGTGCATCGCTCACTTCACCAAGAGTTGCGTGTGCACGAAGCGCTTCCTTCATAGGAATCAACAAGTTAGTTGTTCCTTTTGCTGCTTCTTTCACATCGTTCAACAGCTGTTGCACCTTTGCCTGATCGCGATTCTCTTTGAACTTCTTCAGACGTGCAATTTGACCCACCGCAAGGCTTGGGTCAATGGGGAACACGTTTGGTTCTGGTTCATTGTCCACGGTGAACTTATTGACACCCACAATGACTCGTTCATCTTCGTCAATTGACTTGGTGTAGTCGTAGGCGCTTTGCTCAATTTCATCCATTTGGAATCCAGCTTCGATGGCATCAACGGCGCCACCCATTGCATCAATACGTTCGATGTATTCCCATGCAAGACGCTCCACTTCATCAGTAAGAGATTCCACAAAATACGAACCGGCAAGCGGGTCTGGTGTATCTGCTACACCACTTTCGTATCCGATGATCTGTTGTGTACGCAATGCAATACGCGCGGCCTCTTCAGTAGGAAGACCAAGTGCCTCGTCGAAACCATTGGTGTGCAGACTTTGCGTTCCACCCATGACTGCAGCAAGTGACTGCACTGCAACGCGCACCACGTTGTTCAATGGTTGCTGCGCAGTCAGTGTGCTTCCACCTGTTTGCGTGTGGAAGCGCAACAACTTGCTGCTTTCCTTCTTTGCACCGAAACGCTCAGTCATAATCTTGTGCCACATGCGGCGACTTGCACGGAACTTTGCTACTTCTTCGAAGAAGTTGTTGTGACCATTCCAGAAGAACGACAGGCGTGGAGCAAAATCGTCCACATCAAGACCGGCATCTACTGCAGCCTGCACATATGCAATGGCGTTCGCCAACGTAAATGCAATTTCTTGTACCGCAGTACTTCCCGCTTCGCGAATGTGGTAACCGGAAATTGAAATGGTGTTCCACTTCGGCACATTCTTTGAGCAGTAGTCGAAAATGTCGGTGATAATTCGCATGGATGGCCGTGGTGGGTACACGTACGTTCCTCGTGCGATGTATTCCTTCAGCAAGTCATTCTGAATTGTGCCGCTGATTGCGCTAGCTGGAACACCTTGTTCTTCTGCCACCAACTCGTACATCAACAGCAAGATGGCTGCTGTTGAGTTAATGGTCATTGATGTTGACACTTTGTCAAGTGGAAGATCTTTCAACAGAAGGCGCATGTCGTCGAGACAGCTGATGGCAACTCCAACTTTTCCGACTTCACCTTCGGCACGTGGGTGATCGCTGTCGTATCCCATCTGTGTGGGCAAGTCGAATGCACATGACAATCCGGTCTGGCCTGCCTGCAGCAAGAACTTGAAGCGCTCGTTAGTGGACTCAGCGGTACCGAATCCGGCGTATTGACGCATGGTCCATAACTTGCCGCGATACATCGTGGGGTACACACCACGGGTGTAGGGGGCGCCACCGGGAACGCCCAGCTTGGCCTCGGCATCCCAGCCAGCCAGATCGGATGCGGAATAGAGAGGGGCAATGTCAATTCCAGAGTCGGTGCGCTTTACGTCTTCAGCCATTCGATAAGGCTACGAGGACGGCGACCACAGCCCCCCATGGAGGCGGACAACTGCCCTTGTTAGCGAGCCGCCACCAAGCTGATTTCCATCAGCCATTCCGGTCTGGCAAGCGCTGGAACTGTCACCAAAGTGCTGGCAGCTCGATGGGTTCCCATGACCTCATCTCGAACCCCCATCACCGCCGACAAATCGGCTCGAAGCGTCTCAGAGGCCACCACATAGGTGGTGATACTCACCACGTTGTCGACGGACATCTCCCCGGCCCGCAATATCTCCAGAAGATTGGCCCACACCACACGTGCTTGGCCCTCCACGGTGGGCGGCACAGTTCCATCAGGCATGGTGGGCACCACTCCGGAGGTGAAGACAAATTGCTCTGCGTGGTCCACCTTGACGGCGTGGGCATAGTTGGCCGCAGGAGGCGCCATGTGCTCGGGCTGGATTTCGCTGATTCCCATACCGCCCATTCTGTCCTAAGGTGACGCTATGACCATCACACCAGATGCACCTCAGACAGAAACCCGAATGATTGACGGAGTCCCGCTCACGCCGAAAGAAGTCACCACCATCGGTTTTGAAGATCTCACAGCAAACCGCACCATCGAAGAAGAACGTCTCCATCGCAAGCAACGCCTCGCAGGCGCACTTCGTATTTTTGGACGTTTTGGTTTTGGTGAAGGCGTCGCGGGCCACATCACTGTTCGCGACCCAGAGTTTCCCGACCACTTCTGGGTGAACCCACTTGGTTTGTCGTTCCGCCACATGCGCGTTTCCGATCTCATTCTCGTGAACCATCACGGTGAAGTGGTATACGGCAAGCACAGCGTGAACCGGGCTGCATATGTTCTCCATGCCGCAGTGCACACTGCACGCCCCGATGTCATCGCTGCTGCTCATGCACATTCGGTGTACGGAAAAGCGTTTAGCTCGCTGGGCATTCCCCTTGACCCACTCACGCAAGACTCATGCGCATTCTACGAACAGAACGTTGTCATCTCCGACCACGGTGGTGCGGTGGTCTTCGAAGAAGAAGCTGGTCGAGATTTCGCACAAGCATTTGGTCAGTACCGTGCTGCTATTCACCAGAATCACGGACACTTCACTGTTGGTGCATCTGTTGACGAAGCAGTCTTCTGGTTTGTGTGTTTCGAGCGTTGCGCACAGGCTCAATTGGCGGCAATGGCAGCGGGAACTCCAAAGTTGATTCCACACGAATCCGCCGTGTACACACGCGAGAACGCCGGCAACGCCATCACCGGATGGATGCACTTCCAGCCACTGTGGCAAGAGATTTGCCGAACAGATCCAGACTTGTTTGACTAATTTTCGTCAGTGACTAACAACTCGCCCGAGGGTCGCGTATCAGCGCGCCTTCTCACGGCAACACCTCCCGAAGTTCTCTTTGTTACGTCTGCGTCTGCGCAGTACGCGGGTGCAGTCATTGCCGTGAAATTGTTTGATGACTTGTCCCCCGCCACAGTTGCGTGGATTCGAGTACTGAGTGCCGGACTCATTCTTGGTGCGTTCTCTCTGCGCCAACGACATTCGTCATGGACTCGCCGCGACATTGCATGGGCAAGCGCATTCGGTATTGCGACGGCGTCAATGAATATGTTCTTCTACCTTGCCATTAATTATTTACCGCTTGGCAAAGGCGTCACTATAGAATTCATCGGTCCAATTGCCGTTGCCGCACTCACCACTAAATCTCTTCGAAACACTTACGCCCTTCTTTTGGCAACTCTGGGTGTGTTGATACTTGGCGGTGTAGAAATTGGCAACGAACCACTGGGGCTTGTATTTATCCTTCTCGCATCCACCATGTGGGCTGCATACATCGTCATCGGTTCTCGCGTTGCTCTTGGAGATCACGGTGTTGCTGGTCTAGCTATTGGCCTCGTCGTTGGTGGCGTGGCAATCACTCCCTTTGCATCAACAGGCGCAAACACTGCATTTACTTCTCCAACACTCCTGCTCAGTTGCATTGCGATTGGAGTTCTGTCCAACGTCATCGGATACGGCATCGATCAAACCACACTTCGACGGATTCCTATTCGTCGCTTCTCCGTCATGCTCGCGTTACTTCCTGTTACCGCAGCGGCCTTCGGATTCATCTTCCTCGGCCAAACTCCATCCACTATTGACCTAGCAGGAATGGCTCTCGTCCTTGTGGGCGTTGCGGTTCAAGAGCGCGACGTAGTGAAGCGCCACCAATCAGAGGCTCAAACCGCCTAGCGTTCTTCTGTATGAAGAAACGGTCTGCCTCCCGTCGCGCGCTGGCATTTGTTTCGACGGCATGCATCGGCCTGAGCGCTCTCGTGGCATCTTCTCCCGCCCCACAAGCATCAGCAGACGCGCTACCACCTATCGCCATCGTGGTTCGTGGCCATGGAAACGGTCACGGAAGAGGCATGAGCCAATACGGCGCTCTCGGTTGGGCTACCAAACTCAATGCGGCATGGACCGACATCATCAACTTCTACTATGGCGGAAGCGGACGCTCCCTGAGCGTGCTCGGACCCGGTGACGCAGCCGCGCAACCGGGCGGCGTGATGAGTATCCGTCTACAAGCAATGGACGGACTCCAGACTGCTGTTGTGTCTGATAACAAAACAGCACAATGGGCTGGTCGCGGCGGAACATACGGCGCACTGATTGCACGACCAGTGTCACGAAACGTGTACGACATTTACGCATCCGCTAATTCAACGTGCGGAGCATCCAGTGGAACTCCAGCCGGATTTACATTGATTGGCGACAACATCACTGGTCCCATTGATTTTGTGACCACCAGTGGTTCAAACCCTGCCGCCGTAGCGCCCACGGAACTCATTGGATTGTGCGAACCTGCCACATCCTCATACAAAGCACGAATTCGTTATTACCGCGGTGGAATTCGAGCCGCCGTCGATGGGAATGGAAAATTCCGCAGTGTGAACCTCGTTCTCTTGGAGTCGTATTTGCGTGGAGTGGTTCCGCGTGAGTCTCCGGCTGGATGGGGTGACCAAGCAGGCGGATTAGGCATGCATGCACTTCGTGCACAAGCTGTTGCAGCCCGCAGTTACTCATTATCTGAAGCACGTTATTCGTATGCGAAATCCTGCGATACGCAAGATTGTCAGGTGTACGGCGGCGCTGCCCTTCGCACCGTTGGCTCATTAACGGCGAGCGTATTGGAAGATGCTCGAACAGATCGCGCCATTGCCGAAACAGCTGGTTATGTAGTGCGTGATTCACGCGGTTCCATAGTGCGCACAGAGTTCACTTCATCAAATGGTGGGCGCACAGCAGGTGGTCAATTTCCTGCACAAGTAGACAATGGTGACCTTGCAGCGGACCCAGCTCTTCAATCATGGACACGGCTGCTTTCCGCTTCGGCAATTCAGAAGAAGTACCCCAGTATTGGTGTTCTACTCTCCGTCACGACACAACACGATGAACTGGGCGGCGACTGGAACGGATACACAACATCCGTCACCATTACGGGAACCGCTGGCTCTGTCACTCGCAGTGGATGGAACTTCCGAGGCGACTGGGACTTATTCGCTCCGTGGTACGGAACAACGCCGGTGTTCTCGGCGGATAGTGCGGCCGCTCCAGTTGGCTCCATTCTGTTTATTGGTGACTCCGTTGGCGAAAGTATTGCCAGCGAATTTGCAACTGTTGTGACTCCCGCGTACCCATCCATGACGTACCAAGCCTGTGCCGGACGTGGCATGGCTGGATCTGATTGCCTTTTTACTGTTGCCGCTCCGCAATTAGACATTGACGGAGTAGGAGTAGCAAATGCGTTGCCGGCACCCGCGGTAGCAATTGTTGAACTTGGCTACAACGATGATCCCAACACATTTAATGCAGAACTGCAGCAGATGATTTCCACATTGACATCTAAGGCTGTTCAGAGGATCATCTTCGTCAATATGTCAACGCGCGCAACATCACGCAATTACGCGGCGTCTAACGCTGCACTGCAAGCAGCCGCAGCCGCAAACCCAGCTATCTCAATCTTTGACTGGAATGCAGCAAGTTCTGCACAACCGCAGTGGCGCTGGTTCGACAACACGTCGCTGTGTTGCTGGGTACATCTCTCGAACAGTGGTCAAATTGAGTTTGCTTTATTTTTGCGCGCACAACTTGATGCACTTCGTGCACAAAACCTTCTTCCAGTAACTGCGCCGACAGCGCCAGTCATACACGGACTCCCGCTTGCTCAAAAGCATCGCGGCGCCATGGTGACTACAGTTCAGAAACGACTAAATGCAGCAATGAAACTGAAAGGTTCCAAACGGTTAGCAGTAGATGGTGCATTCGGACCAGGAACCGCCCGTGCAGTGAAAGCATTTCAGGTCAAAATGGCTCTTCCACCAACCGGCAAAGTGGATAGAGCAACGTGGGAAGCAATGGGACTTGGTGGTCAAACGAGACTCATCGTCTTACAAATCGGTAGTAAACACCCCAGCGTTGCCACACTGCAACGAGCATTGGCTCGAGTACTTCGCAAGAAAATCTCAGCAACCGGACAGTTCACCTATTCCTTGGCAAACGATGTGAAGACGTATCAACGTCGCGCAAAAATTAGGCCCAGTGGGAAAGTTGGCCCCAGTACGTGGTCATCGCTGATGGCAGCGGCTGCGCTGGCCAAATAATAATTACTGACCGAAGCGTTTCTTCCAGGATTCGGTACTCACTAGATCTGGGTACTGCGCACGATACGACTTCTTCAATGAGTTGTATGTGCGCACCAATTGCCAAGTGGTTCTGAATACTTCACGGCGGATAGCCAAGAATCGCTTCCGGTCACGTCGACATACAAAGCCTTCGTCGAATCGTGGGTGTCGATACAAAATCTCGTCGTGGCGAATAGCCAAGCCAACTGCACGTACATCTATTTGTGCAACTCCAGCCTTACGTGAACGCAGGAAAGGCGGCACCCATTGTCCGGCGCCGGTGAATGGAGCCAACATGAAGCCCCACAGACGGAACAGCTTTGATCGCGGTGGAGTAAACCCAAGATTCTTCAAGTCGTCAGTGAGAGGCATGGCCTTTTCTTCAGATACATGGCGAATCTCGTCATGCTTTGCCGCATGATCAATCTTCATCCATTCATCCGGACCTGCCAAGAAGTCCTTCATTCCCCAAATCATGTACTCCGCACTCGCGTAGCGATGCGAGTATGCATTACGGAAGCCGAAACTGAGATATCGCCAGGCGAGGTGGCGCCAATGGTGGTCGTCAAACACCAACGTGTCAATGAGTGCGAAGTTTCGTACCTCGTAATACAACGACGATGGATTGTTCTTCAACGCAAAGTCGGCGTGCCATACGGCGATGCCGTTCAATGTGACCGTGTGCTTGCCGGTATGCATGAGCCCGAAAGCAACGTCGTCACCGCGGACAAAGACTGGCAATGGATTCTCTACACCCAAGTGCATAGGGAACACCGTGAACCACCATGCGGAATAATCGATGTCAATCTCCAGATGATCTCTCACCATCTCGGCGCGACTACGCAGGTCTATTCCTCTTCCGTGTGCACGCAATGGATACACAGATCGGAATTCGTACGCAGACCCCGCTTCAAACTGCAACCATGGCTGCTCTTCGCTCATCATGGCGCCATGAATACATAGGTCTGGATCAATTGCGAACGTCAACAAGGAAATTGTTCGCATGATGGATTCAGGTTCAAGTGAGATGTCGTCATCCATAAAGACAACGTGAGTGCTCCAGCCCTCTTCTCGGAACTCAATGAGGCCACGCGCAAATCCACCAGCACCACCAAGGTTTGGATTCGGAATCACTCGTACCGGTGCATCAGCTGGAACGTCCGGCTTCAGGTTTTGCGCATTATCAACAACGAGAACTTGAAGGTGTCCATGCACATTGGGAACGGTTGCTTCAATCTCGACCAGCTTGTCAATGGTGGACAGCACATACTGCTGTCGATTAAACGTGGTGATAGCAACACCCAGACGAACGTCGCGTTGTGGTGCAGTTGTTGTACTCCACGTGCCGCCACGAACCACTACCCCGTCGCTTAATGCAGTCACCGCAACAAAGAATGATTCAGCGGCCACGTCGCGAATGTTGGGACATGTGACGCACGATGCAGATTCTGCCGAAGCAATCACTGTGTCGACGCCGTTGGCATACGCAACCAGATCAACTCGGTAGTGACCACTTGCCTCGATGGAGGCCGTGAGATCAACAATCGATGTCAATCGGCTCCAACGCCCCGCAGCAAACACTCCGAATGCCGTATCAAACGTTGCGGTCTCTCCCGCAGCGAGCGACACCTGGTGTTCACCTACAGACCCCTCCGGCGTGCGGACGTACAACGTGGGTTCAGAGAAGTCGGCAGCCGGAATCTGTATTCGGGCCAGAGGGTGAGACGTCACCCTCCTAGTTTCACAGGGGTTGGACGACGAACGGTGGCATTGGGCGTTGGTCACGCCGACTAGCGAGGAATTCCTCGGCCACATCGAGGGCCTCTTTAATGGTGACATCCATGTCCAGATAGCGATAGGTACCCAATCGACCCAGGAACGTGACCCGAGAGGCGGTTTGGCCAGCGGTGACGTACTGGAGCAGTTGCTCTTTTTCTTTCACCTGACGAATGGGGTAATACGGGATGTCGCCTGGCTGGGCCAGCCTGCTGTACTCCGTGTACAGCGTGGTGCCCTCGTGGCTTTCCCATGGCGCAAAGTGCTTGTGCTCAGTGATGCGGGTGTAAGGCACATCGACGTCGCAGTAGTTCATCACCGGACAACCTTGGAAGTCTCCGGTGTCTTCTGATTCGACGAAGTCCAATGTTCGATACCCGAGTCGCCCAAACTGACCCGAGAAGTATTCATCAATTGGGCCAGACCAGAAGACATGTTCCGCTGATGACAATTCATCAGGCGACACCGTCTTATTCAATGTCACCTCAATGAGTGGATGATCCAACATGGCTTCCACAATGGGCGTATACCCATCACGAGGAATTGCTTGCCACGGATGATTGAAATAACTGTCTTCGTAAGAAAAACGAACGGGCAATCGCGCCAAGATTGATGCGGGTAATTCTGTTGGCGACACGCCCCACTGTTTTTGCGTGTACCCCTTGAAGAATGCTTCGTACAACTCTCGGCCAACAAACTTCAACGCTTGATCTTCAAAGCTGACCGGCGTTTCAATAGAACTGTCTGCGCGAGATGCAATGAACTCTTCTGCTTCTTTCGGAGACAACGTCAATCCGAAGAATTGATTAATGGTGTGAAGATTCACC
>JBMTEX010000013.1:0-25716 GCA_049433485.1 Ilumatobacteraceae bacterium | reverse complement strand
TCCGTCTTGCTTTGTCTCTGTCATGCTCATCTGGATTTCTCCTACTTGTTCGCTCTTAATTCCCGGCCGACATGGCTTCGGCGCCGCCGACGATTTCCATGATTTCGGTGGTGATCGAGTCCTGGCGGGCTCGGTTCATGATTCGTGAAAGGTTCTTGATTAATTCCTCGGCGTTGTCTGTTGCAGACTTCATTGCGCGCTGACGGAATGCGTGTTCCGACGCTGCGGCATTGAGAAGTGCTGCATACACACGTGCCTCCACATAACGAGGAAGTAACGACTCGAGAATGGCCTCAGGTGATGGTTCAAATTCGTAGTCACGACCAGCTTCGTTCTTTCCATCGCCGCCTTCTGCAGTGGCGGTGTCAAGAGGAACCAACGGACGTTGTACAACTTCTTGGTTACCGGCAGAAATAAATCGGGTGTACACAAGTTCGACGCGGTCGACTTCGCCAGCCTCGTACAGGCCTGTGACGTACTCGCCTACTTCTTTTGCAATTGCATAAGAAGGATTGTCGGTGAATCCAGTAAACGAGCGCCCCACGTTGTATCCGCGGAAACGGAAGTAGCCCTCTGCCTTACGGCCGATAGCAATGATGGTGTGACCACGACCCTGCAAAGCATCTTGCTTAATTTCGCCTTCGGTGGCACGCATAACGCCAGAGTTGTATCCGCCGCACAAACCGCGGTCTGCGGTGAGCACGACATAACACACATTCTTCACGGTGTCACGCCCAGCCAATAACGGAGCGGAAGATCCCGCGCCTGCTGCAGACAAATCGCGCACAACTTCCGTGATGAGGTCGCTGTAAGGCACGGCGGCGGCGACGCGTTGCTGCGCCTTCACGATGCGCGATGCAGCAATGAGCTCCATCGCACGTGTGATTTTTTTCGTCGCTTGCACGGACCGAATTCGTCCGCGCAGAATGCGTTCCTGACCGCCTGCCACTTACTTACTCCGTTGCGAGGGTTTTGTCACTTGCTGCATCACCAAGCGCATCAGCACTGGTTGCAGTTGGGTCTACAGAACCAGCCTTCGGGCCAGTGATCTTGAACTGTGCCTTGAATCCAGACACGATGTCACCAAGGTCGGAAGGCACGTCAGCCTTTCCATTGGTGCGAAGCTCAGCGAGCATTGCACCGTGGCGTGCACGAGTGAATTCAAGAAGTTCTGATTCAAAGCGGCGAACATCTGCTACTGGAATGTCGTCCAGGTAGCCCTTTGTTCCGGCGAAGATTGAAACGACTTGCTCTTCCACTGGCATTGGCGAGTTCAAACCTTGCTTCAGCAATTCCACCAAGCGGTAACCACGCTCAAGCTGTGCCTTCGACACAGCGTCAAGTTCGGAACCAAATGTTGCGAATGCTTCCAACTCGCGGAACTGCGCAAGGTCAAGCTTCAGTGTTCCTGACACGCTCTTCATCGCCTTGGTCTGTGCTGCGCCACCTACTCGTGACACCGACACACCTACGTCTACTGCTGGACGAACACCAGACTTGAAGAGGTTGTCCTGCAAGTACACCTGACCATCGGTAATTGAAATCACGTTGGTGGGAATGTACGCCGACACGTCGCCGGCCTTGGTTTCAATAACTGGCAATGCAGTGAGCGAACCTGCGCCCTTTTCGTCGCTGAGCTTTGCGGCACGCTCGAGAAGACGGCTGTGGAGATAGAACACGTCACCTGGGTATGCCTCACGACCTGGTGGACGACGGAGCAACAATGACATCTGGCGATACGCCTCGGCTTGCTTTGACAAATCGTCGTACACGATGAGCGCGTGCTCACCATTTTCCATCCAGTGCTGACCGATTGCACAGCCAGAGTATGGAGCGAGGTATTTGAACGGTGCTGGTTCTGACGCAGGTGCAGCAACAACAACGGTGTATTCAAGTGCGCCGTACTGACGAAGTGTTTCCACTGTTTGTGCAACGGTGGATCCCTTCTGACCGATTGCAACGTAGATGCACTTCACACCAAGGCCGCGCTGGTTGATGATGGTGTCGATTGCAACGGTGGTCTTACCAGTCTTACGGTCACCAATGATGAGTTCGCGCTGTCCACGACCAATTGGGGTCATTGCGTCAATTGACTTGATACCTGTCTGCAGTGGCTCGTGCACTGGCTTACGACCCATGATGCCTGGTGCCTGAATTTCAACGCGGCGATCAATGCCACCCACGATGTCACCCTTGCCGTCAATTGGCTCACCGAGCGCGTTAACGACGCGACCAAGAAGTGCATCACCAACTGGTACCGACAAAATTCGTCCGGTTGCCTTTACTGGCTGACCTTCTTCAATGGCATCTGCATCGCCAAGAACAACCGCACCAATTTGTGCTTCGTCAAGGTTCAGCGCGATTCCGACGGTGCCGTCTTCAAATTCGAGCAACTCGTTTACTGCGCAATCGGGCAATCCCGTTACGCGAGCGATACCGTCGCCTACTTCAGCAACACGACCAACGGTGCGTGCTTCGAGTGACTGCGAGTAGCCGCTGAGGCCACCCGAAATCGCAGATGCGATGTCACTGGCGGAAAGTGTGATGTCTGCCATGTCTTCCTTCTTTCGCGAAATTCTTTACAACCGGCTCTTCAGCTGGTCGAGTCGGTTGCGGACTGAGCCATCAATGACCTTGTCGCCAACAGTGGCGACGAGGCCACCGACGACTGAAGGGTCAACAATGATTTTTAGGTTTACTTCGGATCCTGTTGCCTTCTTCAAGGCATCAGCCAAACGACGTTGCTGGTCATCGGTCAATGCAACTGCACTGCGAACTTCGGCAACTTCGCGACCAGAACCATGAGCAACTTTGCTACTCACACGCTCTGCAATGGTGCGCAAACTACGCGCATGACCAGAGCCGATAACGAGTGCAACAAGTTGAGTAGTGAGGCGGTGTGCCTTACCCTCTAACAGTCGCTCGACAATTTGTTGGCGAACATCACTAGGAAGAAGTTCGTCATTCAACTTGCTACGGAGATCATCGCTTGAATCGATGGTGCGAACAACACTTGAGAATTCAGATTCAACTTGTGCAAGAACACCCTCGGCATCAGCGAGAGAAAAAATCGATTCGACGAATGCGTCAACAGTTGCTGTGCTCATCGCGCGGCCCCCACATTGCTAATGAAGTTTTCAATGAGGTCTTGGCGAACCGAATCATTAACTGCGCTTGCGACAACTTGTTCGACGGCAACGCGAGACAAACGCTTAATGTCAGACTCAAGCTCTTCTCGAACCCGACCTGACGCATTTGCGATATCGGCCATTGCCTTCGCTTCAATGTCTGCCATCTCTGCTGCGATTCGAGCACGACCGTCTGCCAAAACTGCTGCCGCTTGCGAATCAGCTTCGGCAAGAAGTCGAGCACGCTCTGACGTGATATCGCCGAGAGCCGTGCGAATGCGACCAGCTTCAACTTCTGCGGTTTCGCGAGTTGACTTGGCGTTGTCAATGTCAGCTTGAATTCGTGCAGTTCGGTCGGCCAATGATTTCTTAATCATCGGACCAGCAAACTTGATGAGTGCAGCGATGACCAGCACCGACGCAAGGCCGCCATAAATGATTTCTGCTGTTTCTGGAAGCAACCAGTGGTGAGTCTCGTATGTGAGTTCCTCACCTTCACCGCCAGAAGCGATGAGAGTTGAAATAAACGAAATCATCGTGAACCTGCACTTTGCATCGCTGCCGCCACTGCTGCTTGAACTGCCGCGGCATCTGGTGTACGACCGGAAGCGAGTTCGGCAGCCTTCGTTGCAACTTGTGCAACTGCGGCAGCAACTTCACCCTGTGCCGCTGCGCGAGCCGACGCCATTTGTTGGTCTGCCTCTGCGCGAGCTGCTGCAATTCGAGAATTGACTTGAGCCAATTGGGCACTGCGCTCACTGTCTACAGTTTGACGTGCTGCATCAATTCGCGCAGATGCTTCTGCGCGAGCTGCCGCGAGCGCCTTTTCGTATTCCGCAACATCTGATTGCGCAGCCAGTTTCACCTGGTCTGCACCTTCAATATCGCTACGGATGTCGGCGTAACGAGCATCCATTCCCTTTTTCAGTTTTGGAAACAAGAAATAACGCAAGATGACGAACAGGACCACAAATGATC
This sequence comes from Ilumatobacteraceae bacterium, assembly GCA_049433485.1. Taxonomy (GTDB): domain Bacteria; phylum Actinomycetota; class Acidimicrobiia; order Acidimicrobiales; family Ilumatobacteraceae; genus UBA2093. Next base: position 21,610 of record JBMTEX010000013.1, on the reverse strand, counting down.
CTGCGGCCCATGCCAATTCTTTAGTTTCTGGTGCAATGGGGTTTGGTGCTGTCTTCACCTCTGTAGTTGCTTCACCTGATTGTGAAGCAACTTCGGGGGTGCCCTCTACGGCAGAGTCGACAACAGTGTCTTCCGTTGTATCGGAAGACACCAGTCGAATCTGAACAACATGTCCATTCGATTGGGTGACTATCGCAGTCGGCATTTCAGCTCCTGGACTCCGTAAAAACGGAGGTCGATTGTGGACGTGGACTCAGTCGCGGATTAAGCGAACTTGAGAAGAATGAAGACCACGAAGCCGATAAGCGCAAGCGCTTCGGTAAAGGCGATGCCAAGGAACATCGTGGTACGAACCATGCCAGCGGCTTCAGGCTGGCGAGCCATTGCCTCGACGGACTTGCCGACGAGGTAACCGATGCCAATTCCTGGTCCGATTGCAGCAAGACCGTAGGCGTAGCCTGCCGATGCTGCTGCTGCATTGTTCTTCAGTTCAGCGGGGGTGAGATCCGCTGCAACGAGCCGTGCAATTGCTTCCATTTTTGTTTTCTCCTAGTAGGTAGTTGGTTGGGAGACCGTGTTGATTAGTGCTCTGGGTGCGTTGCGCCACCGATGTATACAGCGGTGAGCATCGCAAAGATGTATGCCTGCAGGAATGCCACCAACACCTCAAACGAAGTGAGGAAGATGAGCATGAAGAAAGGCAGGATTCCAACTGGAATCAGCACTTTGTCTTTCGCTTGGAACAGCGCTTCAGAGAGAAGCGCGAACGTCACGAGAAGAATGTGACCGGCCATCATGTTCGCGAAAAGACGAACAGCCAGTGAGAACGGGCGCACGATGATGGCAGAAATAAATTCGATTGGTGTCACCAAGATGTACAAAGCCTTGGGTACTCCTGGAGGGAACAAGGTGCTCTTGAAGTAACCGCCGACACCTTGGTGCTTAATGCCGGTGACGTTGTAGATGACCCACACCATAAGTGCAAGGAACAGTGGAACGGCCATACGAGCTGTTGCGGGCATCTGGAAAAACGGAATGATTCCAGGCACGTTGCACAAATAGATGAACAAGAACATCGTCAACAAGAAAGGTGTCCATGCAAGGCCGTCTTTACCCATGGTCTGCATGACCACGCCGTTTTCGATGAACTCAACGATTGTCTCAGCGAAGTTACGAATGCCGCGTGGAGCTTCTTTGTGGTCTTGACGAACAGCGAGCAAGAAAATCAAAGTGCTGATGACAACAGCAAGTACAGCAATTAAAGCGATCTTGTTAAACCCAGGGAAAATATCTTTCCACCGAAGGATTGAGTTAATTTCTGGGAAATCGAGGGCGATCACGTTTTAGTCCTTCAGTCTTTCTCAGGGGAGCCGGTCGGCTTCCATTCTTGCGCATTCGGGCGCAATCCAGGAAATGCAAGCGAAGCTGCGATGAACTTCATTTCCCAGAACAGCAACCCGAGGTGGGTGACGATGATGGTGATTCCGAGGGCGGGAAGAGACACCCACGGAAGGTCGCGAACCAGGAAAACCCCGACCGCTATGAGACCCAGCCTGATGAGGTAGCCAAAGAGGCTGACACCCATCATGAGAGCGAGTGAAATGGGGGCTGACCAAGCGATGAGAGCGGCCGCAAACCCAAAGTTTATAAGGACAATCGCTAATCCAATGCCCGATGACCATACCCCATTTGCCCCCCAGATAATTCCTCCAAGTGCCATCACCAGCGGTGCAATCCATAGGCCCTTTTTGATGATGTCACGTGATACCGAGACTTCAGGAGCGCGGCCTTCTGCAGCCATCGAAAGTGGTGACGGAGTGCCGTTCATCGTGACTCTCCACGAGCATGTGAAGCGCGTTCTTCCTCTAGGTGACGCATGGCACTCGAGTACGAGTAGTACATCCGCACGAAATTTCCGACCACAGCGAACACCGTGAACCCGATCATGAAGGTCGGTGTTGAGCCCAACCATGTGTCGATGCCCAGCCCAATAAGAAAGAACACCAAAATGCCAACCGCCAGCTCGGCGCCCTGAGACACACCAGAATCAAGCGCAACTGGCTTTGGTTTCGGGATGAATTTCACGGGGGCACCTTTATGTGTCGCGGCGAATGCCAGCACTTTGTGAATATATCCACAAACTGCATCTGCCGTCCAAACGAAGACGTCAAATCTGTGTCACAAGGCGCTTGCCACCTCGTCACATGCGGGATGCCCCGCGCTCCCCTACATCTCGACCAGTTCCGATTGGTATTCAGAAAAGAACAATGCCAGCTGAGTGCGGTTCTCTTTGTTGAAGCGCGACAACATTCTCGACACTCGATTACGAACTGTTTGAAGACCCAGGTACACCGTTTCCGCAATCTGCTTGTCTGAGTATCCGAGTGCGATGAGTCGCGCAATATGTCGATCATTCGCATCAAGCTTGCGAAGAATTCCCATTCCACTCTTCTCAAGTGTTTCAGAAGCCACGCGAACTTCTGCTGGGTTGATCAAACGCATTCCAGATGCAACATCTTTAATTGTTTGTACCAATGCATCCGAGCTGCCCGACTTCAACAGAAATGCACTTGCTCCTAGTTCATTCGCAGAGACCAATGCTTCATCTGAATTGAACGATGTCAACATCACAACTTTCACATCTGGATGCGTTGCCACAACAGATCGTGCAACGTCGAGACCAGATTCACCATTGAGGCGAACGTCCATCACGAGCACTTCTGGAAATTCTGTCTCAATTAATTAATTTGTTGATTCAAGCGAGTCACTGATTCCTACGATGTGAACATCGTCTTCATGTTCAATCACGGAAGCAAGTTCTTCGCGCACCATGACGTGGTCATCACAAATTGCAACGCGAATCATTTCATCCACCCCGCACTTGGTACGGCCCACGTCACCGTGGTCCCTTTGTTCATCTCTGACTTAATCTCCATATTTCCTCCTAGTGATTCGGCGCGTTCGCGCATGTTGTGGAGACCATTTGGAACACCAAAAACTTCCGGAATTCCAAACCCGTCGTCTGAAATTGTCACGACAAGTTCGTGCTCTGTCATGTCAATAGAAATTGCAACCAAGGTTGCTTGGCCATGCAGCACCGCGTTTGATGATCCTTCAACGCACACAGCACGTACATGACGTGTGATTTCCTCATTGAAGTCTGGACAATCAATTCGCAACTCAAGACGAGTATTCGACGGCAACAAGATGGGGATCAATGCGTCTTCCAAAAGAAGTCGCAGCGGTGATGCTCGACGAGTTTCAACATCCAGAATTTCCCGACGAATTTCGGAGATGACATCAGCGAGGGAATCAATCGCCGCGTTGATTGCACGCCCCACTTCACGTTGCGCACGCCGGCCAGCAATGGAGAGCGACAGCGATGTTGCATAAAGGTTTTGAATGACGGTGTCGTGCAGATTGCGGGCGATTCGTTCACGCTCCACCGCCATTGCTCGCTTGCGATATGCAATGGCAAGAAGCGACTTCTGATCTCCAATCATTTTTCGCAGCGCTAACACTTCGCCCACTTCAGAACTGACTTCAATGACGAGATTGCCAATTCGTTGCCACTGCACCCACGTGCCATCTTCGTTTCCTTCGTAATGAAAACGGCCCGACAATCGAGGAGTGATCTCCAGAATCTGCAGCGACTTACCGGTTTGCCACGCTGCCGATAAGTGCGCAATAGCTACTTCCGGATCAAAATATTCCTGACTGATTCGCTGCCCGGCCTTCACCTCATAGCGACGTATTTCTTGGTACTACAGATTCCACCAGACCAGCTCACCGTCAATGGCAGTTTCAAACTCGTCCAGAATCGGGCGATGAACGCAAAGATGGTCCCCTAGTTGAAACAGAACCAAAGCGAGTTCTTCAGAACTGATGTCGGCAAATGCCTCTCGCGATTGTTCGTCATTCGCCATAGGTGGAACATAACCACCATTGAGATAAACGAAAGTACCTACTCGGCGTTTTTACGCGTACTTTCGTCCTCTCTTTTTCGCTCTAAATCTGGGTGAAGAACCGTGTATAAGAACAGCACCAAACCCAACAGACCAAATGGTGCGTAGTTAGTGGTAGTTCTGTTGAACGCTGGATACAAAACAAACGCAGACAGCAATGCAGTCCACAACCACAAGATGGCAACGGCGCGTCGTGGACCATGGCCCAAGTTGATGAGTCGGTGATGCAAGTGCCCTTTGTCTGCTGTTGCAAAACCTTGACGCTTACTAACGCGACGAACAATTGCAAACAGAACATCAAACACTGGAACGCCAAGAATGATGAGGGGAATTGCAATTGGTGCAAGAAAGAAATATGTCTGACCACTAAACGCTTGCGTGGTGGGATCTGCACGACCTCCAACAACACTTGTTGATACGGCAACTAAGAATCCCAGCAGATACGCGCCACCGTCGCCCATAAAAATACTGGCGCCGTTGAAGTTGAAGGGCAAGAAACCGACACACACTCCCACCGTGATGATGGCAATCAATGGGCCAATATTTGGTTCTGATAACAAGCCAAGTCCAGAGAGATGTCTCGAATAAATAAAGAATGCCAATGAACCGATGGCAACGATTCCGGCGGCTAAACCATCAAGACCATCAATCAAGTTCACGGCCTGTGTCATTGCCAACAACCACGCCACCGTGACGATGGGTACCCAATCTGTAGACAACTGAAGAACGCCAAGAAATGGCACACGGAAATAAAACATGGTGACGCCAAACCACACCAAAATCATTCCGGTGGCAATAGTTGCCACTACGCGCGCTGGTGCAGAGATTTCCCGCACATCGTCAACAACTCCCACCACAAGGATGAGTGCCGCACCCAATAGAACTCCAAGGGATTCACTGTTGGCATCAAACAAACCACTGAAGCGATCCATGCGCCATGCAAGTGCAATGGCGACCACGACGCCTGCGAACATTGCGATGCCGCCAACATCCGGCGTGGGAACGGTGTGCACTTTTCGTTCACCAGGGAGCGCCACCCAGTTTTTGGCGCGGGCAAACGCACGCACCAGTGGCGTAGTTACAACGGTCACCAACATGGCGCATGCGCCAATAATTAGATAACCAGTGGTGTCCCCCATGGTGGAGAGCCTAGGAGAAGTGGCGATGCCCTGCCCGACCTAGAAAGGTTCGGGATACACAGGGAATCGTGAGCAAAGCTCGGCCACTTTTGCTCGAACGCCAGCAACTGCGGCTGCATCATCACGATGACGCAGTGCTTCAGCAATCAATGAGGCAATCACAGGCATCTCTGCTTCTGTCATTCCCTGAGTCGTGACACTGGGCGTTCCAATTCGTACACCTGATGTCACGAAAGGACTACGTGGATCATCAGGCACCGTGTTCTTGTTCAGCGTGATACCTGCTTCGTCAAGAACTAATTGTGCAACTTTGCCTGTGCATTCGGCATCAAAAGGACGTAGGTCCACCACCATGAGGTGATTGTCTGTGCCGCCACTCACCAGTCGGAATCCTTCGTTTGCGAGCGCAGAAGCCAGCGCCGACGCATTCGTCACAATCTGATGTGCATAGGCCCTGAACGACGGATCTAATGCTTCTCTGAATGCAACAGCTTTCGCAGCAACAACATGTTCAAGCGGCCCGCCCTGACTTCCAGGAAAAACAGCCTTATCAATTGCTTGAGCATGTTCAGCCTTCGACAAGATGCAACCGCCGCGTGGCCCACGCAATGTTTTGTGTGTGGTGAACGTAACTACGTCTGCATAGGGAACTGGATTTGGGTGTGCACCGCCTGCAACAAGTCCAGCAAGGTGGGCAATGTCGAACATCAACAATGCACCTACTTCGTCTGCAATCGCCTTGAACGGTTCTGGATCGAGACGGCGCGGGTAACTAGTAGTGCCGGCCACAATCATCTTGGGGTGGTGCTTCAGTGCAAGTTCACGCACATTGTCGAAATCAATTCGCTCGTCACCAGGTGTCACTCCATATGACTTGAAGTCATACAAGATGCCACTTGCATTCACAGGTGAGCCGTGAGTGAGGTGACCGCCGTGGTCCAGGCTCAAACCAAGAATGGTGTCACCGGGCTTCAACAACCCGAGATACACCGCCATGTTGGCACTTGCTCCAGAGTGCGGCTGAACGTTTGCGTGGTCTGCGCCAAACAGTTCTTTCACCCGAGAAATAGCGAGCGCCTCAATCTCATCAACCAGAACATTGCCGCCGTAGTAACGCTTTCCGGGATACCCCTCGCTGTACTTATTGGTAAGGATGGAACCAGTTGCTTTCATCACTGCTGGTGACGTGAAGTTTTCACTGGCAATCAATTGCAATCCGGTTGTTTGGCGAATGCGTTCTTGCTCGAGAAGATTAAAGACTTCAGTATCTGGATTGGTGTCTGAGGGGAACGGCATTACTTGCTCGCTTCTTGTTGTTCGATTTCGGCCAACTGTGCAACTCGTCGTTCATGACGGCCACCTTCAAAAGGTGTCGACAAAAACGTTGCCAGAATTTCTTCGGCGAGTCCTTCGCCAACAACACGTGCACCCATTGACAAGACGTTTGCGTTATTGTGCGAACGAGCCATGCGCGCGGTGTAGAGGTCGTTGCAAAGTGCAGCGCGCACGCCATGCACTTTGTTTGCTGCAAGCTGCTCACCCTGACCGCTGCCACCTAGAACTATTCCAAGATCGGCCTTGCCATCGCGCACGTGGCGCCCAACGGCTGCACAAATTGGTGGATAGTCGCAACTCTCAGTGGAGTGAGTGCCCAAATCATCAACATCGTGCCCCTGGTTGGTGAGCACTTCAATGAGATGCTGCTTCAAGATGTACCCGGCGTGATCGGCGCCAATTGCAATGCGTGACATTCAGTTCAGAGTAGTAGGGGCACCCCACTCACGACCTAGCGTCTAAGACATGACTCTTGACCCACGGACCCCCGTTCTCATTGGCACTGGCCAAGTCGTTCAGCACGCTCAAGGGCTTGACGACGCTCAAGACCCCGTCGCCATGATGGTAGAAGCAATTCGCCTGGCGTGCTCCGATGCCGGAATCCCCGTGGGAGCCAACAACCCCGATTCCATCCGCGTGGTGAATTTGTTGTCATGGAAGTACGGCAATCCAGCGGAACTGATTGCTTCAGATCTTGGGCTCACACCACGTGAGACGGGTTACTCAGCGATGGGAGGCAACACCCCACAAACTCTTGTGAACTCTGCCTGTCGCCAAATTCAAGCCGGTGAGATTGATTACGTCATTCTCACCGGTGGCGAGACAACACGAACACGCGCCCGTTATCGCAAGGCCGGCGTGGAACCGAATTGGCGCACGACCGAATCCACACCTGTCCTCGTATCAGAAGACCTGCGCATGAACATGCAAGAAGAAATCGACCGCAAGGTTGTGATGCCAATTCAGATTTATCCCATGTTTGAAACGGCACTTCGTGCACAGGCTGGTCGCACCATTGCAGAGCACCAGGTGCGCATCAGCGAGTTGTGGTCACGCTTCAGCCAAGTAGCTGAGAAGAATCCGTATGCATGGTCGCAAAAGGCGTACACAGCCGAAGAAATTCGTACACCAACTCCAAACAACCGCATGATTGGTTTTCCTTACACCAAGTTCATGAACTCAAACAATGACGTCGACATGTCTGCTGCACTGTTGTTGTGTTCTGTAGAAAAAGCTGAACTCATGGGAGTGCCACGCGATCGCTGGATCTTTCCTCACTCCGGAAGTGATGCTCACGAACACGCATTCGTATCGCACAGACACCATTTCTATGACACACCGGCAATTGAACTTGCAGGACGTCGCGTTCTGGAATTAGCGGGACTCACCATTGGCGATATCGACATAGTTGATTTGTATTCGTGCTTCCCCGCCGCCGTACAACTCGGCGCTAAGTCACTTGGTCTCGACATCAACTCTCAACTCACTCGTACTGGTGGTCTTCCCTTCGCAGGTGGCCCGTGGAACAACTACGTGATGCATGCCATCGCAACAGTGGCTACAGAGTTGCGCAACGGAGTAGGCACCAACGGTCTTGTGTGGGCCAATGGCGGATACACAACGAAACATGCATTTGGTGTGTACTCCACACAACCACCACACAAAGCATTCCAATACGACTACCCACAGGATCAGATTGATGCGCTTCCCAGCAGAACGCTTGCTTCCCCAGAGGAAGCAGCAGGAACAGCAACGGTGGAGGCGTATTCCGTAATGCATGACCGCGATGGCGCTCCCGAACGTTCAATTGTTTCGTGCCTTCTCGCCGACGGCCGCCGAGCTTGGGCCGACTCCACAGATACTGCAATTGGTCGTGACATGTGTGAGAACGAATGGGTGGGACGGTCTGTCACACTCAACGCCTCAGGTACTCTTCTCGCGTGAGCGATACCTTCCCTCGTCAATACGCACGCACCCAACGCCTCAGCCTGGGAGAGCCACGCAATTTCACCGTGTCACCAAACGGTGACCATGTTGTGTTTGCTCGCTCGCATTCTGGGTCTGATGCGGTCAATTCATTGTGGGTGCTCAACACTCGCACTGGCGAAGAGCGTGAAGTACTGAACCCACGTTCACTACCCACCAACCTTGATGCACTCACCCCAGAAGAAATGCGTCGCCGTGAACGTGCGCGCGAAGGTGCGGGCGGCGTGGTCACGTACGCAACAGATGCGTCTGTTTCACGTGCTGTCACAATTCTGGGCGGCCAGATTGTTCTTGTTGATTTGCATTCTGGCGATGTTGCGGTGCCGAACATTGAGCCTGGTGCATTCGATGTACGCCTCTCCCCCGATGGCAACACCATTTCCTATGTACGTGGCAACAGCTTGTGTGTCAGCACACTTGACGGCGCAGAACGCGTCATCGCACACGAAGACAGCGACACCGTGTCATGGGGCAGTGCAGAGTTTATTGCTGCCGAAGAAATGGGCCGCATGCGCGGATATTGGTGGGCACCAGATTCACAGTTCATTGCTGCATGTCGCGTCGATGTTGTGCCTGTATCGGTGTGGTACATCGCAGACCCAGCGCATCCAGAATCTCCTGCGGTGGAACACCGCTACCCTGCCGCCGGCACAGCGAATGCACTCGTATCGCTCCATGTGGTGTCAGTTGCCGACTCAACTCGCGTTGATATCTCATTGCCTGGTGACTGGGAATACCTCAATTCTGTTTCGTGGACCAGCGGCGGATTCATTGCACAGACGCAAAAACGCAACCAGAAACGCATCGACATTCATCGCATTGATGCAACAACTGGCCAGTCACAAATTGTCTTTTCTGACTCCGACGACGCATGGGTGGAACTTGTACCCGGTGTACCCGCATTGCTAGGCGATGGCCAACTAGTCACTACTGCCGATAGGGAGGGGGCGCGACGTCTACTCGTGAATGGCACTGCCGTGACTCCCCCGCATCTGCAAGTTCGCAACATTATTTCTGTATCAAACAAGATCGTCTTTATCGCCAACAACCGCGAGACGCCATGGATTCACGAGGCATGGTCGTACAACGTAGATGCTGCATCACTCACCCAACTCACCAATGCAGAAGGCGTCGTTTCGGTATCTGGACACGGAGACACACTTGTCGTTCGCACTGCAGACATGAATTCGCATCGCGCAACGTTCACTGTGCTGAACACGCCGTTCACCATTTCGTCGTTTACAGAAATTCCACTCGTTGAACCAAACGTCCGCATTGTCACAGTGGGGACACGCAAAATTCCAGTAGCCATTGTGATGCCGCGTGACAGCCACACGTCGAAACTTCCTGTCTTGTTTGATCCATATGGCGGACCTCATGCACAACGAGTGGTGGCTTCTCGCAATGCGTACCTGTCATCGCAGTGGTTTGCGGACCAAGGATTTGTTGTTGTCATTGCAGATGGCGTTGGGACTCCGGGAAAAGGCAGCGAATGGGAACGCGCCGTACTGCATGATCTCGCCCAAGTAGTCCTCGACGACCAAGTAGAAGTTGTTCATGCACTCAGCCAGCTTGAACCACGCGCCGATACAAACCGTGTGGGAATTCGAGGGTGGAGTTTCGGAGGCTACTTAGCAGCGCTCGCAGTACTGCGTCGCGGAGATGTCTTTCATGCAGCAGTTGCTGGTGCACCGGTCACCGATTGGCGCTTGTACGACACGCACTACACAGAGCGATACGTCGGCAACCCCAGCATTGACGACTCGTATTACAAGACCACGTCCCTCATCACAGATGCACCACAACTAGAACGACCACTTCTCATCATCCACGGACTTGCAGACGACAATGTGGTGGCTGCCCACACCTTGCAACTGTCTTCAGCACTGCTTGCTGCAGGCAAAGTGCACGAGGTTCTCCCCTTGTCTGGAGTCACGCACATGACCCCACAAGAAGAAGTGGCGGAGAACTTGTTACTACACCAACTTGAATTCTTGAAACGTTCTCTGGGTTAGCCGGCCGCGTATCCAGCAGTAAAGCGAGCCTTTCCAGCAAGGTCTTGATGGGTGACAACGTCGACGAAACCAGCGCGCTCAAATAATTCGTGTACCGCATCTGCTTGCGTGTACCCCATCTCAATAATCAACAGTCCGCCAGGTGCGAGCCATTGCGCAGCTTGAGCACTGAGTACTCGAATGTCATCAAGGCCGTCGTCTCCAGCGAATAAAGCTGAATGCGGCTCATGCGTGAGGACCGCTTCATCAACTTCCGCATCATCAACCGCGATATAGGGCGGGTTACTGACGATGACGTCATATGAGCGCTTCAATGACCCTGGCAGAGCGTCACACCATGATCCCACTGCAAATTTTGCTCGTACGGCGGGTCGGCCAATTCCTGCGGCATTTGCGCGCGCAACATCGATGGCATCGGGAGACACATCTGTCATCCACACTTCAGCGGTTCCTAGAGGCAACTCGTGTAAGAGCGAGAGCCCGATAGCACCAGAGCCAGTTCCCAGATCTGCAATCACATGCGGCACTGGACGTTGTCTTAAGAATGTCAGGACATGATCAACAATCAACTCGGTCTCTGGTCGCGGTATTAACACTCGTGAATCCACCATGAGATCAAGATGACGAAACGCCCATCGACCCATCACATATTGCACTGGCTCGCCATCAAGAACGCGTCGCACCATGGCATCAAGATGAAGCCCAGAACGCGCCGACACTAATTCATTCAGTTCGGCGTCAAATTCGCGTGCATCACACCCGCTTGCGGTTTCACATAGCCATCGCGCAACAGCGCGGTCGCCAACAATGTCGGTGGTGTCCTTCCACAATTCTCGCCACGTGATGTGGCCAGATACATCAGCCATGGTCGGCAAGTTGCCGCGCCCGCAAATCTGCAGACAACGCATCAATGACAGGATCTAGATCTCCGCTGAGAGCTGCCTGCAATTGGTACAACGTGAAACCAATTCGGTGGTCGGTGATGCGATTTTCTTTGTAGTTATACGTCCGGATTTTTTCACCACGACCGCCGCCCCCAATTTGCGCCCGACGTTCTGCAGATGCCGCTGCTTCTTGTTCTTCTTGGCGCAACTTCAACAAACGCGAGCGCAACACAGTCATTGCTCGTGCGCGGTTTTGCAACTGGCTTCGTTCATCCTGCATTGCAACAACAAGACCAGTTGGTTTGTGTGTGATTCGAACTGCAGAGTCTGTCGTGTTGACGTGCTGACCACCTGCACCAGAGGCGCGATACACGTCAATTTGCAGATCGTTCGCATCAATTTCAACGTCTACTTCTTCAGCTTCTGGCATCACGGCAACAGTTGCCGATGACGTATGCACTCGGCCCTGTGCTTCAGTAGCCGGTACTCGCTGCACGCGGTGAGGCCCACCTTCAAAACGGAGTCGACTCCAGGCATCATCACCTTTAAACATGAGTGTCGCTTGGTTGACACCACCCATTTCAGAGTCGTCCACCTGAATGGTCTCTACTTGCCATCCGCGCTTCGACGCATATGACAAATACATCTCCATGAGATCGCGGGCAAACAAGTTGGCTTCTTCGCCACCTTCGGCGCCACGAATTTCCATGATGACGTTCTTGCCATCGTTCGGATCTGGTGGAAGTAGCAATACCTTCAGCAGTTCATCAAGTTCTTGCACCCGCGCTTCGGCAGCAACGGCCTCTTCTCGGAATGCATCACGCTCTTCACCCGAAGTCTCGGCCATTAATTCTTTTGCAGCTTCAGCATCGCCAATGGCTTGTCGCAAATCACGAATGCACTGAATGAGCGGCGTGAGCTGTTTGTACTTTCGCGATGCCTCGCGCAGTCTGTTCTGGTCCCCCAGAACTTCGGGGCTCCCCAAACTGACCTCGAGTTCGATGTAGTCGCGCTCAATAGAGGCCAGCCGGTCATTCATGGGTACCTAGGCTACGGCTGTAATGCCACCTATTTCTTGTCTTTGAACACCTGTTGAAAGACAAACGAACCACTTGACGGCAAGTAATCAACCAATCCATACGATTTCCAGCGACTGTTTGCATAGCCATCGGCGTAGACAAGACCTTTGCGCTGATCAACTTCTGGTGATTCAACTGTTTTTGTTATCGAACGGCCGTCATCGATATCAACCCACTCCCAATCGCACATATTGTCACCGCTCCATTTATGCGCGAAGAATGCACCGTAAGTAGAGCCACCGGATTTCTTACGGTCGCCGTAGGTCACGAAGTAGTCAATAATTCCGTCGTTGGTGAAGTCGTGTGAATACACCTTCAGAGGAAGGCTCCCCTTTCCACCAGCCAATTGTGCGGAGTTGTCGTTCCATTTCTGCCCGTCCCACCAATAAAACGTGAGACTTCTTTCAGTGATCAACATTGCATAGACACCGCATTCGCCTTTTGAGATCGCAGACACATCTAACACTTCATACGACTTCACAAATTTGTTCCATGCTTTTGCCGCAGCACCAGTCACCCACGGAACCGTGGTTGATGTGGCAGGCAGAGTGGTGGTGGTGGTTGTAGTGACGACCACCGACGACTCAGAGCATGCACTCACAACAGAGGCAAGCACAAGAGCGATGGGGAGAAAACGCTTCATTGCGTTGTTAAAAATAGGTGATGAGTCAACTGAGTTGTGGGAATACCCCACACACACTCAATCGATGACCGCCACGTCCACGTGATGCTTTGACATGGAGACCATGCGGCGGATTGATTCTGTGAGATCTCGTTGGCGCACTGCAATCACCACATTCGATACTCCATGCCTGTCAGCAGCGTCTAGCGCAAACGGCACCACATCTAAGTCAATGCCGTGCACAAAGGTGGCCGCCGCCGATTGACCATTCTCCAAAGTTCCGAGTGCAACACATGGAACAGGGTCTTTCAAATTGGTGCGTTTCACGGGTGGATCTGCCGGCGCAAGTTGTACGAAGCCAATTGAGCGAGGGTCTTGCATGGCACGCCAACGATGCAGACGTTCCGCACCGAATTGATTAAACGGATGCACCATGGCACCAGGCTCGCGATGCACTTGCACTGCTTCAATCACATTGCGCAGTGCTTGCTCGGTGGGTAATTCACCATGCACCATCGCGAATGCTTCGCGATCGTTCACACCCATTCCTACTTCAAGACGAGCTTCACCAGAAATGGAATCGGTGACTACGCGACACATCTCTAATCCGCGCACTTCGCCCACCACTACGCCGTGTTCAACAAGTGCGTCGGCACCAGATGAAGAGATCAAGGGCATTAACTCACGATGTTCTGGAGATGCCTCGACTGAAGGCAGATGTGGTTCAGGAACCGCAGGCAACAGTGATTTCTCATCAACATGCCAGACAGAGATGGAGTGATTGAAAAACGCAGCGCGCCGCGCAACGACACCAGAGTCTTTCTCTACCAAGATGTGGATGTGGCGTTCGTGGCGACTTGCCCATGCAAGCGTGGGTCCAAGCGCACGTGTGGCGTCGCCATCAATGAGTGTCCAGACGGCATCGTCTGTGAGAAATGCAGCACCCAGAGAAAAAACTTCTGGAGTTCCCTGTGGATCAGACTCGAGTCCCAAATGTTCGCGCACTAATGCGCGCAACTTCAGAGAAAGGAGACGTGACCGACGCTCGGCGTCGGCAGACAATTAGTCCTTCTTTGCAGGAGCGTTCTTACGCGCACCGTAACGCTTGTTGAAGCGCTCCACGCGTCCGCCAGTGTCGACGAGCTTTTGCTTGCCGGTGTAGAAGGGATGGCACTCGTTGCACAATTCAAGTGAAATGGGCTGGCCCTTGCTGCTGCGTGTGGTGAATGAATTTCCACATGAGCACTTCACGTTGACTTCTGTGTACTCAGGATGTGTATCGGTCTTCATGTCTCTGGCATCTCCTCGAAACGGACGGTGAAGTGTATCGGGACTAGGCGCCGGGCGTCTTGGCGATTTCGGCCAAGAATTCGTCGTTGGTGCCAAAGGTCTTGAGGCGGTCCATCAGCATTTCCAAGCCTGGAGCGGGATTCCCGTCCTGGGCAAGGCCGCTGAGGACGCGGCGAAGCTTCCACACCAATTGCAGCTGCTTGCGCTCAAACAGCAGCTCCTCGTGACGGGTACTGGAGGCATCGACGTCAATGGCCGGGAACACGCGGCGCTCTGCGATGCGGCGATCGAGGCGCAATTCCATGTTGCCGGTTCCCTTGAACTCTTCAAAGATTGCTTCGTCCATGCGACTATTGGTCTCCACAAGTGCGGTGGCCAAGATGGTGAGCGAGCCGCCCTCTTCCACATTTCGTGCAGCACCAAAGAATTTCTTCGGCGGATACAAAGCACCTGCGTCGATACCACCAGACATGATGCGTCCACTTGCGGGAGCAGCAAGGTTATATGCACGAGACAAACGCGTGATGCCGTCGAGGATGATGACAACGTCTTCACCCATCTCCACCATGCGCTTTGCTTTTTCAATTGTCATCTCTGCGATGTGCGTGTGCTCATCTGATGGACGATCGAATGTTGATGCGATGACTTCTCCGCGAACGGTACGTCGCATGTCGGTGACCTCTTCTGGACGTTCGTCGATAAGAAGAACAATCAACTTCACTTCTGGATTGTTCTTTTCAATTGACGATGCGATGGACTTCATCACAGTTGTCTTGCCCGCCTTTGGTGGCGACACGATGAGTCCGCGCTGACCCTTACCAATTGGTGCAATGAGGTCGATGATGCGAGCAGTCATGTTCGTTGGATCACGCGGATCTTCCATACGCAACTTGTGGTCTGGGAACAGCGGCGTGAGATCTTCGAAGCGTGGACGACTCTTTGACTTATCTGGGTCTTGTCCGTTCACCGAGTGAATCTCCAACATTGCGGGATTCTTTTCATTGCGACCAGCTGGACGTGACAAACCGGTGACATGGTCTCCCTTGCGCAAACCAAATTGACGCGTGAGTTTCACTGGAATGTATGCGTCGTTGCGAGTTGGTTGGTATCCGCCAACGCGCAAGAAGCCGTAGCCCTCGTCGCGAAGGTCGAGATAACCCTCCACCTTGACTGGGTCCATGCTGATGGGTTCGTTTGGATCGCCACCAACGTCGTAGCGATCATCACCCTGTGGGCCCTCATCGCGACCATTGCGTCCACGGCGGCGTCGACGGCGACTGTTACGTCCGCCCTCTTCCCAATCGCCACCTTGCTGACGGTTTTGGTTTTGATTCTGATGACGATTCTGGTTTTGCTGACCCTGGCCTTGCGTTCGTGGTCCACGATCGCCACGATCGTTGCGCTGACCGCCGCCGGCAGTCTTCAATTGATCGAGTCGACCCTCGTGCTGTGCGAGTTCAATTTCCCACTCTGCCAACGGCTCCCCGTCATCACCGAGATACACGATGGGTTCATTAGCGGGCTTTGCGGTTTCTTCGCCGTCACCGTTGTTCCGCGAACGACGGTCGTTGTTGCGTGGTTCGCGGGCAGGCTTCTCGTCTGCCTCTGGCTCTTCCACAACTTCTTCAACTTTCGCGGGCCGACCGGCCTTCTTTGCTGGAGCCGGTGCGGCACCGACGCCCGTCTTTTCCAGAATCTTTTCGACCAACGTGGCCTTTGAGGCTCGCGCTGGGGCCTTCACACCGAGTGCCTCGGCGATGGCCATTAACTGGTCCTTGTCCTTTGATTCAAGTGCGGACTTCTCAAGGGCTTCTGCAGCCATGATTTCCTGCTTTCCTACGGCCTTTTCGTGACCGAATGAGAGATGTACGCGCATACGCCGGAGCGTGTGACGCACGGGGGAATCTCGACCCCCCTCTACGAGGGCGGGGAGAACTCGGACAACCGAGCGACCCTCACCCTAGCCCCACTCCTCCGAGTTGGCAACAACTCAGATGGATTAGAACGAGGATGTGGGCACTAAGTAGTGGGGCCCGATAAACCCGATGTGAATCTTTCCGGTTCGACCTTTTGTGTCGTCATGGAAAAACAGCCGAGGAATCTGCGGCCCTCCTCGGAGCTGAATCTTCACATGAGACAACATCAGTTTCAATCCTTGGACATCTAGTTCCGTTGACACCTCAAAGACCCGTTTCGATCGAAGTGTTGGGTCTTTCTGAGTCGGGTCAGATTCGTTCATAGCAATTTTTTGTGTTGAGTAGTCGCCTCGTGTTTGGCACCACAACATGTAGTCACCTTTGAACAATCCTTGTGCCACTGCGTGCGCATATCGTTCCATTGATACGAAAAGTTGGCTTAGATCTCGGGCCCAGACCGTGGACGATGCGCTCATCTCTAAGACATCTATCGATTGTTCCGCGCTACGTGGGATAACTAAATACATTGATGATGCGCGCGTCGCTGCAATGGTCTCCCCTATCGTGCTGCGAAAATTTTGAATAGACGTATGTGCTTCACCGTTGCTTAAGTGTGTAACTAACTGGTCAAACAAGCGCTGTGCATTTTCGGAGTTTTCTTCAGCAGCAATAGCAGCAGTCAACGCTTCATCCTGAAAATAAGAAATCTCGCTCCGTAATCTTTCAAGCTCTTCGTCCATGGCTTCATTTGTTGACGTTGGGCGAGGAATGGCACCTGTATCAATATCTGCACCATTTTCTTTTGCAACGCTGAGAAGTTCCGTTCGAACTTGGTCACACTCACGCTTCAACATTGCCCATGTCACGGGGACTTCCGGCCATTGAGATGTGATCCCGATACGTCGTAACATCATTCGACCCAATTGCTTCTGGTCGTCACCAAGATCGGACGATGGGACGAAGTACGTTAATTTCTCATCTGACGATTGTTCCATCACCATTGGCATAAAAAGTCGAGCTCCCACTTCGTCGAGTCGCAATGGCGTGGGAAGTACTCCATTGAGAAAACGGACTGACTGTTCATCGACAACAAAAACTTGCGCTAACCCCGCCAAGGTTTCACTCGCGCGCGTTGCTCGTTGCATCGATTGACGACGCTCAGATTTCTCACCAACTCGATATACCAGGTAAGGAATGACACGTTCCGAGTCTGAGAGCCCAACCAGCAATTCATCAAGTGAGTTGTGGTCATCAACTTCTCGTGGTTGCACTTCAATGTTGTCTCGACCAATCTGTGGTTCTCCACCACTTAACAATAAAGCTCGAACAATGCTTGGAGCCTTCACAATTCCTACTTGAGACTGCGGCAACTCGGTTCGCACATCTGCCCAGAAAACATTGTTCTCTGGCGTCCAAATTGCCGTAATTGAGGTAACCCAATTTCCTTCGTGTTCTTCAATGAGATTGAATTGTTCGGCTCGTCCGAGGGAGTTCTCAAATCGCGACCATGTGGCTGTTCTGAAACCATGCACCACAACTTCGTCTCGCTTGACCTCCATGGGAGTTCCACGACCCCGAAGCCAATCCTGAACATTGTCGAACAGAACGTCCGAGACATTCAAAGAGTTGTCGATCCAGATAGCGCGATAGACGTGGGTGAGCTGTCCCCCGAGAGCCATATGTGGAATTGTACGACTCTCATTTATGAATTAGAGACTCAAAGCCAGCCTTTTATGGCGCTGGGAATCTAGAGTCCTGCTGTAAAGGTTATTTCTACCTTTATTGACACACCCTGCTGTCACACTGTCTCCACCGCACCAAAGGAGACCCTTCTATGACAACGCCCCTAGACCAACTCACCTCGCTCAGCATCTTTCATAATGGGGACTACGGCGCGTCTAAGTACGAGTTCGACACCACCCGCAAAGCAATTGACATCGCGGAATCTCTCCTCTCCAAACCCATACCGGGTGTTGAATTGATTGATCCCGTCAACTACTACGAAGAGGCGGAACGCATCATCTCCAGCATTCACTCACCTGAGTACGTTGCTGCAGTTCGCACCGGCAAACCGCGTGCGCTTGCACAGTCATCTTCGTTCACTTGGGATAAAGACATCTACACCATGGCTCGCGCACACGTCGCAGGAATGGTGGCAGCAACCATCTCTGCGTTGATGACCGATGGGCGTGTTGGAAGTCTGAGCTCTGGAATGCACCATGCGTCATTTGATCGCGGTTCTGGGTACTGCACATTTAACGGACTAGCAGCAGCGATAAAAGCTGCACTCGATACAGGCGTGCATCGAATTCTTTGTCTCGACTACGACGCACATGCTGGTGGTGGAACGTGGAACATCATGCAAAAGCTCTTTCCAGAAAGCGTTGTGCAAGTTGATGTCACCGTGTCGGCCTTCGATACATGGACTCCATCTGGCGAAAGTCGTCTCGATGTTGTGGAACCTGGCAACTATCGCAGCGCAATTATTGAATCGCTTGACTATGCGGCAACACTTGCTCCGTTTGATCTCATCATCTACAACGCGGGTGTTGACGTTCGCAATAGTGGTGTCAGCGAGGCAGATCTACGAGCACGTGAAGAGATGGTGTCGGAGTTCATCGATACAACACCGGCAGTTTTTGGACTTGCTGGTGGTTACACCTGGGGTCGCTACAACATTGATGACGTTGTCGGTTGGCACAGACTCACCATCTCGCAGTGGGCTCAACCCCGCTAACGCCGCGGTTCCGCAGCACGGTGGTCGGGCAACTGAACGAGCGTCTTCAATGGAAGCACCAGATGCCACTCGTTCATGTCCTCCATCGTGCACGTTTCGTCGTCCCACATCACCTGAAAATCCCAGCCGGGTTGTGCTGAGTTGGTTCTCTGTTCACGGAACCCCGTGGTGACTCCAACACGATCAAGAAGTCGACTCTCCACAACGAGTCCAGTTTCAAGATCTGCATCGTCCAACTCTGAAAACGAACGTGGCCATCCATCTTCTGTTTCAGATAGTTCGTATGCACGACGAGCCAGCGCCATCAAGGACAAATCGCGGACATGGGATTCGAAGAGACCTTCACAAAAGCGGTCGCCCCGAACAATGCGGGTTGCGTGTTTCCATACCTCTTCAGCAGTCAATTGAGCCGCCAACTCCACCGTCAACTGTGGGTCGCCCCATGTCATCCAATCGAAGGGTTTCACCAAGCCCGCAGTCCCAACCGCCATACGAAACCGGAAGAACGCCCCGCCATCGGATGGCAAAAACTCGGACAGCAACACTGCCTGTTCAGCCTCGGCTGCTGCGTAGCGCAGCTTTCCCCATCGATCTGTCAATAATTGGGCCTTCGTCTCTTGCTTCATGTGGTCTCCTGTGGGTGAAAGTGGCTGGAACAGTCGCATTATAAAAATTTCAATTTTTTCAAAATCGCTGATGCGAGTGTGATGAAACTCGTTGAAATCAAAGGGTTACGGACATAGCAGGTCGTCGCCGTCCACCAAGTGGTCCCCCAACATCTCGCCACAGTCATCGCAGGTCTCCGCCAGAGCGTCATCTGCATCGACTGATTCAAACAACGTGGGCAACATCGCTCTCTCGCGGGCTTCGGCCTTTCGGCGGCGGCGTCCGCGCGTCGCCACTCGGTACACCAGGTACCACTTCAAAATTCCCACTCAGTTCCTCTCGTCGGGTCATTTAGAGTATATACTACCTATATAGAACTGAACGAATCCCCTCTCTGCATGACTGGTACGGTCAAGACATGAAACTTGGTCCAGGCCTCACCTTCAGTTGGAAGCGTGCACTCGGTATTACAGCCGCTAAGCGCAAGATCTCTCGCAAAACAGGCATTCCCCTCTCCCGCTCCGGTCGTCGCGCCAAGCTCGGCAAGATTCTGGGAATGAAGTGAAGCGAGTAGTCACCATCGCAATAACTGCAGCCCTCTTAGCTGGATGCGGGTCAGGCGCTTCCAGCGAACCAGTTGATTACACCGCTTTCTGTGCCAAAGCCGTTGAACTCGAAGCTGCTTCCGACGA
Source organism: Ilumatobacteraceae bacterium (assembly GCA_049433485.1). Taxonomy (GTDB): domain Bacteria; phylum Actinomycetota; class Acidimicrobiia; order Acidimicrobiales; family Ilumatobacteraceae; genus UBA2093. The sequence continues at coordinate 1,344 of JBMTEX010000013.1, read as the reverse complement.
CACACACTTCGATGATCCCGCCGCGATGACCGACACGAAAGTCATGGCCGAAACGTGGACGACGGCAGTGTCTCGCGCCGTAGAACTTCGCGATGCAAGCCCAGACGACATCAAGGAAGATGTCACATTGATGGTGTCCACCCTGATTGACATGGACAAAGTGTTCAAGGCAAACGATTACAACCTGATTGAAATGGCCAAGAACGAAAAAATTCGCACGGAACTCGATGCCATCAGCACACGTAAAGGAGTGTCCGAAGCATCGGAACGATTCGACTCATTTATGAAGAAGAATTGCGCCGAATAACAACACACCCATTCGTTACGTTTCGAGTGAGGGATACAGCAAGGAGGTCCACATGACACCAAGTCGTTTTGGCGGTGGATGCTCTGGCTGGATCTATGCAACTGCTTTCTGGATTATCGCCCTTGGTCTTCTCACCATCGTTTTTCCCGTCGTCATCATCGGATGGGTCATCATCATCGGCGCAGTTTTAGCAGCAGCCGGGGGAGGCGGAGGCGCGTAACTCCCCCTGCGGCTTCATTCTCAACATGAAAGGAGCCAGTGATGGCAAAAGAAACACCAGCGTGGCAGGCGCATTCACCGCAGTTTGCATTTGCATTCACGTTGGCGTGTGAAGGGCACACCAATGAGGTGCGCAAAGGAAGCAACATTCCGTATATCGGCCACCTTCTAGGCGTTGCGTCAACGGTTATTGAAGCCGGCGGCACGCTAGATCAGGCGTGCGGCGCGTTGCTTCACGACCTTCTGGAAGACACCCCCACCACTCGTGAGGAACTTGAAGCAAAAGCCTCTAAGGACATCACGGACATTGTGTGGAGTTGCACAGATACCACCTACGCCAAGAAGCAGGAATATAAAGCGGCTGCCAAGAAAGACAACTGGACTGACCAGCAAAAGGCTGATCACTGGTGGGAAGTTCGCAAGAAGCCCTACATCGAGAAGATTGCAGAGAAGTCAGCTACAGATCCAGCACTTCTGGTCTCTCTTGCAGACAAGACCTACAACGCCGAGAACACAGTGGCAGACCTTCGAAAATCTGAACCGCATCTTCACTACATCGTGTGGTCAAAGTTCAATGTGGGGCACGACTACCAACGTCAGTGGTACCGCGGCCTGTTGAACGCATTTCGTAAAGAGGGCTACTCCCCTGGCATGCACGATCTCTTTACACGCTTTGAAAAAGCGGTGAACGAGATGTTCCCCCAGTCGAACGAGAAATAGGAGACAACATGACAGATTTTGAATTTGAAACAGAACTGCATGACGCCAAGACTTCGTTGATCCATTGGATGGTCAGCGCCGGAGCAGAGGTGGGTGAA
>JBMTEX010000012.1:0-26338 GCA_049433485.1 Ilumatobacteraceae bacterium | reverse complement strand
CCCAAACGCACCATTGAGAATCGGCTGTTGGGCATAGAGAGAGCTGCCGCGCTGTTCGCAGCATGAACTAACGGTGGCGTTATACCAGCAGATGCAAAAGAATCGAGGCACGCACTGAAAACTTCAAGTTGCTTTTGATTTGCGGGGTGATCTGGTTCATCTGCTACTGCAAAGTGTGTGTACACACCTTCTATAGACAATGAATCAAATGACGACGCAAACTTTGCCAACTGCAACGCTTCAGAAGGTGCAACTCCCATGCGATGCATTCCCGTATCAATCTTGATGTGAATGGAAACTTTCTTATCTGCAGCCGATGCTGCAGCGGCCAGAGTGGCGGCACCACGAGTGGTGGACACTGTTGGCGTGAGTTCATACCCAACGACAACATCGTTCATCTCTGGTGGTTGTTCACTGAGAATCAAAATGGGACACGTTGCCCCAGCACGACGAAGTGCAACACCTTCATCCACAATCGCCACACACAATCCTTGTGCTCCAGCCTTGATAGCCGCCTGCGCAACTGGAATTGCACCGTGTCCGTACGCGTTTGCTTTCACCACGGCCCATACCTGTGCGGGTGCAATGCGCTCAGCAACAATTGCCACGTTGTGTTGAATGAGTCCGGTGTGAACTTCTGCCCAACCCCAACGTCCAGAAAAATCAACCGACATTGCCCACCACCTCTGTCATCACATCTGAAATTGTTGCAACAACGTCACGGGCAATGGTTCCCTCAACCGCACACGACGAACCTGCCATACCGTGAATAAAGGCGCCGGCAGCGGCTGCTTCGTGAGGCGCGAGGCCGCGTGCCAATAGGGCCCCGATAATTCCAGACAACACGTCACCACTTCCTGCCGTTGCTAGGCGCTCATCGCCCGATACAACAAGGTAGACGGCTCCATCAACGTCGCTGATGACCGTTGTTGGTCCTTTGCGCAACACGACACATCCAGTCCCTGCGGCCAGTTGCCGGGTTGCTTCAATGCGGTCTGGATGAGTGGCATCTCCGCCTAAGGTGCCAAATTCACCATCGTGTGGGGTGAGGATGGTGGGCGCTGGTCGTGCCTGTAATGCCTCGTATCCGCCATTTGGATCGACCGCGCAAGCGATTCCATCGCCATCAATCACAGCGGGCACATTGCACAGAGACAACACGTGTCGAACTTCGGCCCCGATGTCATCGCCGCGACCAAGTCCGGGACCAATCACTAATGAATGGAATCGGTCAATATCCGACGCAACAAATGATGCCCAACCAATTTCGGGAAGCGGACGACCAACAACTTCCGTCGGCGGAATCACTGCGTCTCGCCCGCGCCACGACAGATGAACTATTCCCGCACCGGCGCGCATGGCTGCAGCAGACACCAATGATGCTGCACCACCCATACCAAGGCTTCCCGCTAAGACGCGAACAGATTGATTCCATTTGTGTGCAGATCTTTCCCGCGGTGGAATCCATGACGCCACATCATGCGCTTCAACGATGTACGTCTCCACACTGTCGACTGGATCAATACCTACATCAACAACATCAATCTCACCACAAAGAGACGGACCATCACCAAACAGCATTCCTGTCTTCACAGCAGCAAACGTGATCGTGCGATCTGCAGGAATGACGCCACCAGAAGCGACACCTGTCAGACCATCGAGACCACTTGGAATGTCAACAGCGAGAACGGGAATATCAAACACAATTGGTGGAGTCCACTGGCCACGAAATCCAATTCCGTATGCAGCATCAATCACAAGGTCTGCATTTGATGGATTGAGAAATGTAGATGCGCACTCTGTTGCAGGTAGCACCTCAACCTGTGCGCCCCACTCAATTAACCATTCGCCAGCAACTCTGCCGTCGTTACCGTTGTTCCCTGGCCCAGTAATGACGACCACGCGCTTGCCATAAGCACCACCCAGCATCGTTTTCGCAGCATGAGCTACTGCATGACCGGCGCGTCGAATGAAAACAGTGTTGTCCTGCACCATGGCTAGCGCAGCGATGTCGGCATCACGCATCTGCTGGGGGGTGAGGACGGGAATCACCCTCTCAGCGTATTGGCGCTAACGGACTGACGCTCCGAGACAACTAGAGCGCAGCAACAACTGCCATGGCGACAGTCTCCGTATGGGTAATGGAGACATACCAAGCCTCTACCCCGTTGGCGAGCGCCAACTCTTCAGCGCGGCCCGACACTCTCAACACCGGCGCCCCTGATGGATCCTTTTGTACCGAGACATCATGAAAATCAAAAGCACCAAGACCAACGCCTAGTGCTTTCATTGTTGCTTCGCGCACCGCAAAACGAGCAGCGAGAGAGGCGGCATCATCTACTTGTCCGGCAAGTGACTTCAACTCGTCGTCAGTAAATAGTCGAGTACGCATGTGAGGCCGACGCTGCAACATGGTACGGAATCGCTCAATCTCCACTGCGTCAATGCCGATGCCCTTCATTGCGTTACTGCGCTTCGGAGCGCCATAGATTTGCGCTCTCTGACACGGGAAGAATCAACAAGTCAGCAATTGAGACTTCGCCAAGACGATCATCACGGAATGTACCTTCTGTTTCCGTCACCCAGTCAACAAGGCGATCGTAACGACGGTCATAACCCTGCAGAACTTGTCGCGCAAGAGCTGGCGAAATGTTCTCTCTGAACACAACATGCAACAACGTGATTCCTACTGTCTGCGAACCCTTTACTTCAGGAACGAAGATCACTGTGCGACCATCTTTACGTCCTCGGGCAACAAGTAGTTCCTGCTCTGCAGCAACACGGCGCTTTGTACCCACCAATTGCGAATGACCGTCAACACGTGATGGCAACTGCAAGGCAATGCCGCCACGTTCAACAATGGAGATGGACGCTGAACCAGCTTGCGGGTCACCGTCAACTGCATAGCGAGTAAATCCGAGTACAGATTCCACTGCAGCATCAAGTGCTGCCAATACTTTCAATGTTTCGTACGGCAAATGATCTCGCGCTGCACCAGCGTCTAGAACAGAACGAACAAGTGCGCGATCTAGCAAACCTTCTTCGCTCCGCGAGATGCCAACCGTGACAGTCTTTGCTTGGTGCTTAATGGCATCGATGGGACGAGTGAGTTCATCAACACCTCGAGTTAGTGCGGCCAACAAATCGTCCAACAGCACCGCAGGCGACGACACGCGACCAGTTTCTCGTTGATACGCCTGCAGAGGATGCGGACCAGTGACGATCCTCAGCAATGACACAATGCGAACTGCAGTAGATGCTTCAAGGTTGCCGTCGTACTGACCAGTGTGCAGTGCTGCAAAGAAATTCTGAGACACAGACACAATCTCGCGCTCTACTCGCTGTAGGGCCGAATCGCCACTGCCGCCACGGCCCACCACAACTTCCACTACTTCGCGTAATTGGCGTAGTGGCCGGGCTAGTTCATCGATAGCCAAAGCAGCTTCGTATCCAAACAAGTGGCCTGCCATGGACGACAGAACGAAAGCAATGGCAGGGTCTGATTCTGGAACTGAAATGACAGCTGCAGCAGATTCAAACTTTGTCTCACCAACCGTGGCAACAACAATGGGGAGCGCTTTGTGCGCTTTGAAAATAGCAACTTCCTTCGCAACGTCTGTTGCTGTTCCTTCAGACAATCCAGCTGCACAGACCAAGATCATTGGCTCGCATGACAAGTCAATGTGTTTCTTGTCTTCGGTGATGTCACACGAGATTGACTTGTAACACAATTCCGACAACTTGATTCTCACCTCGTTGGCCGCCACCGTGTTGGGCCCACTACCCACAACCGCCCAATAACGGCGAGCTGGTGCAAAACGCTTGGCAATGGCGCCAATATGTGAGCGCTGTTCAATAACGCTCTGCATCGCTTCCGGCATTGAAATTAGTGACGACAAAATGCGGTGCATGCGCTGTGCATCTACATGACCAGTTGCTCGCGCGATTCCACACGACAAGATTGCGCCAGCTGCCACCTGCGCATAGAAAGCTTTGGTGCTAGCCACACTCATTTCAACATCTCGACCATCGGATGTGTAATACACACCGTGTGCTTTGCTGGCTAGTTCACTTCCCCGTCGGTTCACGATGGCCAATACTGCAGCACCACGTGTGGCAACCAAGTCAACGGTGCGGTTGGTGTCGGTGGTGGTTCCGCTTTGGCTCACCGCAATCACCAACATGTTGGACATGTCTGCTTCCATCGCAAAACCGGACAACTCAGTAGCGGTCAGTGCTTCAACATGAATTGATGAACCAAGTAACGAGGTGAGAACTGGCACTAAGGATGTACCTGCAACAGCGGCTGTCCCCTGACCGATGATGCGAATACGTGTAATAGAGCCCGATGCGAGTCGATCTCGAATTGATTGCGGCAACGTTTGTTGATCTAGGTCTGGTACCAACAAACCATCAATTTCAGTGGTGCGTCCACGAACGGTCTTGCGGAAACTGCGAGGTGCTTCGCCGATTTCTTTCAGCAAGAAGTGTGGGGCATCTCCACGATCAATGTCACGCGTTGTTACTTCAGCGGTTGCAACATCATCTGCAGAGAGCGCAATTGGAGTGCCGTCGTAGGCGAACATGCGAATGCCTTCGAGGGTTCCCGCATGCTGACCAAGCAATTGCACGACCTGCCCTCGCGACGATGGCTGATCTGGATGCAATGGCAACTCGCCATCTAAACGAACGTAATGAAGCGTTTCTTCCACCGTTCCATATGGCTCACTTGCAATGATGAATCTGTCTTCGGCCAATCCCACGTATAAGCCTTGACCACTTCCATGCAATGCGAGATACATGTTGTCCGGCTCATCTGCTGCGCAATAGCCGATTGCCACTGAGCCTTCGAACTGTGTGACGGCATTCAAGAACGCATCAAGAGTGTTCATGCCAGATGAACGGCCCCTATCGACGAGTGCCGGGATGACTTTGGCATCAGTAGTAATTGGTTCGGCAAAGCGCAAGTTATGACGCGCCTTTAAATCAGCATGATTATCAACGTCGCCATTAAGAACTGCAACAGAGAACAGTTGTTGTTCTGGTACAACTTCTTCTCCGTTCACAGGGTGTGCATTCGGTTCAGAAATGATTCCAACGCTGGCCCAACGGGTGTGACCCAACACCGATGTTTGAGCACCTTCTATTGCAAGAACTCGGCGCAAAACATCGTCACTAGCGAGTGATGCTCTCATGTGCTTTGTGTTGTCGCCGAGCTCGCCAATCTCTGCTGCGGCTTTGTACACAAACACCACTGTTGAACCGACGAGTCGCACACTCTTGTCGGTAAACAACGGGTCAGCCGAGCGTTGCTCAATTGCGGTCACAACATCTTGTGGCAATGCAGAAGGAACCGTGACAATGACGCTGATACCAGCAGAGTCTCTACCGCGCACTTCAAGACGATCAATTGCGGACAGCGCTTGTTGAACACTGAGGTAACCCGCCAATGACGACACCGTTGCATTTCTGCCAGCTAATGCGTGCACTTCATCTGCTGTGCGAAGCCTGTCGCGACGAATAGCCCACGCAGCATCTTTCACACGAGACAAGGTGGCTGCTTGCGAATCCAAGGTGGCGGTATCGGCATGCAGTGCGTCGAGACGACGCTCTTCCTCATCTGCCCGAGCATCAATGATGTTGAGTCGCGCCGAAATATCGCCCGCAAGTGAGAGGTTTCCGGCCAAGGTTTGAATGCCCGCATCTCCGCGCAGTAACTGGTCTACTGCGACGAGGGCCTCTGATGTGGCATGAAGATCGTTGCCGGCATCAACGGCTGCATCTAAGAGACGAAGAATGTCATCACTACTTGGTGCTTGCCGCGACCCTGGTCGGGGAAGAATTCCAATAATGCCGCACATATCTCAAGGTTAGGACACCAACGCGGTGCCCTAGTGCGCGCCCTCTAATACGCCACCATGCACGGCAATAACCGCAGATGCAAGGTGCAACGCAGTGGTTCGTGCAGTGTCTTCATCGGCTGCTTCCACCATCACGCGAACAAGTGGCTCTGTGCCCGATGCGCGCACCAACACACGACCGGATGCTCCCAAGTCTTTTTCAACAGCTTCAATGGCAAGAGCAAGGTCTGCCACAGGATCATGAATCTTTTCTTCCAATCGCACATTGACAAGAACTTGTGGATACGACTGCATCACTGTTGCTGCCTCATCAAGAGTGGTCTTTGAACGCACTAAGTACTCACACAAAATCAATGCCGCAAGAAGACCATCACCAGTGGTTGCATGTGCGCGATGAACAATGTGTCCGCTTTGCTCTCCTCCAAGAACAAAGTCGTACTCTTCCAGTGCTATGAGAACATTGCGGTCTCCCACTGGAGTAGTGACGACATCAATTTGTAGCTCTTCCATTGCACGATGGAATCCGAGATTGCTCATCACGGTGACGGCAACGCCTTTGTTACGCAACAGGCCACGCTGAAGTAAGTCTGATGCTGCAATCGCCATGATGACATCGCCGTCTACCACCATGCCAGTGGCAGTGACCGCCATCAGCCTGTCTCCATCACCATCAAATGCAATTCCAATATCAGCACGTTCAGCAATAACGCGCGCCACAAGTGCATCAAGATGGGTGGCGCCACATTTGTCATTGATGTTGCGACCATCAGGTTCATGATTCATGGAGATCACGGTTGCACCTGCAGCAGCCAACACCTGTGGCCCCATCGATGACATGGAACCATTGGCACAATCCACCACAACAACAAGACCAGCAAGACTGTTACCCACAACGTTCACACGATGTGATGCATACTCGTTGAGAACTTCGCGTGCGTCGTGTTCAGTTCCAAGAGCTACTGGTGCAGGCTCGGCAACCAGCGCGTGCCACACACGCTCAATTTCAATCTGTTCAGCATCACCAAGTTTTGTGCCACCCGATGCAAACACTTTGATTCCGTTATCTGTCCACGGGTTGTGTGAAGCAGTCACTGCTATACCCACCCAATCGTGACGCTCTGACGCAAATGCAATGGCAGGTGTTGGTGCAATTCCCATTAACTGCACGGGAACGCTTTCAGCAGCACAACCATCAACAATTGCTTGCTGGAGTGTCTCTCCGCTTTCGCGCGTGTCTCGTCCGATGACAACAGATGTTGGCTGCAACACACGCACAACTGCACGTGCTAGATCACGAGCCAGTGCAGGAGTGAGTTCGTCAAGCGCAACTCCGCGGACACCGTCGGTACCGAAGTGAAGCATGATGAATCCTGACGCAACCACGCTCTACCGCGTGGTGCAAGCGCAAATCAGCGCTTGGTGAACTGCGGAGCCTTACGTGCCTTCTTGAGACCGTACTTCTTGCTTTCCTTACGACGTGCGTCGCGGGTAAGCAAGCCGGCCTTCTTCAGAGCAGGGCGTGACTCTGGGTCGAGTTCGATAAGTGAGCGTGCAATTGCCATACGCAATGCACCAGCTTGACCAGTAACGCCGCCACCAAAGATGTTTGCGTTGATGTCGTATGCGGTTTCGCGATCTGTGACGCGGAGTGCTTCGGTCACAACCATGCGCTGTGTTGCTGTAGGGAAGTAAACCTCGATGGGCTTTCCGTTCACAGTGATGGTTCCGGTTCCTGCGCGAAGAATGGCGCGTGCAACTGCTTCTTTACGACGACCAGTTGTTTGGGTGAGAGGTGCGTTAGCCACAATGACTCCTAAGTTGATTAGCGGGCCTTGGCGGCGCTGAGATCGAGAACGACGGGGGACTGTGCAGCATGCGGATGCTCTGCACCTGGATACACCTTGAGCTTCTTGATCATTTGGCGACCAAGTGGACCCTTCGGCAACATGCCTGCAACTGAACGTGCAATTGCATCTGCTGGCTTGCGGTTCAACAAGTTTTGGTATGACTCACTCTTCAAACCACCTGGGTAGCCGGAGTATGTGTACACCATGTTCTTGTCTGCTTTGCCAGAGGTCATCACAATCTTCGATGCATTAATGATGATGACGTGATCGCCCATGTCCATGTGTGGTGCGAAGACTGGCTTGTGCTTGCCGCGCAAGATGCGCGCAACTTCTGTACAGAGACGACCAAGAACGAGGCCTTCGGCATCAACAATGTGCCAGGCGCGCTGGATCTCGCTTGCTTTTGGTGAGTAGGTACGCATGAGACTTCTGAGACTTTCGTAGTGGGGACCCCAAGGTCGCCGACCCCATTTAGGGGGCTTGGTAAGGATAGGGGCGATTTTGGCCACACGGCAACCCCGAAAACCCAACAACGCCCCAGTTTTAGGGGTGGATTCGATGGCCGTCGTATCCGACGTCCCAGAGCACCAATCCGTGAGGCGGCGCCACTGGTGACCCATGTTGGCGGTCCCCTGCCAGCATCACCGCGCGGGTGTCACTGGCGGGCCGCTTCCCCAGGCCAACATCCACGAAAAAGCCCACCAGGCTGCGCACCATTTGATGACAGAAGGCATTGGCCCGAATCTCAAACACCACAATGTTCTCGCCTTCATCACGCCACCGCGCGTCAAAGACGTACCGATTCATTGATGCTTCGGGTTCACCGTCTTTCGTATCTGGCTTTCGACAGAACGCAGCAAAATTGTTCTCACCGATAATTGCGTCGCACGCAAGATTCATGAGCGGAACAGACAGTGGTCTCCACACGTGCCATGCACGATCAAGCATCAATGGATTCGGATGTGGTGAATTCCAGATGGTGTAGCGATATGAACGCCATGTTGCACTGCGACGTGCATCGAAATCTTCGTCTGCCCACTGCACGTCTGACACTGCAACGTACGGTGCACACATACTGTTCAGACTGCGAATCAGCGTGTTCAAGTTCGTATCTGCAGGAATATCGCATGACACCACTTGTGCACGCGCATGAACACCTGCATCTGTTCTTCCAGCAGTGCTGAGCACAACGTTGTGTTGCGTGATGGTGCCGATTGCAGAAGTAAGAACGCCTTCAACAGTGTCCACGTCATTGTTCACTGCAAAACCGTGAAAGTGCGCGCCATGGTATGACACACGCAAACGGGCCCGCCTAGTGGCGGGCCCGTTCAATGCGTTTGTTTCCGGTGCCATGACCGGTGATCACTCAGACCAGTTCGATGCGCGCCATTGGCGCAGCGTCACCCTGGCGGGTTCCGAGCTTGAGAATGCGTGTGTAACCACCGTTGCGTGCCATGTACTTTGGCGCAACTTCATTCACAAGCTTGTTGGTCATTTCCTTGTCACCGAGGTAACCCTGAATTTGACGAATGCGGTGGACGCGCATTGGGCCATCTTCTTGGGCCTTCTTTGCCTTGGTGATGAGCTTTTCAGCAATAGGACGCAATGCCTTTGCCTTTGCTTCGGTGGTGGTGATGCCTTCTGCAGCGAAGAGTGATGCGGCCATGTTTGCCATGAGCAAACGTTGGTGTGCAGCACTACCGCCGAAGCGTGGGGCGCGACGTGGTGTTGCCATTGTGGTACTCCTTGGGCTCCGAAATTATGCGCGCAGTGAGAGGCCACGCTCATCCAATTTCTGGATGATTTCGTCGAGGCTCTTCTGGCCAAAGTTGGTGATGTTCAAAAGGTCATCGGTGCTCTTCAAGAGAAGTTCACCAATGGTGTTGATCTGTCCGCGCTTGAGGCAGTTGCGTGGGCGCTCGCTGAGATCGAGATCTTCGATGGGCAAGTCAAGGTCTGGCACACCAACGTTTGCACCCACTGGCTCGCTGAGCTCGAGTGCTTGTGGCTCTTCAGACAATGTTGCAATGAGATCAACAAGTGAGCGCAATGTTGCAGCAGCAGAAGCAAGTGCTTCGCGTGGAGCAATTGAACCGTCTGTCTCGATGTCGAGAATGAGGCGGTCGTAGTTAGTGCTCTGTGCAACACGAGTTGGCTCTACGTCGAACATGACGCGGCGAACTGGCGAGAATATTGCATCGATGGGGATTACACCAATGACGCGGCTCTCTGCATCTCGATCGGTGGACATGTAACCACGTCCACGCTCGATGGTGATATCAAAACCAAGTTGTGCACCTGAGTTCAGTGTTGCGAGGTGCAGTGACGGGTTCAAAATCTCAATGTCGGCGGTTGTTTGAATGTCGCCGGCCTTGAAATCTGTTGGACCTTTTGCATCGACGCGAAGAACAACTGGCTCATCGCTGTGTGACACAACAACAACATCTTTCAAGTTCATGATGAGTTCTGTGATGTCTTCGGTCATTCCGTTGATGGTGGTGAACTCGTGCTCGACGCCATCAAACTTGACGGTTGTGATTGCAGCACCAGGAATAGATGACAACAATGTGCGGCGAAGCGAGTTACCAATGGTGTGGCCAAAGCCTGGCTCGAGTGGACCAACAGCAAAACGCTGACGTGTTGGATGGTCGTCGCCGATTGCTTCGACTGAAGGACGTTGGATGACAAGCATGGTGCTCTCCTATAAAACGGCTGAAAGAATTACTTCGAGTAAAGCTCAACAATGAGCTGCTCGCGGACGGGTACATCGATGTGTTCGCGCTGTGGAAGGTCGCGCACGGTGACTTGCTTGTCACCAGCTTCGAGCCAACCAACGAGTGAACGATCGAGTGTGTCGATGTTGTGCTGGATCTGAATCATTTCTTTTGCCTTTGGTGACAAAGAAATAACTTGTCCACGCTTCACGCGGAATGACGCAATGTCAACGCGCTTGCCATCGACCTGGATCAAACCATGGTTAACAAACTGACGTGCCTGTGGGCGGGTTGATGCCCAGCCAGCACGGAACACGACATTGTCGAGGCGAAGTTCAAGAAGGCGCAACAAGTTTTCGCCGGTTGGACCTGCGAGACGGTTTGCCTCTTCGTATGTGCGACGGAACTGGCGCTCGAGCACACCGTAGATGTACTTTGCCTTCTGCTTCTCTTGCATCTGCGCGAGGTATTCAGAACCTGCATTGCGACGACGCGTACGACCATGTGCACCTGGTGGGAATGGACGACGCTCGAGAGCCTTTGAGCCCTTTGCGTTTTCGAAAATGTTTGTGTTGAGGCGACGCGAAATGCGCACCTTGGGTCCGGTGTAACGGGCCATGATTAGCTCCTACGACGCTTCGGCTGACGGCAACCGTTGTGCGGTACCGGGGTGACATCTTTGATTCCTGACACTTCAATGCCCAAGTTCTGAATGGAACGCAATGCGGTATCGCGACCTGAACCTGGACCCTTTACGTGTACTTCGGCGCGACGAAGACCATGCTCCATTGCAGCCTTGCCTGCTTTTTCTGCAGCCATCTGTGCAGCGAAAGGAGTTGACTTACGTGAACCCTTGAAACCAACGCCACCAGACGATGCCCATGAAATGACATTGCCTTCCATGTCTGTAATGGACACGATGGTGTTGTTGAAAGAACTCTTGATATGAACGACGCCAGAGGTGACGTTCTTGCGCTCGCGCTTACGTGGACGGCGGCCGCCTGCTTGTGCCTTCGCCATGTTGTTACCTCACTGCCTTCTTCTTGTTGGCAACTGTCTTCTTTGGTCCCTTACGTGTGCGCGCGTTTGTATGCGTGCGCTGTCCACGAACGGGAAGACCCTTGCGATGACGAACACCTTGTAGGCATCCGATTTCGATCTTTCGCTTGATGTCTTGCTGCACATCACGGCGCAAGTCACCTTCAACGGTGATGTTCTGATCAACCCATGCACGAATGCGGTTCACTTCATCTTCAGTGAGATCGCGAACGCGTGTGTTTGGATTGAGACCTGTTGCTTCACAGATCTTGATGGATGTTGATCGACCAATGCCGAAGATGTATGTCAACGAAATCTCCAAACGCTTTTCGCGTGGGATGTCGACGCCAGCAATACGTGCCATGTGTTTACGTTTCCTTCGTTGACTTTCTTAGCCCTGGCGCTGCTTGTGCCGGGGGTTTTCGCAGATCACCATCACACGCCCGTGACGACGGATGACCTTGCACTTCTCACAGATTTTCTTGACGCTCGGGCGTACTTTCATTGCGTTCTCACTTGAAGCGGTATGTAATACGACCGCGGGTGAGGTCGTATGGAGTGAGCTCCACCTGAACTTTGTCGCCAGGAAGAATACGGATGTAGTGCATACGCATTTTTCCAGAGATATGCGCCAATACTTTGTGGCCGTTCTCTAACTCCACACGAAACATTGCGTTCGGTAGAGATTCAAGAATCGTGCCCTCGAGCACAATCGCATCTTCTTTTGGCTTAGCCAGGGTGGTCTCCTTGATTGATGGAACAGTTGCCCCCATTAGCAGAACTGCAACAGGGGCGAGTGACAATGCTATCGGCGCATTTTCCTAGCGCCAATAGCCAGTTAGCGCCTTTGTTCGACCGCCTCGGTGAGGCGTTCGAACACGTCGTCGGGGCTGCCGACCCCATTGACGGTGACCAGACGGCCCGATGAGCCGTAATAGTCAATAAGGGGCTGGGTCTGGGTCTCATAGAGATCCAGGCGTTGGTTGATGGCTGTTGGGGTGTCGTCGTCGCGCTGGACCACGTCTCCCCCACAGTTCTCGCAGGTCCAGGGACTGGGGTCCTGGCCGGTGGCTTGGAAGTTGGCCCCACAGTCGCGGCACACGCGGCGCGCAGACAGGCGGGACAACACCAAATCTCGGGGCACATCGAGGTCGATGGCCATATCAACAGGGCTATCCGACGTGATCTCATCGAGCGCAACAGCCTGTGCCACGGTGCGAGGGAAGCCGTCGAGGATGTAGCCACGAAGTCGGGCATCGTCTGCCTTTAGGCGCTCAGCCACAATTCCGACCATGATGTCGTCGCCCACGAGCTGACCCGCATCGATAACAGCCTTGGCCATTTTCCCAAGCTCGGTGCCCTCACGAACAGCGGCACGCAAGATGTCTCCAGTGGAGATGTGTGGCACCACAAAGTGACGAGACAAGCGAACACATTGAGTTCCCTTACCCGCACCTTGGCGACCCAATAGCACGATACGTGCACCCTGAATCATGCTGCTAACCGATCAAACGAAGTAAACCACTGCCCATCTGGGTGGTGGTCACTTCAAGAAGCCCTCGTAGTTGCGGAGCATCAATTGACTGTCGATAGTGCGCATGAATTCAAGTGCGACACCAACAGCAATGAGAACCGTTGTTCCAGCAAATGGGAATGATTGGACATCGCCAACCCACAAAATGATGTACGGCAAGATTGCAATGAAGCCAACAAACACTGCCCCGGGGAGTGTGATTCGGTTGACAGCTTTGGCAAGGTAACGCTCTGTTTGTTGCCCAGGACGAATACCTGGAATGAATCCGCCCTGCTTACGCAATTGATCTGCCTGACGAATGGGATCGAATGCAATGGAGTTATAGAAGTATGCGAACGCAATGATGAGTAAGAAGAACGATGCGATGTACACGATGTTCTGGCTGTTCACCAAGTAGTCATTCACGAAAGTTGCGATAGAACCACGCCACCCTTCTGTGCTGCCCAACATGTTGGATAACAACACCGGAAGCAACAGAACTGACGACGCGAAAATGATAGGAACAATTCCCGCCTGGTTGACCTTCAATGGAATGTAGGTGCTTTGTCCACCAGTCATACGACGGCCAACCATTCGTTTTGCAAACTGCACCGGAATACGACGCTGACCAAGTTCTACGCGAACGACCGCGGCGAGAATTCCCAACGACACAATGACCAGAACTGCGAATACAACGAACTTCTTGCTCTGCAAGATGGAGTAATAGCTGTAGGGCAAACCAGAAACGACCGACGCAAAAATGAGAACGGACATTCCGTTTGAGATGCCTCTCTGGCTAATGAGTTCACCGATCCACATGAGCAATGCGGTTCCTGCCACCAATGATGGAATCACCAACAACGCACGAGGCATGAACGGGTCAAGCAAGACAACGTCTGGCGCTTGTGCAGCTGCACCAATAAATGCAGAACCATTTCCTTGACCAAAGATGAATGTCAAGCCGGAGCCTTGCAACAATGCGATACCGATTGCAACGTAACGAGTCCACTGTGTGATCTTTCGCTGACCAACAGCACCCATTTCTTGCCACTCTTGCAACTTGGGAATGACCACATTCAACACCTGCATGATGATGCTGGAGGTGATGTAGGGCATGATGCCGAGTGCGAAAATGGAGAACGATCCGAACGCTCCACCAGAGAACAAGTTCAAGAATCCGAGCGCACCTTGTGAGTTTGCAGCTTCTCGAAGTTGAGCAACGGCATTGGAGTCCACGCCTGGAACACGAATTGCGGATCCAAATCGGTAGACGAGGATCATCAGCATGGTGAACAAAAGCTTCTTACGAAGATCTTCCACCTTGAAGATGTTCTTCACGTTTGAGAACACGCGTTACTCCTTGTTGACGTCGGGCGAAAAGTCGCGACGCGATTAGCGGTTGGTGAACTGGTTGCCGTTCGCTGCTGGGCGAACCTTGAATGGCAACGGCAAGATTGTCACAGAACCGCCGGCGGCAACGATTGCCTTTTCAGCAGACTTTGACACTGCGTGTGCAGACACCTTGACGGCAATGGAGATTTCTCCACGTCCGAGGACTTTCACGTAGGTTCCCTTGTGAGCTACACCTTTGTCAACGAGGATTTCTGGTGTGACTTCACTGAGACCAAGATCGTTCAACGAGTCGAGGTTGACGGCGTAGTACTCCACGCGGAAGGGGTTGTTGAATCCCTTCAGCTTTGGAACACGTTGCTTCAATGGCATCTGGCCGCCTTCGAAACCACGTGCCACCTTGCCGCGACCGCGTGCATGCTGACCCTTGGTACCGCGGCCTGCGGTCTTACCGCCCTTACCGCCTGTACCGCGACCAACGCGCTTTTGACGCTTGACGCTTCCTGGTGCTGGTGCGAGTTCATCGACGCGCATGATCAGTTCTCCTGTACTTCGATGAGGTGAGGAACGCGTGCAAGCATTCCACGAATTTCTGGACGATCGGGAACAGTGTTGGTGTCGCCAATCTTGCTGAGGCCAAGTGCGCGAAGTGTTCCGCGTGTCTTTGGCTTTGCGCCAATCTTTGAGCGCTTCAGGGTGACAGTGATGGTCTTCTCAGCCATGATTAGTGAGCCTCTCCTGCTGCAGTCGCTTTCTTGCGATCTGTGTAGGCCTTCAACATTCCCTTTGGTGCAAACGACTCGGCAGGAATGCCGCGACGCTTTGCAACTTCATCTGGGCGTTGCAATTGACGAAGTCCTTCAATGGTGGCGCGTGCAACGTTGATTGCATTTGCTGATCCGAGTGACTTCGCAAGAACGTCGTGAATACCTGCTTCTTCAAGAATGATTCGAGCAGCACCACCGGCGATAACTCCGGTACCAGGGGCAGCGGGCTTCAACAGCACGCGACCTGCACCAGAGATTCCGAGAATTGGGTGAGTAATGGTGGAACCAGCAAGAGCAACATCAAACAGATTGCGCTTTGCTTCTTCGGTTCCCTTTTGGATTGCCAAAGGAACTTCCTTTGCCTTTCCGTAACCAAGACCAACACGGCCGTTGCCGTCACCAACAACTACAAGTGCGGTGAATGAGAATCGACGACCACCCTTAACAACCTTTGCAACGCGGTTGATGTGGATGACGCGTGACTCACGCAGTGCACCTGGTTCAGGTGTTGTGTTTGTAACTACGTTGCTCATCAGAACTCCAGTCCTGCTTCACGAGCAGCTTCTGCTGCTGCGGCAACGCGACCGTGGTATGCGAAGCCGCCACGGTCGAACACGACCGTTTTGACACCCGCAGCCTGAGCGCGTTGTGCGATTAATTGTCCAACCTTTGTTGCAGCAGCAACTGTTGCGCCGCTATCGCTACGCAAGCCTGTTTCTACTGACGACGCAGCTGCAACGGTGTGACCGAGGTCGTCGTTGATGAGCTGCATGTTGAAATGCTTGTTGGTGCGATGCACTGCAAGACGTGGACGTTCTGCGGTGCCATGAATCTTCTTGCGCACACGACGGTGACGACGAAGACGCGATTCGCGACGAATTTTTGCGATGTTTGCCATGGTGAACCTCTGCTACCGAATCACTTCTTGCCGGTCTTGCCGGCCTTACGGAGTACGCGCTCACCGAGGTAGCGCACACCCTTGCCCTTGTATGGCTCAGGCTTACGAATAGAGCGAATATCTGCTGCAACTTGACCGACAAGTTCCTTGTCGATTCCCTTCACAATCACGCGTGTCTGCGCCGGGATTTCAAAAGAAATCCCATCCGGCGCAGGAACGATGACTGGGTGTGAGAAACCAAGTGCAAGACGAAGATTTGCACCTTGTGCTTCAGCACGGTAACCAACACCAATGATTTCAAGTTCTTTGGTGAACCCGTCGGTGACACCGATGATCATGTTGTTGATGAGTGTGCGTGAAAGACCGTGCAATGAACGATTCTGACGATCGTCGTTTGGACGTTCGACAAGAATGGTGTTCTCTTCTTGGCGAACAATGATGTCGCCAGGAATGTTGCGGGACAGTGTTCCCTTTGGTCCCTTAACGGAAACGTTGCGACCATTGATGGTGACATCGACTCCGGAAGGAACTGTGATGGGGGCTTTACCGATACGTGACATGTCGTTTTCTACTTTCGTCCCGAGATCACCACACGAAGCACAGGACTTCGCCGCCGACCTTGCGCTTGCGCGCTTCGCGGTCGGTCATGAGACCTTGGCTGGTGGATAGAACTGCAACGCCGAGACCACCGAGTACACGAGGAACTTCTTTGGAGTTGCGATACACACGAAGACCTGGTGTTGACACACGTGTCAATCCGCTGATGGTGCGGTGACGATCGTTCGAGTACTTCATGCTGACAGTGAGCACATTGCCTGGACCCTTAGTAGCTGGTGCTACGGAGAAGTCGGCGATGTAGCCCTCTTTCTTCAAGATTTCTGCCAAAGCAACTTTTTGCTTTGACGATGGCATGGCCACTGTTTCCTTCAACGCAGTGTTCGCGTTGCGGAGACGTGTGAGCATGTCTGCGATGGGATCAGTCATCATGATTGTTACCTCACCAGCTCGCCTTGGTCACGCCAGGAATTTCACCTGCATGAGCCATTTCTCGGAGACATACGCGGCACAAACCAAACTTGCGGTACACCGAACGAGCGCGTCCGCACTTGCGGCAGCGCGTGTATGCACGCACTTTGAACTTTGGCTTTGCGTTTGCCTTGTTAATGAGCGACTTCTTTGCCATTGTCGTCTACCTACTTCTTCTTGCCGCCGCGAACGGGGCCACGTGACTTGGGCTTCTTGCGTGCTGGTGGGCCACCGGCCTCATTGCCACGCTTGAAGGGGAAACCGAATGCGTCGAGAAGAGCCTTGCCCGCCTCGTCGTTAACCGCCGTTGTGACGATTGTGATGTCCATGCCTTGTGGGGCATCGATCTTGTCGTAATCAATTTCGGGGAACACTGTTTGCTCAGTGAGACCGAAGGTGTAGTTACCGCGACCATCCCATGAATGTGCTGGGAGACCACGGAAGTCACGAATACGAGGAATTGCAACTGCGAGCAAGCGGTCGAAAAACTCCCACATGCGATCGCCACGCAATGTGACCTTGCAACCAATTGCTTGGTTTTCGCGAAGCTTGAAACCTGCGATGGAGTCGCGTGACTTGGTAACAATTGGCTTCTGACCAGCAATTGCTGTGAGGTCTGCAACTGCGCTGTCCAACAGTGATGGCTGCTGTGTTGCACGACCCACACCCATGTTGATGACAATCTTTTCCAACTTAGGAACTTGCATTACATTTTCGAGACCGAGTTGAACAAGCAAAGCCTGCTTTACTTCGGCGTCGTAGCGTGCCTTCAGGCGAGGAGTGGTGGCGGTAGTCATCAGACTTCCTTTCCTGTCTTCTTCGCGACGCGCACCTTGGTGCCGTCTGCGTTGACCTTGTAACCAATTCGCGTTGGCTTGCCATCGACCACGAGCATCACGTTGGATGCATCAATGGGCATTGGAATCTCAACAATTTCAGCTTTCTGATTTTGTTGAGTTGCCTTGCGGTGACGCTTTGCAATGTTTGCGCCTTCGATAACCACCTTGTTCTCTTTTGGAAGAGCCTTGATGATGACGCCACGCTTACCTGCATCTTTGCCAGCAATGATCTGGACTTCGTCTTTCACTTTGAATTTCATGGCTTAGAGCACCTCCGGTGCAAGCGAAACAATTCGCATGAACTTCTTGTCACGCAATTCACGGCCAACTGGTCCGAAAATACGGGTGCCACGTGGCGTGAGATCATCTTTGATGAGTACTGCTGCGTTCTCGTCGAAGCGGATGTAGCTGCCGTCAGGACGACGCTTTTCCTTCTTCACGCGAACAACTACGCAACGAACAACTTCGCCCTTCTTCACACCTGCACCAGGAATTGCATCCTTCACAGTGCCAATGAAGACGTCACCGATGGAGGCGTAACGACGACGCGTACCACCGAGAACTTTGATGACGAGAACTTCTTTTGCGCCGCTGTTGTCGGCTACACGAAGACGCGATTCTTGCTGGATCACTTTGCACGCTCCAGGATTTCAACGATGCGCCAGCGCTTCAGCTTTGACATCGGGCGGACTTCCATGACACGCACGCGGTCGCCGACGTTGACGTCGTTTGCCTCGTCGTGTGCATAGAGCTTCTTTGTACGAAGAACGAACTTGTCGTACTTCGCATGGCGAACGCGCTCGACAACTGCGATGACAGCTGTTTGGTTCATTTTGTTCGAGACCACAAGACCTTCACGGATCTTGCGTGCGTTGCGCTCGGTGTTTGTTACTTCTGCCATGTGACTACTCACTTCCCGGCTGCCTCGGCCGCAGCGATTTCGCGCTGACGGATGAGGGTGTTGATGCGGGCGATTTGGCGACGCACTTTGCGCAGCTCGTCATGCTTGTCGAGCTGGCCAGTTGCATTGCGGAATCGCAGGTTGAGGGACTCTTGCTTGCTTGCACGAAGCTCTGCCACAAGTGAGGCGAGATCCATGTCGCGGAGTTCGGTAATTGAACGTGCCATTTTCTAAACCTCTCGAATCAGATCTGCTCGTCGCGGCTGATGACGCGAGCTTTGATCGGGAGTTTTTGCACAGCGCGCTCGAGAGCTGCCTTTGCAATCTCAGGTGTTGGATAGGACAATTCAAAAAGAATGCGGCCAGGCTTCACAACGGCCACCCAAAACTCTGGGTTGCCTTTGCCGGAACCCATGCGGGTTTCTGCTGGCTTCTTGGTGACTGGCTTGTCAGGGAAGATGTTGATCCACACTTTGCCGCCGCGCTTAATGTGACGCGTCATTGCAATACGTGCAGCTTCAATCTGACGAGCGGTGATCCAACCAGGTTCAAGAGCTTGAATTCCGTACTCGCCGAAAGCAAGTGCGTTTCCACCCTTTGAAACACCAGTCATACGGCCGCGATGGTGCTTGCGGTGCTTGACCTTACGAGGCATCAACATGATTAGTCCTCCCCACGAAGCTTTGGAGTTTCGTGTGAATCGTGCAAGCGACGCTCGATTGCCTCTTCCTCTTCAAGCAAGCGCTCGAACTCAGGATCAGCAGGCTTCACAAGCGGAGCTATTTCTTCTGCAACATCTGCAGCTGCAACGCGTGGACCAGCAGATGACACGACTTTGCGTGATGCTGCCTGTTCTGCAATTGCTTGACCAGATGTGTCACCCACGGCCATTGCGGCTTCGCGGGAAATCTTGTCTTGTGTTGTGGTCTTGTACGGAACGATGTCGCCCTTGTACAGCCACACCTTCACGCCAACACGACCAGAGCTGGTGCGTGCTTCGCGGAAACCGTAATCAATGTCTGCACGAAGTGTGTGCAAGGGCACTCGACCTTCGCGGTACCACTCGGTGCGGCTCATTTCTGCGCCGCCCAAACGACCGGAACACTGAACACGAATTCCAAGTGCGCCGAACTTTTGTGCGTTCTGCACTGCGCGCTTCATTGCACGACGGAAAGCGATTCGGTTGACCAACTGGTCTGCAACGCCTTGTGCGATGAGTGCAGCATCGAGTTCTGCTTGCTTGATTTCAACAATGTTCAACTGCAAACGATTGTTGCCGGTGATGTGTGCAAGGCCCGCACGAAGTTCGTCGGCCTTTGCACCCTTACGACCAATAACAATTCCTGGGCGTGCAGTGTGCACGTCGATGCGGAGCTTGTCGCGTGTGCGCTCTACTTCAACGCGGCTAACAGCTGCGTCTTCAAGAGTGGTCATGAGGTATTCGCGAATCTTCCAGTCCTCTGTGAGGTAATCCTTGTATTCACGCTCGCTGAACCAACGGCTCTTCCAATCGGTGGTGACGCCGAGACGGAAGCCGTATGGATTGATCTTCTGGCCCATCAGTTGCCTGCTTCTTCGGTTGAGGTGGTGTCTTCTACAGGTGCTTCTGCAACTGGTGCTTCGTCTACTGGTGCAGCAGCTTTACGGCTTGCTGCAACGCGTGCACGACGGTTGCTGGTTGGTGCGCCCTTTGCCATGGTCTTTGCCTCGATCACTGCGAGCTTCTCGTCGCTCATGCGATCGACAATCACGGTGATGTGGCAGGTGCGCTTGTTGATTTTTCCAGCACGACCCTTTGCGCGAGGACGGAAACGCTTCAGCGTTGGACCCTCGTCTGCAAAGCATGCCTTGACGAACAATTCATCTGCGTCAAGACCGTCGTTTGTTGTTGCGTTAGCAACTGCAGATGCAAGCACCTTGCGAACAACACGAGCCATTTCACGATCTGTGAACTGCAAGATTTCATCTGCTGTGCGTACATCTTGGTTGCGCACGAGGTTCAACACCACGCGTGCCTTTGATGCAGACGAGCGAACATATTTTGCGCTTGCCTTGCTGCCGCTCTTTGTGCCGGCAACGCGGTTTGCTTCATTCAGCTTTGGACCGGTCATGACTACTTCTTCGCGTTCTTTTCTTGTCCGGCGTGGAAGCGGAACGTACGGGTAGGTGAGAACTCGCCGAGCTTGTGACCAACCATTGATTCAGTGACATACACGGGCACATGCTTGCGACCGTCGTGCACTGCAATGGTGTGACCAACCATGTCGGGAACGATGGTGGATCGACGTGACCAAGTCTTGATGACCTTGCGGTCGCCAGACTCGTTTGCTGCGTCGACTTTCTTGAGCAAGTGCTCGTCGACGAATGGACCCTTCTTGAGGCTGCGAGACATGTGTTACCTCCGTCCCTTTCCTGCGCGACGACGGCGAACAATGAGTTGCTGCGACGGCTTGTTTGTATTGCGGGTACGACCTTCGGGCTTGCCCCATGGAGACACTGGCGGACGTCCACCAGAGGTCTTTCCTTCACCACCACCGAGTGGGTGATCGACTGGGTTCATAGCAACACCGCGGGTTTGTGGGCGAACACCCTTCCAACGGTTACGACCGGCCTTACCAATCTTGATGAGTTCGTGCTCTGAGTTGCCAACTTCACCAACGGTGGCGCGGCAATCGAGAAGAACGCGGCGCATTTCAGTTGATGGCAAACGCAATGTTGCGAAGTCACCATCTTTTGCAACGAGCTGCACTGCCATTCCTGCAGAGCGGCCAATTTTGCCACCCTGACCAGGACGCAATTCAACGTTGTGAACAACGGTACCGACAGGCATGTAGCGCAATTGCATTGCGTTGCCTGGCTTGATGTCTGCGCCGTGTCCGCTTTCAACGCGCATACCTACTTCAAGACCCTTTGGAGCAAGGATGTATGACTTTGTTCCGTCGATGTAGTGAAGAAGTGCGATACGACATGTGCGGTTCGGGTCGTATTCAATTGATGCAACTTTTGCTTCAACGCCATCTTTGTTGCGCTTGAAGTCAATGATGCGGTACTGGCGCTTGTGTGCACCACCCTTATGGCGTGCAGTCTTGCGACCGTATGAGTTACGACCACCAGTGTTTGACTTCGATGCGAGAAGTGTCTTTTCTGGTGTTGTCTTTGTGATTTCGGAGAAGTCCGACACCGTCTGGAAACGACGGCCCGGGCTTGTTGGCTTGCGCTTACGAATTGCCATGATGATCTCAGCTTTCGAACAACGGGATCTTGCTTCCCGCTGCGAGGGTGACAATGGCCCGCTTGGTGTGCGGACGTTGACCGATTCGGTTGGAGTTGCGTGTGCGCTGGTACTTGCCCTTGCGATTAAGGGTGTTGACCTTCAGCACTTTGACGCCCCAGATCGCCTCGATTGCATCGTGGATTTCTGGTTTGGTTGCATCGACGTGAACTTGGAATGTGTACACGTCTGTTTCCATCAGTGCGTAGCTCTTTTCAGAAACTACTGGCTGAATGATGATGTCGCGTGGGTCTTTCATTACTTCGCGTCCTTTGATCCAGGAAGGCTGTCTTGTGAGAAGACAACCCAGTCGTTGCAGAGCACGTCGTACGCATTCAATTCACCGACGAGAAGAAGGTGAACGTTTGGAAGATTGCGGAAGCTCTTGATTGCGTTCTCTTCTTGAGGAGTAACAACTACAAGAACTTTTCCGGTTGTGCCAACTGCTTCGAGCGTCTTGATTGCAGCCTTCGTGCTTGGCGCATCGAAGCCCCAAGAATCGAGAACTACGACGCGACCTTCGTTGTTGCGATCTGACAATGCAGAAGCAAGCGCGAGACGAACCATCTTGCGTGGTGTGCGCTGCGAATAGCTACGTGGTTGTGGACCGTGTGCAATACCACCACCGGTGTAGTGAGGTGCCTGCATGGAACCTTGACGTGCGCCACCGGTTCCCTTTTGACGGAATGGCTTCTTGCCAGTGCCTGACACTTCAGCGCGAGTCTTCGTTGCAGATGTACCTGCACGACGACCTGCAAGCTGTGCCTTGACAACTTGGTGCATCACAGGAACGTTTGGTTGCACTGCGAACAAGTCGTCTGCAACTTCAATGTTTCCCGCTGCTTTGCCGGAAGCGTTTTTCAGTGCGATTGATGCCATTGAAATCACTTCGCCTTTACTGCATTACGCACGATGACAACGCCACCGTTTGGACCTGGAACTGAACCCTTCACAAGCAAAAGACCGCGTTCTGGATCTGCTTGCACAATTTCAAGATTCAATGTGGTGACCTGCTCGTTACCCATGTGACCAGCCATGCGAAGACCCTTGAACACGCGTCCGGGGAATGAACATGAACCGATAGAACCTGGTGCGCGGTGGTGCTTGTGGTTACCGTGGCTTGCGCCCTGGCCGTTGAAGTTGTGACGCTTCATTCCACCTGCGAATCCCTTACCGCGGCTGACTGCAGTGACGTCTACTTTTTCGCCTGCTGCGAGAACGTCTGCACCGAGTTCTTGTCCGACTTCAAAACCATCAACAGAGTCGAGACGTAGTTCGACAACACGTCGACCTGGTTCAACATTTGCTGCAGCGAAGTGACCCTGTTCAGGCTTGCTTAATTTGCTGGCGGCTTTTTGTCCGTATGTAACTTGCAGAGCGGTGTATCCGTCGCGGTCATTTGTTTTGACTTGAACGACGCGCACCGGCTCGACGCGCAGAACTGTGACAGGGATGACGCGTTGGTCATCTCCCCACACCTGTGTCATGCCGACTTTCTCGCCGACGATCGCTTTTTGTGCCATGGCGGCAACCCTTTTTCTCGTTGGTTATTCACGCAAATGCTCCGACAACATTTCTGTTGACGGAGCACCTGTCTGGGTTTTGCCGTGTGGTTCCACATTGCATTTCTGCATTGCGGCCTTCACGGACGTCGATTGTGTTTTCGACGATCGATCTAGCTTTTCGAGCCGAAGCCCGAATCGCACGGAGTAGGAACGCTATCGGGGGAAATCACCGACCACAAAGGAAGTGGGCAGGGTATTTCAGAGACTTTGTGCATTTGTGAATACATCGCCAGTCGCTGACACACTGCCCCACGAGTGACTCACGGGTCTGCCTCGCCTACCATCGAGACGTGGCCCTGTTATCTCCTGCCGACATCTCCACCTATCAGGAAGACGGTTTCGTCATTTTAAGGGGGGTCCTTACCCCTGCGGACCTTGCTGCCATTGAAAAAGGGGTGGAAAAGAACCTCGCATCACCCAGCCAGTGGTCGAATGACTACACCCCGGCCAACAGCGGCGGCCGATTCTTTGACGATTACGTGAACTGGGCCTCCATCGAGGAATTCAAGACCACGGCCCTCGCCGGACCCCTCCCCCAGATTGCCGGCGAGCTCATGAACACCTCCTCGCCTCGTTTTTTCCACGAACACGTTCTGGTGAAAGAACCTGGAACCGCCACTCCCACCCCGTGGCACCATGATGATCCCTATTACGGAGTGGAAGGTCTCGACAACGTGAGCCTGTGGGTGCCTCTTGATCCCATCCCGTCCACCATTGCGTTGCGATGCATTCGAGGAAGTCATCGCGTGCCACGTCGATTCATCCCCAATCGATTCGTTGATGACTCTCCATACGTTGCACAAGCAACTGGTTTCGAACTCTTCCCGTCTGTTCAAGAATTGGAATCGCTCGGCGAGACCGTGGTGTGTGCGGCACAACCAGGAGATGTTGTTGCATTTCATTTCCGTACATTGCATTCCGCGCCAGGAACTGCATCTCATCCACATCGACGTCGCATTGTCAGTTACCGCTATGTGGGTGACGACGCACGGTGGATTAGCCGACCATGGAAAACATCACCACCATTCGAACCCAAAGGTTTGAATGATGGCGATGTTCTAGACGATGTTCGTTTTCCCCAAGTTCACCTTGAGGTGTTGTAACTAGTCCTGTGGTCGTGCAATAAGCGTTGCTTCCAGCGTGACTTTCTTTCCGTCACGTTCCACAACAAGTGTAATTTTTTCGTTAGGTGCAGAGTCGCGAATGATGGCAACCAATCCTTCATCGCCCGCGATTGGTTGATCATTAATTGACAACACAATGTCGTTCACGCGCACACCAGCTTTAGACGCTGGTGAGCCTGCGGTGACTTCACCAATCACTGCGCCAGCACCACCATCTGTGCGATTACCGAGACTGATTCCAAGGAATCCTTGTTGGCGCGTTGCACCTCCAGCCATGTCGTGCAAGATGTCGTTCACACGTAAAACTTCTTTCACGCCGATTGCGAAACCAATATTGTTTGCAGCACTATTGAAACCACCATTAGCAACAGCGGTGTTAATACCAACTACTTGTCCATTCATGTTGATGAGTGGCCCACCAGAGTTACCAGATGAAATTGCTGCATCGGTTTGGATCAATGCATTCAAGAAAGTCTCATTATCTAACTGCAAAGTTCTGTTCAACGCTGAGATGATTCCAGATGTCACGCTGGGACCACCATCGAGCGCAAGCGCGTAACCCACCGCAACAACTGGGTCGCCTACCGCGATTGATTCTGAATCTGCAAAGGTTGCAGCGACAAGACCGGTGGTGTTGCGCAATTTAATGAGCGCCATGTCGTTGCCTGGGTCAGTCGCCAACACATCTGCAGTAATGGGATTTGTCTGCCCGTACAAACGAACACGTGCAGTCTTTGACCCTTCGACAACGTGATTATTTGTAAGGATTTCCCCATCAGACGTGATGATGATTCCAGTTCCTACTGCTTCTCCGGAAGACGACACGCTGTCGATAGTGACAACACTTGGTGCAATCACTTCAGCGGCCTTTGCGACATTGGAATCTCCAATATCGCCAGACTTCACCGGTGCAGCTGTGACGAGTGGAGAGTTACTTGCCTCATCCACGGAGTCAGTGACAGCAGCTCCCAGGATGCCGCCCGCCAAACCACCGCCAAATGCAATGGCCAAGATGAGGACGACTGCGCCAATGCGAGTGCCCAGTGGTCGCTTAGTAGGGATTTGTGGTGGGGTGTTGATCCAATGTGAATCGCTCATGTGTTTAGTATCTCGCCTCTTCAGGATTGTTGGGGTGCAGAAAAAGAAAGAATCTCCTAAGAATTCGTCACGCCAGGCATGCAAAAGGGGCGGCCTTGCGACCACCCCTTTCTGTAGTTTTTGTAACGCGAGATTTAGCCCTGAAGCTTGATTTCGATGTCGACGCCGGCAGGCAGTTCGATGCGCTGGAGCGAATCAATTGTCTTGTTGTTTGGCTCGACGATGTCGATGAGGCGCTTGTGGATACGCATCTCGAAGTGCTCACGCGAGTCCTTGTCGATGTGTGGTCCGCGAATCACGGTGAATCGATGCTTGTCTGTGGGCAATGGGATTGGTCCACGGATCTTTGCGTTTGTGCGAAGAACTGTTTCCACAATCATGCGAGTCGACTTATCGATGATGTCGTGATCGAATGCCTTGAGGCGGATACGAATGCTGTTAGTAGCCATTAGTTGAATCCGTTACTTCAAGATCTTGGTGACGCGGCCTGCACCAACAGTACGACCACCTTCACGAATAGCGAAAC
>JBMTEX010000011.1:0-31997 GCA_049433485.1 Ilumatobacteraceae bacterium | reverse complement strand
TGGTGCGCCCTCTGGGGCTCGAACCCAGGACCTGCGGATTAAGAGTCCGTTGCTCTACCAACTGAGCTAAAGGCGCAATATGTGCTTATTCACTCTATGCGATAGGCATGGTGGAACACCAAAGCATTGAGAACAATCGTGTTACCGGCACCGATTTCTCGGTGCCGGCTCACGAATGGGGTGATCGAGGGGACTTGAACCCCCGACCTCTAGGGCCACAACCTAGCGCTCTAACCGGGCTGAGCTACGACCACCATGTGGGTAGTCAGTCTGCCACGCAACGCCGATTCTCCCAACCATGGCTGCGTTTCAGTGTTCGCCGGAGGACACCATGCCATCTGGGGTAGGCTGAGTTGAAACCGTATAAGCGGGGTGTTATTCATGTCAGCAACGAACAAAACGTTGCACCACAATTTGGCAGACAGAGCCAAAGAAATCACGCGGCGAGAGCTGCAGAAATATGCCGAGAGAACAACTGGATCTCAAGCGGCAACTGCGAGGGCGAAACAGGTGCTCCCTCTCGGTGTTCCTTCCAGTCTTCAGTACTACGACCCGCATCCGGTCGTTGTCAAACATGCAGCCGGAGCGCGCATGCTTGATGTCGACGGAAACGAATACGTCGATTACAACATGGGCTTCGGAGCATTGTTCGCTGGTCACGTGAACCCCATTGTTCGTCAAGCAATCGAGCGGCAGTTAAACGACGGAACGCTGTATGTCACTCCTGCTGAAATCACCGCAGAAGTTGGCGAATTGCTGGCTGCACGTTTCGGGCTTCCACTGTGGCGTTTTACGAACTCGGGAACCGAAGCAACCATGGATGCCATTCGAGTGGCGCGCGGTGCAACCGGTCGGGACAAGATCGTCAAAGTAGAAGGCGGATATCACGGACACCACGACACAGTGATGGTGTCAATGAAGCCCCCTGTCGATGCTGCAGGTCCGGCTGACCATCCAATTGCTGTTCCATCAACGGCTGGTGTGGCGCGTTCTGCGATTGCAGACACCATCGTTATCCCATACAACGATGCAACCGCATTAGAAGAAGCACTTGCAGGCAACGATGTCGCAGCGTTCATTGTTGAACCAGTGATGGAAAACATCGGCATTTGCATGCCGCAGACCGGTTATCTCGAAGACGTGCGTCGCATTACGCGTGAGCACGGAACAATGTTGATTTTCGATGAAGTAAAAACCGGCATCACTGCAGGTTGGGGTGGCGCAACGAGAGTTCTCGGTGTGGTTCCAGACCTGGTGTGTCTCGCAAAGAGCATCGGTGGTGGATTGCCGCTTGGTGCATTTGGTGGCACCGAAGAATGCATGTCACACATCAGCAATGGTCGTGTCGTTCACATGGGTACATACAACGGAAACCCGCTAGTGATGGCAGCTGCCGTTGCGGTGCTGTCGCAGGTCTGTACGCCTGATGTGACAAACGCAACAATTGCTCGAAACGCACAACTCATCGCTGCTTGTGACGACATCATTGCGAGTGCAGGGCTACCTGCGCATACGGTGCAATTTGGCGCAAAAGGTTGCATTACCTGGGCAGAAGCACCAATTCGTAACTATCGCGATTACAAGTCCACAGATTTTGATATTGCGTTCGCACAATGGATTCACGGAGTGAATCGCGGCATTCTGCTTCCGCCAGGGCTCGATGAACAATGGCTAATCTCAGTCATGCATTCGGAGGAAGAGGCACTCCGATACGCATCTGTTTTTGGAGAATTTATTCATGAACTCATTGCATGATCATCCACGTCCGGCACTGATCAAAATGTTGTTCCGCGGATTATTCCGTCGGTGCGCATGGTGTGGCGGTAAGGGTTCATTCTTTACGTCTTGGTACAAGAAGGTCGACCAATGTCAGACATGTGGAATTAATTGGGAACGCGGTTACGAAGGGTATGAACTGGGCGCTGCAACTATGGGCGTGTTCATTACCTTCGGATCCATCATTTTCTGGTTGGTGCTGTCCGTGATTGTCGGTGTGGATCTCGTGCCACTTCTCATCGTGGCTGGCGTGCTGGCCGTCTGCGTTCCCATCATCACGTATCCGCTCACGTACACCGTGTGGCAGGGGGTAGACCTGTTTATCCGGGCTCCATCGGACGAAGACATCGCATCAGCCGAAGCCTGGCTGTCCTCGAAGAGCCGGTAAACCCACTCTTTTCAATGCCGTCGGGCCTTTCCACTCTGCGGCGTGCCTGGAGCACATCGGGCCACGAAACAATGCTTGACCGAACAGGTGTTCGTAGTTACAGTGTTGTTGTTCGAACACACCCATTGCGTACAGTCCGCTCTTCCCAGAACGTCTGGGAAACCCAGAGCGGGAAAACCGAAAGGCACACACCATGACAACACCAAGCCCAGAACGCGACAAGGCACTCGACGCGGCCCTCGCCCAGATCGACAAGCAATACGGAAAAGGCTCCATCATGCGGATGGGCGAGAAGGGCTCCATGGCTATCGAAGCCATCCCCACTGGGGCACTTCCGCTGGACCTCGCTCTCGGAGTGGGTGGACTGCCACGTGGTCGTGTTGTAGAGATCTACGGCCCAGAGTCTTCTGGTAAGTCAACTCTTGCAATGCATGTTGTTGCAGAAGCTCAGCGCAACGGCGGCATCTGCGCCTACGTCGACGCAGAACATGCAATGGACCCTGTCTATGCAAAAGCCATCGGTGTCGACATCGACCAATTGCTCATCTCGCAGCCAGACACTGGTGAACAAGCTCTCGAAATTGCAGACATGCTCATTCGCTCCGGTGCACTCGATGTAGTTGTTATTGACTCTGTCGCAGCACTCACACCACGTGCAGAAATTGAAGGCGACATGGGCGACAGTCACGTTGGCTTGCAGGCCCGTCTCATGAGCCAGGCATTGCGCAAACTCACCGCAAACCTCAACAAGTCGAACACTATTTGTATTTTCATCAACCAGCTGCGTGAAAAGATCGGCGTCATGTTTGGTTCGCCAGAAACAACTCCTGGTGGTCGTGCGTTGAAGTTCTACTCATCAGTTCGTCTCGATATTCGTCGTATCGAATCCATCAAAGACGGCGCTGAAGTCACTGGTTCACGTACTCGCGTCAAAGTGGTGAAGAACAAAGTGGCACCTCCTTTCCGCCAAGCAGAGTTCGACATCATGTATGGCCAAGGCATTAGTCGCGAAGGTGCACTGCTAGACCTTGCAGTGGAAATGGCCATCGCAAAGAAGTCCGGCGCATGGTTCACCTACGAGGGTGAGCAATTGGGTCAGGGTCGTGAGAACGCAAAGAATTTCTTGCGCGAACATCCAGAACTCATGGTGGATATGGAGCAGAAGATCCGCACCATCGCTGGATTAAACGGCGAGGTTGAAGCGGAATTCTCCGACAAAGACGAAGAGCCAATCGAGCTCGACTAACGAGAAGTTGCTGTGGCAACACAGCCAATCGAGTTGCCACTCGAGTGAAGGCCAGTTCCTCTCCCAGGGAACTGGCCTTCTGGCATTCATGGGGTGGTTCCTCCCACTGGTTGTGGAAGGGTCGGTAGCCTGACAGGCGTGAGTGGAAAGACGCCAGAGTCATACATCGTGCGCACGTTTGGGTGCCAGATGAACGAACACGACTCTGAGCGCATCTCGGGTCTTCTCGAGTCCGATGGACTTCGTCGCGCAGATTCTGACGACGATGCAGATGTTGTGGTGTTAAACACCTGTTGTATTCGTGAGAACGCTGACAACAAGTTGTATGGAACCCTCGGCCATCTGAAGACGTGGAAAGACGCCAAAGATGGTCGTCGCATTGTGGTAGGCGGTTGTTTATCCCAAAAAGATAAGGACATTGTCCAAACTCGCGCCCCCTGGGTAGACGTGGTGATGGGAACACATAACGTCCATCGCA
The DNA here is from genome assembly GCA_049433485.1 of Ilumatobacteraceae bacterium. Taxonomy (GTDB): domain Bacteria; phylum Actinomycetota; class Acidimicrobiia; order Acidimicrobiales; family Ilumatobacteraceae; genus UBA2093. The sequence goes on along the minus strand of JBMTEX010000011.1, from coordinate 28,109 downwards.
CCACAGAGTTGCTGGCACATGCAATTGATAATGGCCCCATCACGGAGATACTTGAAGAGGCAGTGCTGGACGATCATGCGTTGTTCCCCAGTGCACTTCCCGCACGTCGCGAGACAACATTCAATGCCTGGGTCACCATTCAAATTGGTTGCGACAACACATGCGCCTATTGCATCGTTCCAGCGGTTCGCGGCAAAGAGATCAGTCGACCATTTGCCGACATTGTTGGCGAAGTACAGCACTTGGCGTCACAAGGTGTCACTGAAGTGACCTTGCTGGGCCAAAACGTCAACAGTTATGGCCGCGACTTGTCGTTAGCCGCTCGTCGTGATGGCGAAAATGTTGCTGCGCGTCCACAGTTTGCAGAATTGTTGCGCAGTGTTGGTGAGGTGGAGGGAATTCGTCGCGTTCGATACACCAGTCCGCACCCCAAGGACATGCGACTCGATGTGTTGCAGGCTATGGCTGACACTGCGTCGGTGTGTGAGCACTTGCACTATCCGTTGCAGGCTGGTTCAGATCGTGTGTTGTCATTAATGCACCGCGGATATACCGGCGAGCGTTACCTAGAACGTCTTGCAGAAGCTCGCCGCCTCATGTCAGACCTTGCCGTCACCACAGACATCATCGTTGGTTTCCCTGGTGAAACTGAAGACGACTTTGTTCGCACGCTTGAAGTGGCGGCCGAAGCAGACTTCGATTCTGCCTACACTTTCATCTTCTCGCCACGCGAAGGAACCGAAGCAGCTGCAATGGTGGATCACTTTGTAGACCCTGCAGTTGTTGCAGATCGTTTTGAACGTCTACGTGCAGTGGTGGAGCGGTCTGCATGGTTGAAGCATCAAGCACGTGAAGGTCGTATTGAAGAGATTGTGGTGGAGGGGCCAAGTCGACGTAATCCGGGCGTGACCACGGGTCGTACACGTCAGAACAAGCTTGTTCACTTCACCGCGCCGCATGCCCTTCGCCCCGGAACATATGCAACAGCGGAAATCACCCGCGGCGCCCCGCACTTTTTGGAAGGTCGTTTCGTGGAAGTGTTGGCTGAGCCGACTCACAAAATTCGTATCCCCGTTGCATCGGTGAACGTGTGACCTCTGTGCCATCGGCGGTGGTGCTAGGGCCCACTGCAAGTGGGAAAAGTGATGTTGCAATGGAGTTCGCCAAATCGCAGGGCGAATGTGAAATTGTCGCTGCCGATTCCATGCAGGTGTATCGCGGAATGGATATCGGCACTGCAAAGCCAACGTTGGAAGATCGGCAACGTGTGGTGCATCACGGGATTGACATCGCAGACCCAAGTGATGAATTTTCTGTCGCTCAATTTCTCCACCACATTGAGCAGGCGCGCGCATCGATGCACCAGCGAGGAACCCGTGAGTTAATAGTGGGCGGAACGGGTCTCTATGTCACTGCGTTAGTGGACGGATTGAATATGCCAGGACAGTGGCCCGAGATTCGCGAAGAACTTGAACAAAATGATGACACAGAATCATTGTTTGCCGAGTTGCGGCGAGTAGATCCGGTTGCCGCTTCGCGTATGGAGCCCAATAATCGTCGTCGCATTATTCGCGCTCTTGAAGTGTGTCGGGGGAGTGGAACCACTTTTAGTTCGTTTGGTCCTGGCATTACCCAGTTTCCAGAGACAACAACCGTGATGGTTGGAATTCAGTGGGATCGCACTGTGTTGCGCCAGCGCATTGAACAACGTGTCTGGAAAATGATGGAACGCGGTCTCATTGAGGAGGTGCGTAGTCTCTTGAACCGCCAACAGACACTCTCGAAGACCGCCTATCAGGCGTTGGGGTACAAAGAAGTCATTGAAGGTCTCGCGGTCGGGCAGAGTGTTGAGGAAATGGTGGGAACCATCACGTTGCGTACCCAACAATTCGCGGTGCGTCAAGAACGGTGGTATCGACGTGACCCTCGTATTCATTGGGTGCAGGTACAGAACGACCCAATTTCAGAAGTCACCCCTGTGTTGCAGTCACTCCTGGCATAGTCTCTCTACTAATGGACGTCTTGCTCACAAAGCACCACGGGTTGGAAAACGATTTCTTGGTATACAACCTCGCTCAAGGTGAACCAGCAACCGCATGGCCAGACCTTGCGCGACGTTGGTGTCACCGCAGTACTGGAATTGGTGCAGACGGTCTGTTGCTGTTGTCCATCGCAGACGACAATCAACTCACCATGCGGTTGTATAACGCTGACGGCAGTGTTGCCGAAATGAGCGGGAATGGCATTCGCTGTCTAGTGCAAGCCGCACATGGTGCACTCCAGAACGGCACTGGAGCCACGTATCACGTGCGAACAGATGCCGGCATGCGCGATGTCACCGTGGTGGAACAAGAAGACGTGAACACTCTGTTGTTAAGTGTTGATATGGGCGTGGTCTCCGCGTTATCAGAACCTGATAATTGGGCTGCACTGGAATGTGATCCAATGCGTCCTGTGAGTCATCTCTCTTTAGGCAATCCGCATTCCGTGGTGGGTGTCGAAGATGTGTCCATCGTGGATCTGCAACGTCTGGGAGAACTAGTCCCACATGTGAATCTTGAAATTGTGGAGCCAGGCCCGGGCACCAATGCCATCACCATGCGGGTCCACGAACGTGGTGCAGGTATTACTCGTGCATGCGGCACCGGAGCCTGCGCAGCTGCTGATGCTGCGTTGCGCTGGGGCTTGGTGCCTGCTTCGGTGCGTGATGTCATTGTTCATATGGATGGCGGGATGGCTCGTGTGCATATTTCACCTGAGTCTGTTGCAACATTGATTGGTCCTGCAGTTCACATTGCAACGGTGTTGGTCAGCGTGTGAGTAATCCGTACCAGGAGGCCCTTGGCCAGACGCTCATTGAGCGTTCGTTTCGCGAACGAATTGTGTTGGTGGGTGTCACGCTTGCTGGACATACGGATGACGAAACCGAAGAGGGTCTCGATGAACTGTCGTTACTGATCGACACTGCAGGTGCCGACGAAGCGGCGCGCGTGACGCAGCGCCGAGACTCCCCAGACCCTGCGTTTTACATTGGCAAAGGCAAAGTTGATGAGCTGCGCGAAGTGTGTTTGGCCATTGATGCCGACACTGTGGTGTTCGACAATGAACTCACACCTGGGCAGCAATACAACCTTGAGCGCGCATTGGGTCGTACCGCGTTAGACCGAACAGCAGTGATTCTCGACATTTTTGCGCAGAATGCACACACTCAAGAAGGAAAGGCGCAGGTGGAATTGGCCATGTTGCGTTATCGCCTTCCTCGACTTCGTCGTGGTGCAAAAGCTGGATTGTCGCAACAGGGTGGCGGTATCGGAACTCGTGGTCCTGGTGAAACACGGTTAGAAGTTGATCGTCGTCGCATCATGCGACGTATTGAAAAACTTGAACGAGATTTGAAAGATCTGCAGCGCACTCGTCTCACACAGAGAAAAGGTCGTAGCCGAAGTGGTCTTGCATCAGTTGTCATTGTTGGGTACACCAACGCCGGCAAATCAACGTTGTTGAATGCGCTTACTCGGGCGGGCGTACTGGCCGAAGATCGATTGTTTGCAACACTCGACCCCACCACGCGGCGGTTGTCTCTCCCGGGCGGTGAACCGGTTCTTCTCACCGACACTGTTGGATTTATTCGTCAACTACCGCACGGTCTCATTGAGTCGTTTAAGAGCACGCTGGAAGTTGCATCGGAAGCTGACATGTTGGTGCATGTGGTGGATGGAAGTTCCACGTATCCAGAACATCAAATCACTGCTGTACGCGAGGTGTTGGCTGAAATTGGTGCAGATTCAGTTCCTGAGTTCATTGTGTTCAATAAGGCCGACATGCTGGACGACCATGGTGCGTCATTGGTGGAGGAGTATCAAGGGTCTGTTGCAGTGTCTGCGCTCACGCTTCAAGGGATTGATGTGTTGTTGCGCCGCTTGGCCGATCGCATGCGCGCCATTAGCCGTATCACTGAATTAGTGGTGCCGTTTGATCGCGGAGACATCGTGGCGTCGGTGCATCGTGAAGGTGAAGTGGTGTCTATTGAAGAGGCAGACACAGGTCTGCGTATTCGGGCTCGACTAGGCGAGGCATCGGTGGGTCGTCTGCGCGAGTTCGTCGTCAGTGTGGCCGATGGTGGAAACTTGGAGAATCATGGCTGACCGAAACAGAGACCAGGTGGGATTTGTGCCACCGCCATACCCCTTTGATCGATTAGACGAATTTCAAAAGATTGCATCTGATCACGATGGCGGCATTGTTGATTTGTCTATCGGAACTCCATGTGACCCACCACCAGATGCCGTTGTTGCTGCACTCAGCCAATCTGGGTCTGAGCGCGGATATCCAGCATCTATCGGAACGGAGGCCCTGCGCCGTTCTATTGCGCGCTGGATGGGTCGACGTTTCGGCATTGATGTCCCCGTGTCTCGCATTGCGGCGTGTATTGGCACGAAAGAATTCGTTGCAACAACTCCTCAATACATGAAGTTGCGTCGTCCAAATCGAGACACCGTCATTTATCCAGCCGTTGCCTATCCCACGTATGAAATGGGCGCCCAATTGGCTGGGCTACGCGCATTACCTGTTCCCATGAACGCTGAAGGGCACATGGACTTTGCATCACTGTCGCAGGACGACATAGATCGTGCGTTGATGGTGTGGGTGAATAGTCCTAGCAACCCCACTGGTGGACTGGACGACTTGAGGTACGCCGCAAACTGGGGTCGCAACCACAACATTCCTATTTTCAGCGACGAGTGTTATACCGAATTCACATGGACCACCAGTGCGCAATCCATTTTGCAAAGCGGTCTTGATGGCGTTGTTGCCGTTCACTCGTTATCAAAGCGATCAAACCTTGCTGGCGTTCGCGTTGGCTTCTATGCCGGCGATGCAGAGATTGTTGACTACTTGAAAGAAGTGCGAAAGCACGCGGGCTTTATGGTTCCCGGGCCCGCTCAAGCAGCAGCGGTGGCTGCGCTTGATGACGATGCTCACGTACAAGTGCAACGAGATCGATATAAATCGCGCCTCGAGATGATGGCCACCACATTGTCGAAATGGTCGGGAATCGATATTGCGTTACCCGATGGTGGTTTTTATTTGTGGTTCCCCGTTGATGATGCGTGGGCGTTCACTGAAAAGTTGGCGCGCGATGGGGGAGCATTAGTAAGTCCCGGAGATTTCTATGGCCCAGACGCTTCACAATTCGTTCGCGTGGCGGTGGTACAGCCGGACGCGAAACTCGCTTTAGTGGCTCAACGTTTGCGTTAACTCTCTCTACGAGAGCTTCAAAAACATCTTTTCCACTTCTTCAATGGAGTAGCCAGTCGCTGCTGATTCCTCTGGGTTTTGTAGGCAGTGGGTGAGACCCGACGCCAACATTTTGAATCCCACTTGCTCCATTGCTTTTGTGACTGCCGCAATTTGTGTGACGATGTCACGACACTCGCGTTCTTCTTCCAACATGTTTTGAATACCACGTACTTGGCCTTCAATACGGCGCAGGCGGCTACGAAGATCTGCTTTGACGGTGTCTTCAATTTTCATCATTAGCCCTTTCGGCGTCCAAAGAGTCCACGCTTACCACTATTGCTAGCAGGTGATCCTTCGCGACATGCGCAACGGTCGGACTTGGCCACATGTCCAAGCACCTGTTCTACGTGTGCTCCGCATCCAGCCCATGACGGGCGACCACATTTCTTACATGTCACTTGTCTACACATACCCCGTAGGGTATCATCATCTTTGACGAAGGAGTCACCAATGTTCTTTCAGCAGTACTACCTCGAGTGTTTGTCTCACGCCAGCTACATGGTGGGTGACCTTGTATCCGGCAAGGCAGCGGTGGTGGACCCACAGCGCGACATTCAGCAATATCTCGACGATGCACAGGCAAACGGTCTCACCATCACTCACGTGATTGAGACCCATTTCCATGCTGACTTTTTGTCTGGACATCTCGAACTTGCCGCAGCAACCGGGGCATCCATTGTGTACGGCAGGGCGGCAGAGGGCCGAGTGGAATTCGACGCCGCCTTTGTTGATCACAACGAACACATTTCGTTAGGCGCCGTTGACCTAGAGATCCTTGCCACGCCTGGGCACACCCCGGAGAGCATCAGCGTGGTGGTTCGCGAGAGCGGTCCGTCAGATACTCCTCATGCAGTTCTCACTGGCGACACGATGTTCATTGGTGATGTTGGTCGACCTGACTTGTTGGTCTCGGTTGGGGTTACGGCCAACGATCTTGCCCACGATCTGTTCTCATCACTCCATGACAAGTTGTTAAAGCTTCCAGATTCAACGTTGGTGTACCCAGCGCACGGTGCCGGCTCATCATGCGGAAAGCAGTTGTCCTCTGAGACTGTTTCCACCATTGGTGAACAGCGCCGCACGAACTATGCGCTTGCTCCGATGGTGATTGATGACTTCGTTGAAATTGTGACGGAGGGCCAGAACGTTGCGCCGTTGTACTTCCCGTTTGCAGCAAATCGCAACCGCCAAGATCGACCACTGCATGTTGACGATGCACCAGTCATCGAATTGTCGTTGGCTGAGGTTCTTCGCCTACGTGAGAATGGAACCGTCATCATTGACTCACGGGACGACCTGGCGTTTGCTGCTGGCCACATTCGCGGTTCGGTCAATGTCGGTCTCGGTGGACGCTTTGCTGAATACGTCGGCGAAGTGATGACTCCTGGTACATCAATTGTGTTGGTGACAGAGCCTGGAAAAGAACAAGAATCACGCACACGCCTTGCGCGAATTGGATTCGACAATGTTCTTGGCGCACTTCGTGACCCCATTGCAACAATGGTGCAGAACCCCGAGCATGTCGACAAATTGTCTCGTCTCTCCGTTGATGCGTTGGCTGAACGCATGGCGTCCGTACGAGATCTCGTGGTGATTGATGTTCGCAATGGTGGAGAAACGGCACTGGGCATGTTGCCTGGTGCACGTAACATCCCGTTGGCCGCATTGCTAAACGCGCTTCCAGAACTAGACAAAAATGTTCCCGTCGTAGTGAATTGTGCTGGCGGTTATCGCTCGGCCATTGCATCAAGTCTTCTGAAATCGCATGGTTTCTCAGATGTGTCGGATCTCATTGGGGGTTTCAACGCATGGGCATCAAGCAATATCCCCACGTATCTTCCTCGCATCGATGTCGCAGAAGTATCTGCCCGAACTGATGCGGTGCTGTTGGATTGCCGCGAACAGGACGAATGGGATGAAACTCACATTGCAGGCGCAGTGCACATTCCAATGATTCAGTTGCCAGAACGACTCACTGAAATTGACACCACAAAAGAAATCATTTGCGTGTGCCGAAGCGGCAACCGGTCTGGAAAAGTTGCTGCATGGTTGCTGAACAGCGGCTATCGCGCCGTGAACATGACAGGCGGAATGCTTGCGTGGAAAGACGCCGGCTTGCCCGTTGCCTAAGCAGCTCTATTTGAGCGAACGCATCACGGTGACAACTTTTCCGAACACCGTGACTTCATCAGATGTGAACACCATGGGCTTCATGGTGGAGTTGGCTGGCACCAAGGTGATGTTGTTGCCCGACTTCTTGAAGGTCTTCACTGTTGCTTCATCGCCGGGAATTCCTGCAACAACGATGTCGCCGTTGTCGGCCACTTGTTGTTGACGAGCAACAACGAAGTCCCCATCCAAGATGCCGGCGTCGATCATGGAGTCACCACGAACGCGCAACATGAATAGTTCGCCTTCTCCGGTGAAGTCGGTGGGCAGGGGAATGAGGTCTTCAACATTTTGCTGAGCCAACACATTGGTGCCGGCCGCGACATCGCCAATAAGTGGAACGTGACGTGATGGGCGACGCTCCATAGCCACTTCTGAGTTGGTGTCGAAGCGAACCTCGATGGCTCGTGGCTTCGTTGGGTCGCGGCGCAGGAAGCCCATTTTCTGCAGGGTGGCCAGGTGGTTATGAACGGTGGAGGGGGAGTTGAGGCCAACGGCCTCACCAATTTCCCGCACACTCGGCGGATAGCCCCGCTCTTGCATGCTCTTTTCGATGACATGGAGAATTTGGCGCTGGCGTTCGGTGAGGGCTTCAGACATGGGGATGAGCGTACAGGTGTTCGCCACCGAGGTCAAACACCTGTTCGTGGAACAAATGTTCGGCTAGGGGTTGACACCGAACACTTGTTCGGGCAAACTTACGAACACCCGTTCGCTACGGTGATAATCACATAGACCGCCCGGTCCCAGAACCCCACTATTGAAAGGACACCGTCATGGCAGCCACCATTGATCCTCTTCTCTTCACAGCAACAGCTCCTTCAGCTCGCGGCACCCGTTCAGCCGTTCGCCCCAGCGAGGCCACATTCCGTCGCCGCCGCCGAGTGGTGGGGGCCACTTTGGTCTTCGCAGTCGCATCAGTGGTCATTACATCTGGAGCCTTTGCATCAAATCCCACACCAGAAGATCAAGTCGTTCCGCGCACTGTTGTCGCTAAGAGCGGAGACACGCTATGGGATATCGCTCGCACATTGGTCCCACAGGGCAGCGTTGCTGATTTGGTCAGCGAAATGGTGCGCCTCAACGGTGCTCGCATTGAGCCCGGCCAAATCATTCGCATTCCATAAATTCAGACTTTTTGTCACAAACTGACAGAAAGTTAACGGTGGGTCATTTATAGTCACTTCTCGTGCACTGCCCCGTTTGCCGACACGACGACACCAAGGTGATTGATTCGCGGTCCACCGAGGACGGCTCAGTAATCCGGCGTCGCCGTTCGTGTCCAGAGTGTGCATACAGGTTCACCACATATGAACGTCTCGAGAGTGCTCCTCTCATGGTGGCAAAACGTTCTGGTGGTCGGGAACCATTCGATCGGGCAAAAGTGGTGTACGGGGTTCGCTCTGCATGTAAGGGTCGTCCAGTGGACGATGTGCAGATTGACGCACTGGCCGAGATGGTGGAACAGGACATGCGCCTGGCTCAGATGGCAGGAACTGAGGTCACCACATCCACTGTGGGTCACGCCGTTCTCGAACATCTTCGCGAACTGGACAAAGTTGCGTACGTGCGATTCGCAAGTGTCTACAAAAACTTTGACGACACGTCTGACTTCAGTCGTGAACTTGCGTTGCTGAAGCAGTCGTAATTTTTTCGTATCGCGCAAAGACAAAATTGTCGTGAACCTCGGTAGCGGCAAGCGTGAAGCGTCGCAATGCGTGTGGTGCAAGTGACAATGATGGACCGCGACCACCGGTGAGCTTTGGTGAGAAGGTCAGATTGATGGCGTCCACCACGTCTGCGTCAAGCAGCGAAGCATTTAGTTGTGGTCCACCTTCCACGTGAATGATTCCTTCCGGCAGTTGATCGATAACTACAGCAAAATCAATAGTGGTTGTGCCCGCACGAATGCTGTTCACTGGAACATCTGGCGCCGTTGTGGTTGTCACTATGAAGCCAGCACCACTGGCGAACAACGGAGTGGAAAAGTCCAACGCGCATGACTGGGTGACAACTCCAATGCAAAGGCCCGACTTCGATGGAGGCCCATAGTTTTCGAGGCGAGCTGTTCCTGCGCCCACAAGGACAACGGCTGCGTGTTGACGCAGAGCGAGTAGATGCGCTTGGTCTGCTGGGCCCCCAAGGGGTCGAGACCGACCATTGACATCAATGGCGCCGTCTGGGGTGGTAATCATGCACACCTCAACACTGCGACCCATGGTGTCAGTGTACGAACACTGATGGCAAGTGTCTGGTGGCGTGGCAAAGTGTGGTTATGACTGAATCAGCCAATCGCACAGTTTTCCGAACCTGCCCGTTATGTGAAGCCACATGCGGCCTTGAGATCACGGTGAATCCGCAAGAGCAGGTGGTGCGAATTCGCGGCGACCAAAAAGATGTCTTCAGCCATGGCTTTATTTGCCCAAAGGGCAGCACGTTGAAACAACTACATGAAGATCCCGATCGCTTACGCGTACCACTTGTGAAGCGCAACGGCGTGCATGTTGAGGTGTCGTGGGAAGAAGCGTGGCAAGAAGTGGAGCGTGGCTTCATGGGCGTCATTGAACGACACGGACGTGGCTCGTTGTCTGCGTATTTAGGAAACCCCAACGCTCATAACTTGGGTCCACAGTTGTACACCAGTGCAATGTTGAAGTCGATGGGATCGCGCAACATTTTCTCTGCATCATCTGTTGATCAGATGCCCATGCATGTTGCAGGTGGATTCATGTTTGGAACAGCGCAAAGCATTCCGGTACCAGATCTTGACCACACGGATTACTTATTGATGTTGGGTGCTAATCCCTACGCATCAAACGGAAGTTTATGCACGGCACCTGACTATCCGGGTCGTATCCAAGCCATTCGTGCACGTGGTGGAAAAGTTGTGGTTGTTGACCCACGCCGTACGAAAACTGCAGAAGAGTCCGATGAATGGGTATCCATTCGCCCAGGAACAGACGGGCTCTTGATGTCGGCACTACTTCATGTGATGTTTGCAGAGAACATTGCAAAAGTAGAACCGCGCATTGCGACTATCTCTAACGGTCTAGACGATTTACGCGCAGTTGTTGCCCCGTTCTCGCCCGAAGCAGTTACTGGAATCACTGGTGTTCCGGCAGATGTCATCACTCGCATCGCACGCGAGATGTGTGCTGCGCCAACAGCTGCGGTGTATGGACGAATTGGCGTGAACACCGTGTCGTTTGGAACGCTGAATGCGTGGTTGGTGAACGTGTTGAACATTGTCACTGGCAACTTCGACAAGCGTGGCGGGGCAATGATCACCACGCCACTTGCGGGAAGTGCCACCACTCGCGGAACAGCTGGAAAAGGCAAGGGTTTTGCGACTGGCCGAGGTCACAGTCGTGTGAGCAAAAAGCCTGAAGTTCTTGGTGAATATCCCGTGGCAGTGATGGCCGAAGAAATTATGACGCCGGGCGAGAACCAAATTCGTGGCGCCATCACTATTGGTGGAAACCCAGTCATGTCAACACCGCACTCTGTGCAACTTGATGAAGCATTCGCAAGCCTTGAGTTCATGGTGTCTGTAGATATTTATCTCAACGAAACAACTCGACACGCAGATGTCATTCTTCCGTCACCATCTGCTCTCGAGAAGAATCATTACGACGTTGGTTTGTATACGTATGCAGTGCGCAATGTGGGTAACTACAGCGAGCCAGTGTTGCAGAAAGATGCATCACAACCAGATGAGTGGGAGATCATTCTGAAGTTGGGAGGGATTCTGCAAGGTCTTGGCGCATCATGCGATGTATCTGCGCTGGACGACAACATGATTTCAGCGATGGTGACGTCGGCTGTTGCTAATTCCTCGTCTTCCATCTCTGGACGCGATGCAGATGAAATTATTTCGGAGCTTTCCAAAGATGGTCGTCGTGGTACTGCACGAATTCTTGATTTCATGTTGCACACTGGTCCATACGGCGCAGCTTTTGGTGCGAATTCAAATGGGTTGTCACTAGATGTGATGTTGGCAAACCCGCATGGTGTTGACATGGGGCCACTTGAGCCGCGTTTCCCGGAAGCACTACGCACAGCATCTGGAAAAATTGAAATTGCACCAACACAATTGTTGGACGACATGCAGCGTTTGCATGCGTCGTTGACAACACCAGCACAACACGACATGGTTCTCGTTGGTCGACGTGAATTGAAATCAAACAACTCATGGATGCACAACATCAATGTGTTGACCAAAGGATCGTTGTCATGCACTGCGCATGTTCATCCAGACGATGCACAACGTTTAGGAATCACAGATGGCGCAGCAATTCGCATTAAGAGTCGCGTGGGAGAAATTGAAATTCCTGCCGAGGTCACCGATGCTGTGCGCCAAGGTGTGGTCAGTGTGCCCCACGGATGGGGTCACGGAGTCCCTGGCACTCAGATGGTCGTAGCTGCCGCAAAGGCCGGTGTGAACTCGAACATCCTCACCGATGACAAGGAAATTGACCCCTTGTCGGGCAATGCAGTGTTGAACGCCATCCCGGTGACCGTTCAGTCGCTCTAAGAGGGCGCTGTTGTCCCCAGGACGGGTGTACTTCTCCACAAGTAGCCCACAACGCAATCCACTGAAAATGATGGGGTTTCCCCAGAAAAAAACTTCAATTCACATGGATGTCCACTTCCAATCCACAGGGCAGTGGCCGTAGGTTCACGGGGTAGTCGGTAGCGGCCGCGAGCCATCGGATGTGGGGGGAGAAGTTGTTTCGAACCTGGGACCGGGCGGTCTCGGACCTGGTGGCACGCGCCGCCGCCGCGCTACGAAAAAGAATTTTGCGAGGGTCGTTGACAAAGGTGTAACTACAGTGCTGTAATCTCACAACCGCTTGTGGGTTACTCGCAAAAGGGGGAGGGTCACCCACTACATCTTGTGGTGGGAGCGTCTCTCCCGTCACATATCGGTCTCTCGACCACCAAAATCACGCCAAGTAGGAGAAATCATGTCACTCGCACCAGATCGCTTGTCTATCGGCATCGGCCGATTCTTTACCACCCCGGGTGTTCACCCGTACGACGAAGTGGCATGGGAAAAGCGCGATTCGCGCATCACAAACTGGCGCGATGGTTCCGTTGCGTTCGAACAGCTCGACGTGGAGTTCCCTGTTTCGTGGTCATTGAACTCCACCAACATCGTGGCGCAGAAGTACTTCCGCGGTACCCCAGGCACCCCAGAGCGCGAGAGCAGCATGCGTCAGGTCATCGACCGCGTGGCGGACACCATCACCACATGGGGAGTTGAAGGTGGCTACTTCGTGGACAACGAAGAAGCAGAAGCATTCCGCTCCGAACTGAAGTACATCCTCGTCACACAGCGCGCAGCATTTAACAGCCCCGTGTGGTTCAACATTGGCGTGAAGGGTGTTCCACAGCAAGCGAGTGCATGTTTCATCCTTTCTGTTGAAGACAAGATGAACGCAATCCTCAACTGGTACCGCGAAGAAGGCGTGATCTTCAAGGGTGGCTCAGGATCAGGCATCAACTTGTCGAAGATTCGTTCTAGCTACGAGAACCTCGAAGGTGGCGGCACTGCATCTGGTCCAGTGTCGTTCATGCGCGGTGCAGACGCATCGGCCGGAACCATCAAGTCAGGCGGCAAAACACGCCGCGCAGCAAAGATGGTCATTCTTAACGCAGATCACCCAGACGTTGAAGAGTTCATTTGGTGCAAGGTGAAAGAAGAGCGCAAGGCTCGCGTTCTCCGTGACGCCGGCTTCGACATGGACCTCGATGGTGCAGACTCATTCAGCGTTCAGTACCAAAACGCAAACAACTCGGTGCGTGTCACCGACGAGTTTATGAAGGCTGTTGAAGAAGACCGCGATTGGAACCTCAACGCAGTTGTCGACGGAACTCCAGTGCGCACTATTCGTGCACGCGACTTGTGGCGTCAAATTGCAGAAGCTGCATGGGAATGTGCAGACCCAGGTCTTCAGTTCGACACCACCATCAACAAGTGGCACACCGCACATGCAACCGGCCGCATCAACGGTTCGAACCCATGTTCTGAATACATGCACATCGACAACTCGGCGTGCAACTTGTCATCGCTCAACTTGTTGAAGTTCCTCGACGACAACGATCGTTTCGATGTCGAGGCTTACCGCCACGCCATTGAAGTTATGTTCACAGCGCAGGAAATCCTCGTTGGTCGCGCCGATTACCCAACAGAGCCAATCGGTGAGAACAGCCGCAAGTTCCGCCAGCTTGGTCTTGGCTATGCAAACCTCGGCGCACTTCTCATGGCACTCGGTTACGCATATGACTCCGAAGGTGGTCGTGCATGGGCAGCAGCTCTCACATCACTCATGACAGGCCACGCCTACGCCACCAGTGCTCGCACTGCAAGCCGTATGGGGCCATTCGCTGGTTTCGCTGAGAACGAGAAGTACATGCTGAACGTGTTGCGTATGCACCGCGACGCACACGCAGAAATTGCCAACGCATCAGATGTTCAAGGCGACTTGTTGGTTGCTGGCCAAGAGTCATGGGACGCAGCAGTGCGCGATGGCGAAGAGTACGGCGTTCGTAACTCACAAGCCACCGTGCTTGCACCAACTGGAACCATTGGTTTGATGATGGACTGTGACACCACTGGTGTCGAGCCAGACCTCGGCTTGGTGAAGATCAAGAAGATGGTGGGTGGCGGCTCCATGAGCATCGTCAACCAAACCATTCCACGTGCGCTTCGTCGCTTGGGTTACAACACCCAGCAGGTTGACGACATCGTCGCCTACATCGACGAGAACAAGTCCATCATTGGTGCACCACACCTCGAGGCAAACCACGTGTCGGTGTTCGCATGCTCCATGGGCGACAACACCATTCACTACGAAGGTCACGTTCGCATGATGGGTGCAGTGCAGCCTTTCTTGTCCGGTGCAATTTCCAAGACCGTCAACATGCCAGAAGAAGCAACCATCGAAGACATCGAAGAGTTGCACATGCTGTCATGGAAGCTCGGTATCAAGGCTGTTGCTATCTACCGCGACAACTGCAAGGTGGGTCAGCCACTCAGCACCGCAAAGAAGGACGGCGAGAGCACAGATTCTTCTTCTGCAACCGCAGATGCAGCAACACAAGTTGTTGAGCGCGTTGTTGAAAAGATCATCACGCAGCCAGTTCGTCAGAAGTTGCCACGTTCACGTCGTGGACGCACCTTTGAGTTCCGCGTTGCAGATTGCAAGGGCTTTGCAAATATCGGTGAATACGAAGACGGTCGCCCAGGCGAACTCTTCCTCACCGTGTCAAAGCAGGGCTCAACGTTGTCGGGCATCATGGATGCATTCGCAAAGTCCATCTCGTACGGTCTCCAGTACGGCGTGCCATTGCGTGCATTCGTTGAAGCATTCACCAACATGCGTTTCGAACCAGCAGGCATGACAGACGATCCAGATATCCGTATCGCATCGTCCATCATGGACTACTTGTTCCGCCGCTTGGCACTTGAATACATGACCTACGACGAGCGTGCAGAGCTTGGCATCTTCAGCCGTGACGAGCGCATTCAGCCAACACTTCCTGGTGTGGTTGAAGAAGTCATCGAGAGCAAGAACGGTTCAGAAATGGCAACAGACATCAAGTCAGTGCCATCTGCTTCGGAATTGGTCACTCAGATTGAGTTGGGAATCGCACCCACTGCTCCAGTGTCGGATCATTCGGCACCAGAGGGCATCAAGCGCCCTCCACACAGCGACGCACCAATGTGCATGCTCTGCGGTGTGCAGATGCAGCGTGCAGGTTCCTGCCATGCATGTCCATCATGCGGCAGCACCAGCGGCTGTAGCTGATTTATCGCGGTTCAAGTAGCCGCTCACTGAAAACGTACGAAGGCCCGGGGCGCGTGCTCTGGGCCTTCTCGTTTCTCCTGTCTGAGTTCGCCGTTGTAAGACAGATGTCTTAGTATGCAGGCATGGCACGGTCGGGGGACGAAGCACGCACTGGGTTGTTAGACGCGGCAGAAGAGATCTTTGCTCTTCACGGAATTGAGACTGCGTCACTTCGTGACATTGCCATCGCGGCTGGTCAGCGCAATAACTCTGCGGTGCAGTATCACTTTGACAATCGTGAAGGGCTTGTGGCGGCGGTGTTCACTCGGCGAATGGATGCAATCAACGAATTGCGTCGCACGATGATCGCCGACCTTGATGAGTCGGGCAAGAGCCACGATGTTGCTGGGTTAACCGCCGCACTAATGGTGCCGTTGATTCAGTATGTCACCACGCACGACGGTTGGTACGGCCGATTCTTGGTGCGTACGCAGTTCGACCATTTTGCAATCACGGTAAAGAATGCTCTTCCAGTGTCTGTTCCGGTGATTGAAGTAGTGAAACGGCTGGGCCGAGCACTCGATTCGCTAGAGCCGCGGGTTCGCTACGGGCGAATTGAGCAAATGATGACTCATTACATTGGCGCAGTCGCGCAGTGGGAATGGGCACGGGATCGCAATGAACGACGCCTCTCGCCAGAACGCCTAATGACAGACGTATTGGCAACATCGGTAGGCATGTTGACGGCGCCAGAAATTTCGTATGAAGTACAACGAGAGAAAGTAGGAACACGATGACACGCAGTTTTGATGTCACCGATATGAATGTGGTGACCACTCCAGGGGGTCAGCGAGTTCATGCTGGCCATGCAGCACAAAGTGATGTGATTCGCAGCGAGTTCTATGAAATTCGCGGAGGCGTGTGGTGCTTTGTTGGCAACGGACTGTCAAACCAAACATTCATTGATGCCCCAGAGGGAATCATTGCCGTTGATACCGGTGAGTCAATTGAAGAGATGCGCGAGGCGTTGCGTCGACTGCGCGAGATAACCGATGCGCCAATTGCAGCTGTCATCTACACACACTTCCATTATGTAGAGGGAACCAAGGCAATCCTTGAAGAAGGAAATCACGCCACACCGCTTCCTATTTATGGACACGAAAAGATTGCATTCAACAAAGCACGAACACTTGGAGAGATTTCTCCTGCTTACTCGCGTGGTTTGGTAGAACAGTTCGCCATTGTGATGCCAACAGAAGGCCCCGACGCAACGGTCAATGTTGGGCTTGGCTTTTTCTACAAGAACCCAGCACACGCGCCTTTCACGCCAGGGCACATTCCCGTTACCGAAGAGTTGGGGGAGAGTGGTTCATTAACCATCGCGGGGCTGCCCGTGCAATACAAGTACTCGCCCAGTGACTCCGATGACTCCATCAATTTCTATTTCCCCACCATTGGTACATGTGTTCATAACTCGGTGTGGCCGGTGTTGTTCAACGTGTTTGCCATTCGTGGCGAGGAATATCGTGACCCACGAGTTTTGATTCCTGGAATCGACAACATCATCAAGTGGTCACCCGAATATCTCGTTGCAACACACGGTCCTGCACTTGTTGGAAAAGACAACATTCGTGAGAAGGCAACTCGCTATCGCGACTCTATTCAGTTCTTGTGGGATCAAACCGTGCGCGGAATCAACAAAGGCTGGACCGCAGACGAAGTAGCGGCTCGCGTGGCGTTGCCCAGTTTGTACGACGTGGATTATTTGACAAGCGAACGCTATGGCGTTGGAGAACACCACGTACGACAGATCTTCATGGGTCTGCGCGGATGGTTCGATGGCAATGAAGAGAAACTGTTCCCCGATGCGCCAGAGTTGCGTTATCCAAAGTTGATTGCTGGCTTTGGCGGGCGAGATGTGGTGCGTGGCCAGGTTGCGGATGCACTTGCTGCAAATGATGTTCGCTGGGCAACTGAGATGGCCACATGGCTCGTGCGGTCCGACGGTGCAACAAGTGAAGACCGCGGATTGTTGGCGTCGTGCTTGCGTGTGATTGCTGAACGCACTCCTGCGGCAAACATTCGTAACTGGGCCATTACGCGTGCGCGTCATCTCGATGGCTCGTTCCCTATGGATCGATTTATGCAACACGGTTTCAATCCGAGGTTTGTTGGTGATGTGTCGGCTGTGAACTTGGTGCACACATTGCGTGTGTTGCTTGAGCCAACCGCGGTGGATGGAATTAATCACCATATTGCGTTTGTGATTGGTGACGAAACTGCTGGACTTCACATTCGTAATGCGGTTGCGGTTCCCACCGATGGTTGGGGCGCAACAACTGTTGTGCGTATGTCACGCAAGACATTCGAAACGATGTTGACTGGTCGCACCACCTGGAGTGCAGAAGAGGCCGGAGGTGCAATTTCAGTATCGGGTGATGTGGACATTGTGAACCAGGTACGTCGCGCAATAGAGAACAAGGGCGTGGCGGGCTGACATGGCAACATCGCTACCTCGGGGAACACAGCCATTTGACGGAGTGCAGGGATACACCGTTCCTGATTCCACACCGGCACCACTAGAGATCACACAAGCACCTGCCGGTGCGCCAAACATTGTGTTGATCTTGTTAGACGATGTTGGTTTCGGAACATGTGGAACTTTTGGTGGCCCGGTTCCAACGCCAGCTCTTGATCGAGTCGCGGCGCAAGGATTGCGATTCAACCAGTTCCACACCACCGCGTTGTGCTCTCCGACGCGCGCAGCAATGTTGACGGGTCGTAATCATCACACGGTGCACATGGGCGGAATTCCAGAGGGTGCAAATGTATTTCCTGGGTACGACAGCATCATTCCAAAAGAAGCGGCAAGTGTTGCTGAGATTCTGAAGCAGTCTGGGTATTCCACTGGCGCATTTGGCAAATGGCATCTCGCGCCAATGTGGGAACAAACTCTTGCAGGCCCGTTTGATCGGTGGCCCATGGGTCTTGGATTCGAACGTTTCTATGGGATCCTGAATGCGGAAGCGTCGCAGTGGGAACCTCCGATTTTTGATCAGACCACGCCGGTGATGCCGTATGAAGGTCGCGATGACTATCACATGACCGAAGACATCGTTGATAAAGCAATCTCGTGGATGCGCGTGCAGAAAGCGTCTCAACCAACTCGGCCGTTCTTTACATACATCGCAACAGGTGCGATGCATTGTCCGCATCACGTTGCGCCTGAATGGATTGAAAAATTCAAGGGTCAGTTTGATCAGGGATGGGATGAACTACGTCGCGAGATTTACGAGCGTCAGTTGGCGCTTGGAGTAATCCCTCCGGGAACACAATTGACGCCGCGACCAGATGAAGTTCCGTCGTGGGAGTCGTATCCGGATCGTTACAAGCCTGTCGCATCGCGATTGATGGAAGTCTTTGCAGGCTTCATGGCGCACACCGATGCACAAATTGGTCGTGTGTTGGACGCCCTGGATGCCATGGGGGAGAGCGACAACACCTTGGTGATGTACATCACGGGTGACAATGGCGCGTCTGCAGAAGGAACAATTCACGGCGCGTGGAGTGCACCATCATTTCAGAATGGCATTCCAGAAGATCCTGAGTGGTTACTAGACCACATGGACGATTTTGGAACTGCACGATGTGAGAACCATTACAACTTGGCGTGGGCATGGGCACTTGATTCTCCGTTCCAATGGATGAAACAAGTGGCGTCGCACTTTGGTGGAACGAGAAATGCAATGGCGGTGTCGTGGCCCTTGCGCATTCGCGATGCAGGTGGTTTGCGTACCCAGTTCCATCATGTTGTAGATGTGATGCCCACGCTGTTGGCGGCTGCCGGTGTGGAGATTCCATCCGTGGTGAATGGCTTAGACCAGATGCCGGTTGATGGTGTGTCCATGACGTATGCATTTGATGGTCCAGATGGGCCGAGCGCGCGCACGACGCAATATTTCGAAATGTTTGGGAACCGTGCGATCTATCACGAAGGATGGATGGCGTCTTGTTTTCATGGACGTGTTCCGTGGAACAGATTTGGCATGGTGCCATTTGATGGACCACAAGAAAAGTGGGAGCTCTACAACATTGCAGAAGACTTCTCTCAAGGTGTTGATTTGTCTTCTGAGTATCCAGAGAAGTTGGCTGAATTACGAGAAGTGTTTGATGCAGAAGCGCAACGCAACAACGTGTATCCGTTACGTGAACCTGGTTCAACACTTGGGATGACAATGGTGCCTCCCACCAGTTTGAACGGTGTGAAGAAGATGACGTACACCACCGACCACATTCGAATGCCTGAGATGTCAGTAGTGAGTGTGAAGAACTGTTCATTCATGATTACTGCAGACATCACCGTGCCTACGGGTGGTTGCGAAGGTGTCATTGTGTGCCAAGGCGGCAACATGGCGGGGTGGACGTTGTACGTGGGTTCCGATGGTCGACCCACGTATCACTACAACTGGATGGGTCACGAGCATTTTGTTGCCACATCATCTGTGTCGTTGACGCCCGGTCGTCATTCGGTAGTCATTAACCATGCGTATGACGGTGGCTTTGGCGGTGGCGGACATTCTGTGATGTTGGTGGACGATGTCGTCGTTGGTCATGTGCACGTAGAGCGTTCAGTGCCGGTGGTGTTCTCTATGAGTGGCGAAACATTCGATGTGGGAATGGATACTGGTGCCGCAGTGGGGGATTATCCGCATGTGTATCGTTTTACGGGCGAGATTCATGGGGTCACTGTGGAGCGACTCAGCGAACCCTCGCCGGATGTTGTCGCGATGATTGTTGACGGCGAATTTAGGGCGAGTTTGGCGACTCAATAGAGCCTTCTCGGTTGTAAGTGGGAGTACCGTGTGGTCATGGAGGCGCGCGTACTCACATGGAATCTCTGGTGGCAATTTGGCCCGTGGCGTGAGCGCCAGTCGGCAATTTTGTCAGTGTTGCAAGATGCCGATGCCGACATTGTGTTTCTGCAAGAGGTCTGGGCGCAAGAGGGCGGTTTAGATCAGGCGCAGTGGCTTGCAGACGAACTGAACATGTTTGTGGCGCGTACTGAGGGTCCGTGGTACGACGATGGCGTCAGTTTGGGGAATGCCATCTTGTCCCGGTGGCCAATTGTGTCGTGGGAAATTCATCGTTTGCCCGATGTCACAGGTGCGCCGAGTTATCGCCGCGCTGTCGTTGCGTTACTTGATTCGCCTTACGGACGTGTGTGGTCAGTATGCACGCACTTGGATCATCGTTTTGATGGTTCTGGTACTCGACTGGCGCAGTGTGAGGCATTGAGCGGAATTGTGGATCAATTGCGTGTGGACCCAGAAAATGAAATGCCTGTGTTGATGGCCGGCGATTTCAATGCTGTCCATGATTCAGATGAGATTCGAATGTTGACTGGACGGCGCGAGCCAGCTGTTGACGGTTTGGTCTTTACTGACTTGTGGGAGATCGCTGGCGAAGGCGATGGATTTACGTGGCGTCGAGATAATCCGTACATCGAGGATTCGGCGTGGCCGAACCGACGTCTTGATTATGTATTTGTATCGTGGCCGCGTCCTCGTCCTATCGGGAACCCTTCGCGCATTTGGCTCACTGGGCTTGAGCCCGTTGCCGGCGTACAGCCGAGTGATCACGCAGCTGTAGTTGCCGACATTCGTCTGGCGCTCGACAACTAAATCTTCTTCGCTTCACTTTCCCTCTCGTGACGGCATCCCAACCCGGCCGGAGCGTGCGCACAAAAAACAACGTGTCGGTATGGCAACACAATTGATTCTCGTTCCCCGCATGACGGCATGCCGTCACGGCGTCACTCCGGATGTTCGGTATGCCGTCACGGCGTCATGCGGGGATCGGGGGCGAAAGGTGGCGGGATGGCGACATGTTTGTTGGGGGCTGCCGGGTGGGCGACGGGCGGAATGCCGACATGGTTCGCACGAAGTGGGCCCGCCACATGTGAGACGGCATGGAACACATTGAAGTCATGCCGATGAATCCAGCCAACCCATTCGCAAATTTGATCAGAGGCGTTGAAGCGGATGTTCTTCTTGAATTATGTAGCGAACAACACTTTCAAACCGCTACAGCAATTGCTAGAAATTGCGGCCGGTCTCGAAGTGAAGTAAGGGTTGTACTTAATTACTACTCAGCAACTGAAATCGTGGACGTCTTTCAAGATGGTGGATACAAGTTCTTCAAACTAAATTCGCGTCACCCGATTTATTCAGAAGTCGTCAGGCTCTCGAAATCGTTTATCCTCAGAGATTTACCACGCACAGCGCATACGTTTGATGCCGTTGATGAACGAGCTCTGTAGATACGCAGGTTCGGAAGTGATTTCTAACTGCGGTACACGGCGACGAATTTCATCAAACATCACTGCAATTTCGCGGCGCGCCAAGTTTGCTCCCAAGCAGAAGTGTGGACCACCAGCGCCAAAACCCACCTGAGCAGGAGTTGCTGGACGACGAATGTCGAACATGTCAGCATTCTCAAACACGCGCTCATCACGGTTGCCAGATTGGTAGAACATCACAACTTTTTCGCCAGCAGCAATCTTCTGACCATTGATCTCGGTGTCTTCCGTTGCAGTGCGGCGGAAGTGGATCACAGGCGTCGCATAGCGAACAATTTCTTCAACGGCGGACTTTGTGTGGGTCTCGAAATCGTTGAACCACAAGTCACGTTGGTCACGGTGCAGTGTTAATTCACGCATGCCATGGGCAATTGCCGTACGCGTTGTCTCATTTCCTGCGACCACCAAAAGAATAAAGAACGAACCAAACTCCTGAGCGCTAATGCGGTCACCATCAACAACCGCATTCATCATCACTGATGCGATGTCATTTCGAGGATTCTTCAAACGGTCTTCACCCAAAGCCAAGGCGTACGCATAAATCTCGCCGCCGACACGAACCAAGTCTTCAAACGTTCCTACATACTCTGGGTCGCCAACTCCAAGAATCGTGTTGGTCCAGTTGAAGATCATCTCTTCGTCGCTCTCTGGAATGCCCATCATGTCGCAGATGATTTGCAATGGCATCAACGCCGCTACTTCACGAACAAAGTCGCACTCACGCTCTGGGAATCGTTCGAACATGCGGTCAATCACGGAACGCGAACGAATACGCACCGACTCTTCAAGAGCCGTGATTTCTTTTGGTGTGAAACCCTTCGACACAATGGAGCGCAAACGGAAGTGTTTCGGATCGTCCATATTGATCATTGACCCAAAGAACTCATTGATCTCCACAGGTAAGTCGCCAATATTTGAGCCATTGCCGCTGCAGAACAACTGCGGGTTGCGACTCACATGCCAGATGTCGTCGTGGCGAACGAGGGCTCGGTAACCGGGCCCCGGCGGAATGGGGGAGTTCTCCACCATGCGCTCTTCAAAAAAATGGAATGGGGACTCATCACGCAGAGTCTTGAAAGCCCCAAATCGCCATTCCCGAGGCTGGGTCCAGAACTCTGGGTCAGAGAGGTCAATATCTGCAAGGGGGACGGATGGCAAGGTCATACAGGCAGATTAGGTGGAGAACCCATTACATTCACCCACGAAGGCTGAATTGGCGCAAAGTTTGGCTACTGTCGTAGGGCGGTTCGACTCGCGGACCACCTACAACCCATCTAACAGGGAGACGTACATGCCCGAAGCAGTCATTGTTGCTACAGCCCGCAGCCCCATCGGTCGCGCGAACAAAGGTTCACTTGTTGACCTTCGTCCAGACGACATGTCGGCTCAAATTGTCAAGGCTCTCATGGCCAAAGTTCCACAGGTGAAGGCCGACGATGTTGAAGACCTCATCTTGGGAATTGGTCAGCCAGCCGGTGAAGGTGGATTCAACATCGGTCGTATGGTCGCCATCCTCGCCGGACTCGACAACGTTCCTGGTGTCACCGTCAACCGTTACTGCTCGTCTTCGTTGCAGACAATCCGAATGGCTGCACATGCGATTCGCTCAGGCGAAGGCGATTGCTTTATCGCCGCCGGTGTTGAAGCAGTGAGCCGCTACGCATCTGGCGCAAGTGACTCTGCTCCAAACGCAATCTTCAAAGAGCCAGGTGCACGTACCAAGGCACGCGCAGAAGGTGGCCAAGGCGTATGGACACCGCCAGTTGGTTTGCCAGACGCATACATCGCAATGGGACAAACAGCCGAGAACGTTGTTGAACTTGAGAACGTCAGCCGCGAAGAGATGGACCACTTCGGTGTTCGCTCACATAATCTCGCAGTTGCACACCAAGAGAACGGCTTCTTCGAGCGCGAGATCACTCCGTTGGTTCTCCCAGACGGAACCGTTGTCAGTAAGGACGACGGCCCACGTGCAGGAACCACCTACGAAGCAACCTCACAGTTGAAGCCAGTGTTCCGCCCAGACGGCAAAGTCACTGCCGGTAACGCATGCCCGTTGAACGACGGCGCAGCCGCAGTGATGGTGATGAGCGACACCAAGGCAAAGCAACTTGGCCTCACGCCGCTTGCGCGCATCGTGTCATCGGGTGTGTCTGGTTTGAACCCAGAAATCATGGGTCTTGGACCAATCGAAGCATGTCGCCAAGCACTGAAGCGTGCCGGCATGACAATCGATCAAATCGACCTCGTCGAAATCAACGAAGCATTCGCTGCACAGGTGTTGCCATCGGCAAAGCACCTCGGCATTCCAATGGAGAAGTTGAACATTCATGGCGGTGGAATTGCGTTGGGTCACCCATTCGGTATGACCGGTGCTCGCATCATGACCACCCTCATCAACGGACTTCAGTGGGAAGACAAGCAGTACGGCATGGAATCAATGTGCGTTGGCGGTGGCCAGGGCATGGCGATGATTGTTGAGCGCTTGAGCTAACAACTCGTTCAAAAACTGAACGCAACTATTCAGTAGTTGCAGATCGCGAGTCGGCGGTGGTTCTCAACATGAGGGCCACCGCCGTTCCGAATATCACCATCAAAACCGCGGCGAAAGTAAAAGTTGCTTCAGGGCCATGTGAGCCATAGATGATGGGCGCAATTAAGGACATGATGGAACCAGCGATCAAGTCTCCTGTTCCATTGAGACCTTGTGCTGCGCTGGCTCGCCCATGTGGGGCTACTTGCGCCATCAGAGATTGAGTGGCGGGAATCGATAGTGACCCGACAACGCCCTCCACTAGAGAGAAACTGACGAGCAAGAATGCACTTGGCAAGAAGCCGTACAACATCACTAATGGTGCTGTCAGAAAAATGCCGATGACAGTCATCGTGGCCGCGCCCGTCTTATCTGCAATACGACCACCTTTTGCGCCCAACAATATAAATGGAATGGTGTAGAGCAGGAATGTCATTCCCACCATGAAGTTGTTACCACCTCTGTCGGTGATGTAACGATCCCACAGTGCGTCATAAATCCCAACGGGAAGAAAGAGCGTCAATGATGCAAGCGCCGCAGCACGAATTGGACGGTATTTCAATAGTTCAATACTGAGACGTTTTGATTCCTCTGTTGAGGGAAGCGACGGCAATTCTCTTGGAAGAACAATCATGAAGGCAATCAATGCAAACGCGCCAAAAATGAGAAAAGCGCCACGCAACCCAAATGGTGCGATGAGTGCCGCGCCTATGAGTGGCCCACCCGTGAATCCTGCAAGTTCAACTCCGCGCAAGCGCCCCAGTCGTTCTGCTGCCCGAGATTTATCGATGTTGGCGGCAATCGCTTTTACAGCAGGCCCACTTGTGCCAAGTGCTGCACCAGATATGGCGCGAGCAACAACGAACATCCACAGGTTGTTCCCGTATGCAAAAAGAGTGGACCCAAGCGCGGCAAGGACAAGCGCGGCAAGGACAAGCTTTTTCGGTTTGCCACGATCCGCAAAAGGTGCGACAAACAACGAAACAAGAAGCGATGCCATAAATCCTGCTGCGGCAATAAATCCAAGGCCGGCATCGCTGAAGCTGTATTTGTCTTGCAGATCACTCAGTGCTGGGAAAATCATGCTGACCGACATCGGCACACTGAAACCACAGATCAGAAGTGGGCCAATTCCCAAAGTGAATTTTGCGAGGCCTCGTTCTTCTGTCACGAGTGTCCAACATAATGGATGGCATATCGCAGCCGCATTGATGTCAAACGTTTAGCGGCCAACAGCGCGAAGAACTTCATCGTTGAATGCGGGCCAGTATGCCATGCCCCATTCATCGAATTCTTTCTCTGCCAACATCACACATGCACAGTCGGCAACTGGGTCCACCCAGAGAAAAGTTCCAATTCCGCCGAAGTGTCCGAAAGTGGCGGCCGAGTTGCGAGGCCCCGTCCAGTGTGGGTCTTTATGTCCGCGAATTTCAAAGCCCAATCCCCATGGGCACGGATCTTGCGGTCCCACTCCAGGAACAATGCCAGACAATTCAGGAAACACGGGCACAACAGCATCAATAAATGTCTCTCGTGCAATCAACGTGGGGGAGCGAAGCTCGTGAATGAAATGCACAAGGTCAGCCACCGACGAGTGAACATCTTTGGCACACGAACCCTGTAATGACGACGAATGCATGCCAAGTGGTGCAAACACTGCATCATCGATGTATTCCACGAAACTGATTCCGGTGGAATCTTCAACGTGTTGTGCCAACAACTCGAAGCCAGTGTTTGAATAAATTCGCTTAGCTTCCGGTTGACCCACCGGCGCAGAACCGTCAAATGAATATCCGCCGGCGTGTGCCAACAAATGACGAACGGTACATCCTGGTTGACCAACCGGATCGTCGAGCGAGATGCTTCCCTCTTCGTAGGCAATCAATACCGCATACGCGGTGAGTGGCTTACTAACTGATGCAATGCGTTGGACTCGCGTCACATCACCGCGGGTGTGAACGGTGTCGCGGCTAACGACGGCAACAGATGCGATAACGGGCCATGAATCAACTAGCGCCCAAGCGGCATCGAGGGAGGGCATGTCAGTTGTGTTGACGAATGAGTTCGGCCACTCGGAAGGCGAGGTCAACACCTTGTCGGCCATTCAAACGAGGATCACACACTGTTTGGTAGCGGTAATCAAGATCGTCGTTGGTGAGGTGGTCTGTTCCGCCGGTGCACTCGGTGACATTGTCTCCAGTGAGTTCTACGTGGATACCGCCAGGCCAGGTTCCCTCGGCTTTATGCGCACGTACAAAGCCAGCGATTTCTCCCACGATGTCTTCGAACTGGCGTGTCTTGCGACCATTTGGTGCGGTGATGGTGTTTCCATGCATGGGGTCACATGCCCACACCACTGGATGTCCCGATTCCTTCACGGCTCGCAGCAATGGACGCAAGCCATCTTCAATCTTGTCTGCGCCCATGCGAGAGATGAGTGTGAGTCGACCTGGGATGCGATGTGGGTTCACCTTTTCGCACAACTCCAACACCCACTCTGGTGTTGTTGATGCGCCAACTTTGCAACCGATGGGATTTGCAATTCCGCGCAAGAACTCCACATGAGCACCATCAAGTTGACGCGTCCGCTCGCCAATCCACAACATGTGTGCTGATGAGTTGTACCACTCGCCAGTGAGCGAATCTTGACGTGTTAATGCTTCTTCGTAGCCAAGAATGAGGGCTTCGTGGCTGGTGAAAACATCCACCTCGTGCAGCGATGAGTGACTCTCGGTGTCCACACCACATGCACGCATGAACGACAACGCACGTTCAATCTCGTTCGACAATGCAACGTAGCGCTGACCTTCAGGGCTGGACTTTGCGTACTCCTGAGTCCATGCGCTGACGCGATTCAAATCTGCAAATCCACCTTTGGTGAAGGCGCGCAACAAGTTGAGTGTGGAGGCTGATTGCTCGTAGGCCTGCAACAAACGATTGGGGTCTGGGACACGTGCGTCTGCGGTGAATGCAGGATCGTTCACAATGTGGCCGCGGAAAGAGGGGAGTTCAACGTCGCCGATCTTTTCGGTGCCAGACGAACGTGGCTTTGCGAACTGGCCGGCCATGCGGCCGACTTTTACAACGGGCACTCCCATGGAGTAGGTGAGCACCACCGCCATCTGCAAAATGACGCGCAATTTTTCGCGAATGTTGACAGCGCTGAACTCGTCAAAGCTTTCAGCGCAATCGCCCGCTTGCAGCAAAAAGGCACGACCTTCAGCCACGTGGCCAAGTGCAGACTGCAGCGCGCGTGATTCGCCAGCAAATACAAGAGATGGCTGTTCGGCCACTTGCTTGAGGACAATGTCAAGCGCAGCAGTATCTGGCCAATCGGGCTGCTGTTGGGCAGTGCAGTCCTTATAGGACTGTGGAGTCCAACGTGCGGTCATAGTGGTAAAGGCTAAACGGCAAGAATGCGTTCTGCGTCGTCGCGAAGGCCTTCCACCGCGCGGCTGACGAGACGACGTGCTGCCTCGGCAGTGACGCCAAGATCTTCGCCGACCTCGCGGAAGCTCTTGCGCTCTCCGTCGAGGAGACCGAAGCGTGCTTCAACGGCGTAGCGAGCGCGGTCGTCGAGGGTTCCAAGCAACTCGTCCAACAATTCAGAGTCAACAAGAGCCATCACGGCATCTTCTGGAGTTCCCTGGCCGTTGTCCATGAGGTCACCCAAGGTGGCGTCGCCATCGTCGCCCACGGTCTTGTCGAGAGACACGGGGGTGGTGAGGCGGTGCAGTTCGGCATTGCCAGCATCGAGGGTTTCGCCATCGCCAGAAGCCTGACGAAGTGCTGCGCGCAAGCTTGCAGAGCGGTCACCAGGGATTCGGATGAGGCTGGCCTTCTGGTCGAGCGCACGGCCGATGGCCTGGCGGATCCAGAATGTTGCATAGGTGGAGAACTTGAATCCACGGCGCCAGTCGAACTTGTCAACGGCGTGCTCTAGACCAAGGTTTCC
>JBMTEX010000010.1:0-32670 GCA_049433485.1 Ilumatobacteraceae bacterium | reverse complement strand
ACACATTCCGCACTGCCCGAGCCACCCGTCGTCTCGCGAGCTACATACAGATTAAGAACATCGTCATTACCCACCGCAACGGCAGCAGCTGGCTTTGATATTGGTAAAACACCATCTTTAGGTTCCATTGAGACGGACGTCCCGGAACGCTTAAACGTGAAATGAGATGTTGAAATGAAATCAGGGATAGACGCCACATTTCAATACTCTCATGTCGACAGAGTCGACATTGACAAGATGGCGGCTAGCCGCGGCGAGATTGCATAATGGCCGACACCACTTTGCCGTCGGCCTTTCCTTTGCTGGCTTTCATCACGCGGCCGACGATGGCGCCTGCTGCCTTTTCTTCTCCAGCGCAATACTTTGCCCACGCATCGGGGTCGGCCGCGATTGCTTCATCCACCATTGCTTCCACGGCTGAATTGTCCATGGCTTCAAATCCACGAGCCGATGCAATTGCAGCTGCATCTCCCCCTCCGTTTGCAACAATCTCTGCCAACACAGTTTTTGCTTGTGTTGCAGACAATTTGTTGTCGCGTTCCAAGATGGTGAGAGCCGCCACATCTGCAGGTGGCACCGAAGGTGTTGCACCTGCTTCAGCAAACGCTTGCGTCACATAAATGAGCGCCTTTACTGCATCGCCACCAGCATCAACGATTGCCTTCACGTAGTCGTGTTGACCTCGTTCCACCGCAACAATGACAGCTTCACTTTGGGTGTCGTACCCGGTGAGTTCCTGCAACATTGCGCGACGTGCAGCAGGCAATGGTGGAAGTGCCGCACGAACCGACTCAATCCACTCTAGTGAAGGATCTACCGTGACCAAGTCAGGCTCTGGGAAGTACCTGTAATCGTCGGCATCTTCTTTTGTGCGAAGTGTGTGTGTACGACCTTCAGCATCGTCCCAGTGGCGGGTCTCTTGGCGAATGGTTCCACCAGAGTCGATGATGTCAATTTGACGACGTGCTTCGTAATCAATGGCACGACCAAGCGCACGGATGGAGTTCACGGTCTTTATTTCGCAACGTGTTCCATACGGAGTACCAATTTTGTGTACCGACACATTGGCATCGCAACGCATGGAACCTTCTTCCATTTTTGCATCTGATGCACCGATGGCTTCAAGAATTGCTCGAAGCTCTGACACATATTCCTTTGCCTGATCACTCGTGCGAATGTCTGGCCGAGAAACGATTTCCACCAGTGGGACACCAGCACGGTTGAAGTCCATTAACGAGTAGTCACTTCCATGAATACGACCAGTGGAACCACCAACGTGCGTGCTCTTTCCTGTGTCTTCTTCAAGGTGGGCGCGTTCAACGCCAATCACGGCCCCACTGGGTAACTGTAAAAATCCGTCAGCATTTAATGGCAAGTCGTACTGACTGATTTGATACGCCTTTGGTTGATCTGGATAGAAGTAGTTCTTTCGATGGAAAATGCACTTCTGAATGCGGCAGTTGAGAGCAAGCCCAATGCGCATGGCCAACTCAACAGCTTTCTTGTTGAGAACAGGCAAAGCGCCTGGCAGCCCCAACGTGACCGGATCAATGTTGATGTTTGGTTCATCGCCAAATCGGTTGGGCGAACCACTAAACAATTTGGTGGCCGTTGCAAGTTCTACGTGCACTTCCAAACCAACAACCATCTCCCAACCACCGGGAAGTAGTTGGTCTTCGGTTGCCACAACGGAACTCAGAGTGCTGTCGCTCATTGTGCGCCTCCTGCTGCTTCAAGTGCGCCACCAACACGGAACATGGCTGCTTCACCAAGTGCGGGCGCAAGGATTTGCATTCCAACCGGGAGATTGTGTGCGCCAGTTCCAAACGGAACACTCATTGCTGGGTGTCCCGCCAGGTTGGTGGGAATTGTGTAGATGTCGCACAAGTACATAGCCATTGGATCATCAACTTTTTCGCCTGCCTTGAACGCAACAAGTGGCGACGTTGGCATAACAATCGCATCAACGTTTTTGTATGCGGCATCAAAGTCTTGTGCAATGATGCGGCGTACTTTTAACGCCTTGCCGTAATACGCGTCATAGTAACCAGCAGACAACGCATATGTTCCCAACATAATGCGTCGCTTCACTTCATCTCCGAAACCTACGGCGCGTGTTGCGCCATACATTGCATTGGTATCAGCGGCATTCACGCGCAAGCCGTAACGAACTCCATCGAAACGTGCCAGATTGCTGCTGGCTTCTGCCGGCGCAATGAGGTAGTACGCGGTCAGCGCGTACGACAAACTGGGCAACGTGATGTCAACGATGGTTGCACCGGCTGCAGCTAACGCATCGAACGACGCATTCAATCGGTCCATCACTTCTGGTTCTGCACCACCAGGTAAATCTGTGACTCGGCCAATGCGCATGCCTGCAACGCCTTGCGAGACTGCGCCAACAAGTGACGGTGCTGGCTGTGGAATTGACGTGGAGTCCATTACGTCGTGGCCAGCAATGACTTCAGTGATTAATGCGGCATCGGACACTGTTGTTGCGAATGGCCCAATTTGATCTAGCGAACTTGCATATGCGACTAAGCCGTAACGACTCACCAATCCGTACGTTGGCTTCACACCTACAACACCGCACAACGCCGCTGGTTGGCGAATACTTCCACCCGTATCTGAGCCAAGGCTGACGGGGGCAAAACCAGCAGCTACAGCAGCAGCACTTCCACCACTTGATCCGCCCGGAACACGCGAGGAGTCAACAGGGTTCTTTGTTGGACCGAACGCCGAGTTCTCTGTGCTGGACCCCATGGCGAATTCGTCGAGGTTTGTTTTGCCAACTGAAATTGCTCCAGCTGCACGCAAACGCGACACAACGGTTGCGTCGTACGGTGGCTTCCACCCTTCAAGAATGCGTGATGAGCATGTGGTATCAATTCCGCGCGTACAGAGATTGTCTTTCAACGCAATGGGGACACCTGCAAGTGGACCCACTGGACGACCTGCTGCAATGTCTGCGTCAATTTCATCTGCGTGCGCGCGGGCAGCATCTGCAGTAACAACGTTGAACGCATTGATATGGCCGTCTTGCTGTTCAATTCGCGCAAGGTGTTCATCGACAACCTCACGGGCAGACAACGAGCCACTTGCAACAGCCTGTGCAATCCCCGATGCGGTGGTTGGAACTCCGCTCATAATTAACCCTCAATCCCAATGATTGGTGGAACGCGGAAACGGCGCTCTTCTGCGGCTGGGGCGGCGGCCAATACTTCGTCTGTATCGAGTGTTGGCATTTCAACGTCTTCGCGCATGACGTTCACCAACGGATATGGCTGTGTCATGGGTTCCACATGTGACAAATCAAGAGCATCGATGTCGCTGAAATGACCCATCACCTTTCCTAATTGTTCGGTGAAGTGCTCAACTTGGGCATCGTCAATATCGAGTCGCGCAAGACGAGCCACTTTGGCAACGTCTGCAGCAGAAATGGGGCTACCGGACTGTGTCACGGTTCTCCAGCCTACGAGCCCCCGCTCGTTGCCACCCTAATTAGTGGTGTTTAGGCCGTCGGATCGACTGGCGGGAACGCTGCTTGACGTTTTTGAACAAAGCTCTGCACGCCTTCTTTGAAGTCTGGGCGACCAAATGATTGACCCATGAGCACCAACGCATCTTTGCTGGCAGTGGCGACATCTTTGTTGTAATCGCCATAAATCTGGCGCTTCATGACCGACATAGAAGACGGCGACACATTCTGGGCGAGGTCTGCGGCGTACGCCATGACCACATCCATGAGTTGAGCGGCAGGAACAACTTTGTTGACCATTCCCAAAGACAACGCTTCTTCCGCCATCACAATTCGACTGGACATGAGCAGGTCAAGAGCATTCGCTTGGCCAACGAGTCGTGGCAAGACCCAGGAGATTCCATATTCGGCAATGAGGCCACGCTTCGAAAATGCGCACGTGAACTTTGCTGTGTCTGCAGCAAATCGAATATCGCACATCAATGCCTGTACTAAACCTAAACCAGCTGCTGCGCCATTAACGGCGGCGATAACAGGTTTTGAAATTCGAGTGATCTCATCTTGCATGCGACCTTCCACAATGCTGTCGCTGCTGGACGACGCAGAATCAGACGGAGACGGAATGCCTTGCAACGTTCCCATGTCTGCGCCAGCGCAATAACCCTTACCTGCGCCAGTCACCACAATGACGCGCACGTTCGGGTCTGCAACTGCAGCGTCTAGAGCCGCAAAGTATTCATGACCCATTCGTGCTGTCCATGCGTTCAAACGATCAGGGCGATTAAAGGTGATGAGACCAATTCCTGGCTCACGAACTTCGTACAGACATTCACTCATGGGTACTGACCGTAGACGGTTCTGAGTCTCCTTGCGAACGCCGAGCATCAAAAATTAACCATCCAACCGACGCTGCAAACACAACAAGTGACACCCACTGGTTCAAACGCAAGCCGCCGGCACTGTGCGCGTCATCAATTCGAATTCCTTCAATGAAGAATCTAAAAGTGGTGTATCCAGCTGCGTACCACAAGATGAGTCGCCCGCGAGCTGGCCGAAATTTCCGTTCAACGCCAATCAAAACTGCCGCAAGCACCACACACGCAATTGATTCGTACAAGAACGTGGGATGAAACGTGGTGCCTGCTGAATAGCCAGCATCTCGCGCTGTTTGGGTTGAAACGCTTAGAGCCCACGGGAGATCTGTTGGGCGCCCAAATAGTTCTTGATTCCACCAGTTTCCCCATCGACCAATCGCTTGAGCAACAGGAATTGCAGGCGCAGCACATGTGAGAATCCACAATCCATCGACGCCTCGAACACGGGCTCTCCAATACCCCACCGCAACTCCAACGAGAACGCCACCCCAAATACCAAGCCCGCCTTGCCAAATCTTGACGGCGTCAAACCAGTTGTCGGTGAAACGTTGTGCATCCGTGATGACGTGATACGCGCGTGCACCAATAATTCCTGCTGGCACGGCCCACGTTGCAATAGAAGAGAAATCTTCCATAGTTGCGATGCCACGCCTCTCTGCGCGCTTGCCAGCAATTCGCACAGCAACAATGACGCCAATGGCAATCATGAGGCCATATGCGTTCAGTCGAAGAGGCCCAATGTTTACCGTGCCAGTTGACGGACTTGGTATTGACGCGAATGTAACCGCGTTTATCAATGTCAACATCATGCGGTGATGCGTTCTGCAAACGCAACCGACTTTTCAAAGATGATGCCTTTGTCAAAGTCTTGCGTCGCCACGTGATAGCTACGTTCCAGCATCACTCTTTCTACAGTTCCACCATATGCAGCTGCTAACGCATCACTGTCTGCAGGATTTACCACATGATCTTGAACAGATGTAAACAACAACAACGGCATTTTCATAGATGCGTACCGCTGCGACAAAGGAGCTAACCCGTCTTCCTGGAAGGACAGCAATGCTGCCAAAGGTGTTCCCGCATATGCAGTCTCCACAACTCCAGGTTCTGCAATGTCGGACCCAATTCCGTCCATTACTTCAGTTCCCCCGGAGATCATGTCTCGCAACATTCCCATGACTTCTGCTGGTTGTGGTTGCGTCGCTGGATTCACACAGACAAGTCCCGCTACCTCTGGGTGTTCTGCACCTACCCACAACGTGAGTGCGCCGCCCATTGACAAACCCATCACCACTATTTTTGAAGTCCGCTTGGCAAGCGTTTGGTATGCAGAATTTGCGTCAGCACTCCAGTGAGCCCAGCGTGTGGGGATCATGTCTTCAATTGCGGTTCCATGACCTTCCAGTTGCGGCAACTCCACATGAAATCCAGCCGCAGCACAGGCTTCGGCCAAACCACGCATTGATCCGGGGTTACCAGTGAAACCATGTAGTACTAATACGCCTGCGTCACGTGTGCCGTGATGAGAAAAAGGTTCTGCGCCTGGGATGGTGGGTGCGGGCATGACGGGTTCCTCCTGAACTTGCCGATATAGCGATTGTATGTGACCCCCATGGACCCCACAGAACAGGTCATTGACCATTACCTCTATTACTGGTGGACTAGAGACTCATGCCACGCTCCGACCGCCTTCAGCGACAACGTCGAATTGATGGCTACGCAGTGGCTGCTATTGCCCCCGTAGTTGCCCTCTTCCCTGCGTGGCTCGTTGCCATCGCGGCGTTTTGGTGGATAGTTCAGATCTTCTTCACCATTTCGTTCCCACTCTTCGCGCTGGCATGGTTCGCATTAGGTGCGTTGTTATTTCTTCGTCCAATACAACGGGTTGTTCTCATGCGTCTTTTAGGTGCACGAACGCCGACGCGAACCGAGAATGACGCTTTGCAGTCTGCATGGCGTCCCGTTGCGCAGGCCAACCACATTCCCATTGGGAAATTTGTCTTGTCTGTAACTGACTCCGATGACCTGAATGCATTTGCGTCTGGAGGTCACCTTGTCGTTGTGTCTAGCTGGGCAATACAGAATCTCTCGCGAAACGAGTTAAGTGGAGTACTCGCCCACGAATTAAGTCACCACATGGGAATGCACACCATTGCACTAACTGTTGGTCAGTGGCTGAGTCTTCCCATCATCGTCCTTGCGAGGATTGGATTCTTTTTTCAGAATATCGCGCATGCAGCAACCGATACTTTTGCGCGGCAATCAGCAGGCGCATCGTTCATTGGTAAGACAATTGCCGGCGCACTCACCATTGTGTCATGGCTGTTTTTGTGCATGATTTCTCTTGCACAAATCATCAGCAATGTCGCTGGAAAAGGTGCAGAGTTCAAGGCCGACGAAACAGTGGTTGCTATGGGCTTTGGAAAAGAACTACGAGATGCCCTACGCCTCGTCATCACCTCTGGCAATGGAGAACGTGTGACTCATTGGCGTGATCGAATTGTCACCTCACACCCACCTGCACGCACACGCGTGGCGCGAATTGAAGCACAGCTTAGAAATAATCAGTCACGAAAAGCCCGATAGCCTCAGGGAAATGACCCCAGCCATTAGTGCGCACAGCCTTGTGCGATCATTCGGCGACAATGTTGCAGTCAACGGTGTAAGCCTTTCCATTGACAAAGGTGAAATTTACGGATTTCTCGGACCAAACGGCGCAGGTAAATCCACCACCGTCCGCATGCTAACGACATTGTTGAATCCGACATCTGGCACCGCAAATGTTGCCGGATTCGATGTTGTTCACGACACGGAAAATGTTCGTTTACGAATTGGTGTTGCGCTGCAAGATGCGGCACTAGACCTCAAGCAAACTGGTCGAGAAATTCTTGACATGCAAGGGCGTCTCTATGGCCTCACCGCCGCGCACCGAAGAGAACGAATTGAACATCTTCTTGGCCTTGTCAACATTGGCACCGCCATTGACGATTTGGTCTCCACATATTCCGGCGGCATGAAGCGTCGTCTCGACCTTGCTGCCTCATTGGTGCATCAGCCAGAAGTTTTATTCCTAGACGAACCAACAACCGGGCTTGACCCAGTGAGTCGTGCGGCCGTGTGGGCAGAGGTTCGCAAACTAAATGAAGAAATGGGTATGACCATTTTCTTAACAACGCAATATCTTGAAGAAGCAGACGAGCTTGCGCATAGAGTTGGCATCATTGCAAAAGGTCGCATCGTTGCAGAGGGAACTCCTTCAGCACTCAAGCGCTCCATTGGTGCAGACGTCATCATCGCGAAGGTGTCGGAAGCAGATGCAGCGCGCGCAGCTCAAGCATTACACGCAGTTGCTGGGCTCGATCACGTAGAAGTAAAAGGTGAGAGCATCGTTATTGGCGTGACGAATGGTGGCGCCGCACTCAGCCCTATTGCGGTTGCACTCAGCAGTGCTGGAATCACGGTTAACGAACTCACCATGCGTACCCCAACACTTGATGACGTCTTTCTCGAGACAACTGGAACTCGCATGCAACAGGAGGATGCACAATGACCGTTTCAACTCCCGCATTTGCGCGTCGTGCAGGATTCACACACGACCTAATGTCAGTGGCGCGTCGTGCCCTTCGGCTCTCCATTCGCGACAAAGAAGCAATCATTCCTGGCTTAATGGTTCCTTTGTTCTTCCTAATTGTGAACATTGGTTCACTTCAAACATTCGTTGAAGGAAACCTTCCCCCGGGTTTCGACTTCAAAGGATTCCAATTACCCGTATCACTTATTTTTGCGGTCACTGGAATCTCCAGAGCCGGATCATTAGTAATTGATATTCAAGATGGATATCTCGACCGGCTTCTTCTCACGCCGGTTAATCGCGCGACATTATTACTCGGTTGCATGATTGCAGACTTTGCTGTAGTTGCAATTCTTGCGATACCAGTATTGATTCTTGGTCTCGCTATTGGAATCTCATTTGAGACAGGGATAGTAGGAATGTTGGTATTCATTGCGTTAGCCGTCTCATGGGGACTCGCCTTTACTGGATTTCCATATGCAATTGCATTGAAAACGGGCAACCCCATTGCTGTCAACAATGCGTTTCTCCTGTTCTTTCCTTTTGCATTTCTCACCACTGCATACGTCCCACAAGAACAAATGACTGGTTGGCTCGCAACGGCCGCTGACTACAACCCTGTCACCTATCTCCTTGCTGGCATGCGAAGCCTCATTTTGGAAGGTTGGGACGGGTCGTCTCTTGGTCAGGCCTTCCTCGCCTCCGCCATTGTTGGTGCGATTTCTTTCACTTTGGCCTTTACCGCTTTGCGCGGACGGGTTCATCACAAGTAACCAATAGGTATGACAAGTCTTCCGGGCGACCCCTTTCTCGCAGCCGCAAACGGCACCGCTGGCTCGCGCACGCCCGTGTGGTTCATGCGTCAAGCGGGCCGCAGTTTGCCCGAATACAAAAAAATTCGTGGCGACGGAAGCATTCTCGAAGCCATTAAGCAACCAGAGTTAGCTGCCGAATTCACTTTGCAGCCAGTTCGCCGCTACGGCGTAGATGCAGCAGTGTTGTACTCAGACATTGTGGTGCCGCCGCATGCAGTCGGATTTGGCATCGATGTTGCACCAGGAACCGGCCCGGTTGCAGCGCAACCGCTTCGTACACGTGACGACTTGTCCCGTCTTCGTCCTCTACAGGAAGAAGACGTTCACTACGTGACAAAAACAGTGGACATCCTCACTAGAGAACTCACTGTTCCCCTCCTTGCGTTTGCAGGTGCGCCATTCACTGTTGCGAGTTATCTCATCGAGGGTCGACCCAGCCGCACCTATCAAAACACCAAACGGTTAATGCACGAAGACACACAACTGTGGAACGACATCATGAGCCGCTTGGTGCAACACTCCATCACATTCATTTCCGCGCAGTTATCTCACGGCGCTGAAGCATTCCAAGTTTTTGACTCATGGGCGGGCGCGTTATCTCGTCGCGATTACGACACGTTTGTCAAACCACATACCGAAGCAGTCTTCACAGAATTAGCGCAACGCCATCCTGG
Organism: Ilumatobacteraceae bacterium; assembly: GCA_049433485.1. Taxonomy (GTDB): domain Bacteria; phylum Actinomycetota; class Acidimicrobiia; order Acidimicrobiales; family Ilumatobacteraceae; genus UBA2093. Next base: position 23,257 of record JBMTEX010000010.1, on the reverse strand, counting down.
TGTGCGCGGAATTCATTTTGGAATTGGTTGCGACCATTTACTGGAATCAATGAACTCAGTAGGCAACGCAATTATTGGTCTTGATTGGCGTACATCAATTCAAGATGCGCGCCGTCGACTTGGTGCAACCACCGTGGTGCAAGGAAATCTTGACCCAGCACTAGTTCTTGCCGGCACAGACATTGCGTTAGCTGGAGCGCGCGAGGTGCTTGCAGATAATGCTGGGCACCCGGGACACATTTTCAACTTAGGTCACGGCGTACAACCAGACACCAACCCCGATGTCTTGCACGCAGTTGTTGACTTCGTTCACTCTGGAGGACGCTCATGAGTAATTCCACCCGCACCGCTGTAGTTGTAATGGCCTACGGAACACCTCGTACGAAAGAAGAGATTCTTCCTTATTACACAGACATTCGACGTGGTCGTCCACCAACAGAGGAAGCGTTGCAAGATCTCATCAACCGTTATGAAGCGATTGGTGGATTATCCCCTCTGAAAAAACTCACCGAAGATCAAGCCACTGCATTGCAGCGTGAACTTGACGAGATCCAACCTGGGCAATTCACAGTGTTCCTCGGATTGAAGCACGCAACGCCATTTGTCGAAGATGCGGTGGCAGATGTTGTGGCTCAAGGATTTAAGAAAATTGTTGGAATTGTCCTCGCGCCACACTTTTCGTCGTATTCAATTGGCCAATACATGGGTCGTGTACGTGAAGCTGCAGAACCTCACGGCATTGAAGTTTCTGGAGTGGAGTCATGGGCGCGTAATGACGAATTCATTGATTTCCTCGCGCGGGACTTGAATAAGAAATTGGCAACTCTGCCTGAGCACACCAAGATTCTCTTTACCGCACATTCACTTCCGCAACGCATCATTGATGGAGGAGACCCTTACCCAGATGAGCTACGTGCCACAGCAGAACTTGTTGCTCAGCGTGCTGGTCTCACAGATGCATCAAAATGGTCCATCGCATGGCAATCTGCAGGTCGAACGCCAGAACCATGGATTGGGCCGGACATTCTTGATGTCATTGATTCCATCAGCACTGCACGCAATAGCAACGAACCTATTAAGGGGGTCTTGGTGTCAGCGTGCGGATTTGTGGCAGACCACCTTGAGGTCTTGTATGACCTCGATATCGAAGCCGCTCTCCGCGCACACCAACACGGTCTCGCTTTTGCACGTACGGCATGCGTTAACGATGACGCAACAGTGATGGCATCTCTTGCCCGAATGGTTGCAGCAGCGTGACTCATAGCCGCCATGTCGTTGTTATTGGTGGTGGCGTTACTGGGCTTACTGCTGCACTGACTATTCTTGCCGACTCTCCTGAACCGGTATCGGTCACAGTTCTGGAATCGCAGCCAACAGTTGGGGGCATTATTCGCACCTCCCCATTTGCAGGACTACCAGCTGTCGACGAAGCTGCAGATGCATTCCTCACTCGCGTGCCATGGGCTGCTCAATTAGCAACTGAACTTGGATTAGGCGCAGCTCTCACGTCACCCACTGGTGCCCATGCTTATGTGTGGCATAACGGCATGTACACAATTCCAGGCGACTTGCTTCTTGGCGTACCGGCAAAGGTCCGTTCATTTGCAACAACTGGACTTATCTCGCCGCGCGGAAAACTACGCGCCGCAATTGAACCACTTCTTCCGAGAACTACCCCGAAAGATTCAATTGGCCATTATGTTCGTCGGCGATTTGGCAATGAGATTCAAGAACGACTGGTTGATCCCTTAGTTGGCAGTATCTATGCGGCTGATACGGATAACTTTTCATTGGCTGCTGTTCCGCAGATCGCCACTCTCACCAACAAGCGAAGCATGTTGCTAGCAGCTGCAGCAGCGAGGAAAGTAGCGACGACATCTCCTTCATCATCTTCGCCAATTTTTGGAACTCCTTTTCGCGGGATGGGTGCACTGATTGATGCTCTTGCAGAACGCGTGGTTGCGCTAGGCGGAACAATCCGCACCTCGGCCACTGTGGAAGATATTGAGCGACATGGTCGCGGATACCAAGTCTCTCTGTCGGGCTATGTGCTCACTTGTGATGCCATCGCCATCGCATCACCAGCGAGCAAGAGCGCACTATTTGTTCGTGGCGTGAACGCACATGCTGCATCGCTTTTGCAGCAATGGGATCACGCCTCCGTTGTTCTCATCACCATGGCGATACCTGCTAAACAGTGGCCAGCACACCTCACCGGAAGCGGATATCTCGTTCCAAAACCAGACCAACGGTGGGTCACCGCCGCATCGTTTGGATCCAACAAGTGGGCACATTGGCGCCCCACAGACGGATCAATGATCCTGCGGGTCTCCCTTGGCAGAGACGGTCTTGACGTGATGCATTTTGACAACGACCAGCTCGTGAATCTTGCATTGGCTGATTTGAAGTTGCACCTGAAGGCTGACTTCACGCCTTCCGAAGTTCGAATAAGTCGATGGGCCGAATCATTTCCGCAATACCGACCGCACCATTTTCAAAAACTTGAGGAAGTTGAAACTTCAGTGAACTCTGATGGCGGAGGAATTTTTTTCGCTGGGGCAAGTTATCGCGGAATTGGAATCCCTGCGTGTGTCCAACAAGCAAGAACAGTCGGCACGTCGATTCTCACGCACCTCGCGTCTCTGGCACAATAAGAACATGCGTCGACTAGCAGCCATAGTGGTGGCAGCACTGAGTCTTCTCTCGGTGAGCACTCAGCAAGTTCGGGCCAGTTCGTATGCGCCCACCGCCAAGAAGTTAATTACTGTTGGCAAACTTTCAATTCCGCGTCTGAAGATTGCATCCACAATTTATAAAGGTGTCACGAACACTCAGTTCAATCGTGGTGTGGGTTTTTGGCCTGGAACAGCATTGCCGGGAGAAAAGGGAAACTTAGTGATTGGCGGGCATCGAACCGCCGCACAGCGACCGTTCTACAACATTCAAAAGTTGAAGCGCGGCGACATCATCACAGTAAGTCGTCCTGGAAAATCATTTAGGTACAAGGTCACAAAAGTATTTGTGGTTCGCCCGACCGATGTCTGGATTGTGAACCCAACATCATCATCATCTCTCACTCTCTTCACCTGCCACCCGCGTGGTAGCACCAGCAAGCGATACGTCGTGCGCGCCACGTTGGTGCGCTAGTGCGAAAACTTTTCTCTCCAGTACTTGCTGGCGTCTGTGTTGCAGCATCACTTCCGCCGTGGGGATGGTGGCCACTGAGTTTTATTGGCCTTGCGTGGTACGCATCCCTTGCACGCCAACGTCGAACAATGGCACCATTTTCCACTGGCGTTGCATTTGCCGTCGGCTGGTTTCTTCCCGGAATGGCGTGGATGTGGTTTCTCACACCGCCTGGATTCATCATTGCGGTTGCACTTTTTGCGGTGATGCATGGACTTGCGGCACGACTCGCCTCTTTGTTCTCCCATCACAAACAACACACAAGTGCCCTCATAGTTTTTCACGCTCTGGCAGAAACGGTAAGACTGTCGTGGCCGTTTGGTGGAGTGCCGTTAGCAACGCTAGGCATTGCGCATGCGTCGAGTCCATTAGCCCCACTCGTCACGTGGGTGGGAGTCATCGGATTATCAGTGGTTGTTCTGTGGATTGCATTTTCTCAAAGCACATTTCGGGCAATCGTCATCAGCATTCTTCTAGTGGGACTAGTGAACCTGTGGGACGGCACAACAATCACCGCACGCAACCTTCAACTTGCAGTTGTTCAAGGAGGTGGCGAACAAGGAACACGTGCAATCAATACAGACCCGCGAGATGTATTTGAGAAACATCTCTTCCTGACACGCGCTCTTCAACCTTCAGCATCGCGCGATGCAGTGGTGTGGCCCGAAAATGTCATCAATGTTTCCGCTACAGGACTGTTTGTGGACAGTGTTGAATATCGAGAACTCCACGCAGAAGCACAACGTTTAAATGTGCCGTTCGTTGTTGGCATTACGGAAGACGCGGGGGAAAATGCATTTACCAACGCCCAGGTGGTCATTGACCCAGAGTTAGGAATTACATCTCGCTACGACAAAGTTCGGCGCGTTCCTTTTGGTGAGTACATGCCAATGCGCTCGTTACTGTCATCTGTTGGCGCCCCTACTCACCTTGTTCCCCGTGACGCTCGTGCAGGGGATGCGCGCGGTTGGGTGGACATTGGAGATGAACGGGCAGCGGTGGCAATTTCTTGGGAGATCTTTTTTGGTGGCCGGGTAAACGAGGGAATTGTGGACGGAGCAACATTTGTGATTAATCCCACCAATGGCTCTAGCTACACGTGGACAATTCTTCAGACACAACAAATTGCATCATCACGGTTGCGGGCACGCGAACAACGGCGATGGGTAGTTCAGGTAGCGCCCACCGGATTCAGCGCATTCATTGACCCTGATGGCTCTGTGCACGACCGAACCTCTATCAGCGAGCCACGCATCATCGAGCGAACCATTTCTCTTCGAACTGGCCGAACGCCATACTCATTGCTGGGGAATGCGTTCTATATCGTGCTGCTTTTGGCGTGGGCCATCGTGCTTCTTCAGCGTCGCTACCGAGCCATTCCACGGGGTGCCAGTTAGCCTGACTGACCTATGTCTGGTGCTGCGTACGACCCCAATGGCCCATTGAGTTTGGCCTACCTCACGTATCGCGGAAAGCCCCATGTTGGTGGCCAAGGCGTGTACACCCGTCACCTCACCAAGGCGCTTGTTGATCTTGGACACAGTGTCGAAGTCTTCGGCGGACAGCCATACCCCGTTCTTGACGACCGAATCACCATGCACAAACTCCCCAGCCTCGATGTGTGGAACGACCAATATCCCGGTCGTCTCCCTGGCTACTGGGAAATCAAGACATGGCCAGACTTTGTTGAAACCGCTCATTTTGTAAAGGGCCAATTCTCTGAACCACTTGCATTCTCGAAGCGTGCATACCGCGAATTGAAAACCCGAGTTGATGATTTCCATCTTGTGCATGACAACCAATGTCTTGGTTGGGACATTTTGAAGATTGAGAAAATCATCCCCACCATCGTGACGTTGCATCACCCCATCACTAAAGACCGTGAACTCGAAATGAGTCATGCCACCACACGTCGTAAGCGCCGTGCTCTGAAGCGTTGGTACTCGTTTGTAGAAATGCAAGGAAAAGTCGCGAGTAAAATGCCGCGCATTGTTGTTGTGTCGGAAAACAGCATTAACGACATCAACAAAGACATGGGCGTCTCGCGTGATCGCATGCGCCTTGTTCCAGTTGGTGTCGACCCTGAGTTGTTCAAACCCCTTCCACATGTGACACGTCAACCAGGTCGCCTCATCACTACTGCGTCTGCAGACGTGGCGTTGAAGGGATTGTCATATCTCTTGGAAGCAATGGCGAAGTTACGCACCGAACGCGATGTTCGCCTCACCATTATTGGTAAGCCTCGGCCCGGTCACAGCATGGACCTCATTGAATCATTGGGCCTAAAGCCCTATATCGATTTTGTGTCCGGTGTGTCCGACGAGCGAATTGTTGAGCTGTATGCCGAAGCAGAACTTGCAGTGGTGCCAAGCCTGTACGAAGGGTTCAGCCTTCCGGCCATTGAAGCAATGAGTACGGGAATCTGTTTGGTTGCTACCGACGGCGGCGCGCTTCCAGAAGTCACGGGTACTAATGGCGAAACAGTTCTTCAATGCCCTGCAGGTAATTCCGATGCACTCGCTACAACATTGCGTCGTGGACTAGACGACGCAGAACTGCGTCAGCGAGTTGGCCTTGCTGGTCGCGAGCGCGTTGTATCACGTTGGAGTTGGCGCCATTGTGCCGAACTAACGGTTGATCAATACCGCGAAGTTTTAGAGATGCCCCACAACAAAGCAAAACTGGCAAATCGAGGCTGACATGCTGACTATCCGTTTCAACAAACTTGGCCTCAAGCCTGGCGACATGTTCTTAGATGCCGGCGCAGGTTTCGGACGACACGCATACGAAGCTGCTCGCAAAGGTGCAACGGTGTACGCACTTGATTGGGCGCAAGACGAAGTGCTGGGAACACGCGCCATGTTCGGCGGCATGATTCAAGAACATGAGATTCCAGCAGCCAGCTTCGGTGGGGTATTGCGTGGCGATGCAACAAGACTTCCTTTCCCCGACAACACATTTGATTGCGTTGTTACATCTGAAGTTCTGGAGCACATTCAAAATGACGTTGCTGCTATTGGAGAGCTGCATCGCGTTCTCAAGCCAGGCGGCACACTCGGCGTCACCGTTCCTACGTGGTGGCCAGAGAAGATCAACTGGATGTTGTCCGACGAATACCACGCTCCAAAGAGCGTTGGCGGACATGTTCGTATTTACTCGGCAACCGAACTGAAGGCAAAACTTCGCTCAGCCGGATTTGACGTACGAGGGAGCCACCACGCGCATGCATTGCACTCGCCATATTGGTGGCTGAAGTGTGCGGTGGGCCCAACAAAAAACGACCATCCATTAGTCGCCAAATACCGCAAGTTTTTGGAGTGGGACATCATCGAAGGTCCACCGGCAACTCGTATTGCTGAACGAGTCCTGAGCCCCGTGATGGGTAAAAGCTTCATTGTGTATTCACAGAAACTGAAATAGACGTGCCCCACTCACTTCCCCACCTCCCTGGCATTCTCACCACTGCAGACTTGCAGCGCACAGCAGATTCCATTCAGGCATTACAACTTTCAAACGGAATGATTCCGTGGTATCCAAATGGTCATTGCGATCCGTGGAATCACGTAGAAACTGCCATTGCACTCGACATCATGGGTCGCCACGATGGCGCTCTTGCCGCATATAAATGGCTTGCAGATAACCAAGACGCCGATGGCTGGTGGTTCAACTACTACATGCCAGATGGTTCCATCGAAGATCACAAACTAGATACCAATGTCACTGCGTACATCGCAGTGGGCGTATGGGCACATTGGCTCTGTACTCGTGATACCGCAGCTGCTTCTGCTCTGTGGCCAACAGTTCGCAAGGCACTCGACTGGGTGATGAACATGCGTCGCCACGATGGCACCATTTTGTGGGCACGCGAAGTTGACGGTCAACCCTGGGACTATGCGCTTCTTACAGGTTGCTCATCAATTCGTCACGCATTGCATTGTGGTGCCGCGCTTGGCGATCTGGTGGGAGACCCGCATCCGCAATACACAGAGGCTGCGGACGCAATTGATCGAAACATTCTCACCGACCTCACCGCTTTCGAACCAAAAGAACGATGGGCAATGGATTGGTATTACCCAGTTCTCACGGGTGCAATGACAGGCATGCGGGCGAAGTCTCGTTTGGCAGAGAGTTGGGACTCATTTGTTCTTGAAGATCGTGGCGTGCGTTGCGTTAACGACGAACAATGGGTGACAGCTGCTGAAACAAGCGAATGCGCCATTGCCCATTGCGCAGCGGGTGACAAAGACACCGCACGCGAGTTACTTCTGTGGACAATGCCGCATCGCAGAGACGATGGTGCCTATTGGACAGGAATTGTGTACCCAAGTGATCCCGACAAGACCATGGTGCACTTTCCAGCAGATGAATACAGCGCCTACACCGCGGCTGCCATCATCATGGCTGCCGATGCAATTAGCGGCGGTTCACCTGCTGCAACGTTGTTTACGCGGCCAATGCAACGCAAGAACGCACATCTGCACGTTCCTTCTCTTTAAGACGCGGTTCGGCGCAATACCCGCAGAGAACCTGTCACACCAATCTCGTCAAACTTGCCGCTGTTCATTGCAGGCAAATAGATGTTTTCGTACGGTGGTCGTCCGCCATCTTCCGGATTAGGAAACACATCATGAATGGCCAACGTTCCACCAAGGGCTACATGAGGTGTCCACAATTCGTAATCACGCGTTGCTGGTTCAACTCCATGGCCACCGTCAATAAAGAGAAAGGCAAGCGGTGTAGTCCAGTTTTTCGCGACAACGCCAGAATCCCCCACCACAGTGACAACTGTTTCTGTGAGGTCGGCATCGATAATTGTGGCGCGAAAGCGGGGCAATGTGTCCATTCGGCCAGTTCGTGGATCCACTAAGTCTGGTTCGTGCCATTCCCAACCTGGTTGGTTCTCTTCACTTCCCATGTGATGGTCGACAGCAAACAATGTGCGACCAACTTCTTGCGCCGCACCGCCTAGCCACACTGTTGAACGACCGCAGTAGGAACCAACTTCCAATAGCGGACCGCCGCAATGTTGAGCAGCATCAACAGCTGCCACATACAACGCGTCGCCTTCATCTTCCGGCATGAATCCGCGCGCAGCAAGCGCATGCGAACGTAAACGTTGGTTCAGCATCACCATGCATCCCAGTGAATAATGCTGTCGGCTGGTGGACGACTTGCAGGCGAAAAGTTAGTGCCGACTGTGTGCGCAAGCGGAGACAAGCACGCCTGCTGCACCGACTCAAATGGAATTCCCAAAATATCTGCAACCTGCTGCTCCATCATGAGATGAATAGTTGTCCAAGCCGTCCCAAGTCCCCGTGCGCGCGCAGCAAGCATGAAACTCCACATTGCAGGCAGAACATTACCCATCATGGATGCGGCCATCATTGCCGGCGCGCCCTCCACGCGACTTCCACGATTGCATGCAAGAACTAATACAGGTGCCTCACCCATTTGACTTGCCAAATAATCAGCTGAATCTGCGGAACGCTTCTGTTGACGATTCTCGGCATCTCCGCCTTTATCAATAGAACCGATATACACGCCATCGAGTGAACGGTAAATCTCGTAACACTGTCGATAAATCTCACCAATCGCCTTTCTCTTGGCTTCATCTTTCACAATCACAAACTGCATCGTCATGTTGTTGGAGCCAGAGGGAGACTGCATGGCCACTTCCACACACTCCCGAATGAGTTGATCATCAACTGGCCGCGCAAAGTCCAGACGCTTTCGTACCGCTCTGGTCGTGGTCAATAATTGATCTGCATCTAGAGGAAGAAGTGGCATATTTCGACCCTACTATGGGGTCATGACCAGTCCCCTTGACGACCTCGTCACGCTGCTTGATCTAGAGGTCATTGAAGTCAATATCTTCCGTGGCCAATCGCCCGAAGAAAACCGTGTACGTGTCTTTGGCGGGCAAGTAGCTGGTCAATCACTCGTTGCCGCTTCCCGCACCGTCGACGAGAAGTCACGTTTCGTTCATTCGCTACACGCATACTTCCTTCGACCCGGCGACCCCACTGCACCCATCTTGTATGAAGTGGATCGTTTACGTGATGGCCGCAGCTTTACTACTCGACGTGTTGTTGCCATTCAGCACGGTGAAGTCATCTTCAACCTGCAGGCAAGTTTTCACGAACCAGAGAATGGTCTTGAGTGGCAAATTGCGTCCCCTACCAATATGGCTGATCCTGAGACATTGCCCGACTTCAAAACACGGATGGCGCCTTTCAAAGAACAAATGGGCGATTGGTACCACCGCCCACGCCCCATCGACTTACGTTACGTGAACGGCTCTCCGTTTGAACGCCAAGGTGTGGAATCCTCGGGTCAACAGGTATGGCTTCGCGCAGACGGAACACTGCCTGATGATCCCGTGTTACACGCGTGTATCGCAACGTATGCAAGCGACATGACACTGCTTGACACCACACTTCTTCCTCACGGTCTCGGCTGGAATGAAGGTGGCGTGCAGATGGCCAGCCTCGACCATGCCATGTGGTTCCATCGACCATTCCGCGCTGATGATTGGTTGCTGTACGACCAAGTTGCGTTGTCAACGTCAAATTCTCGTGGACTCGCTGGTGGATCCATTTACACAAGAGATGGACAACTTGCGGTCACCGTTGTACAAGAAGGACTCATTCGGGTTAAACCAAACGAATGAGACGCGTCGCACTACTTCTCAGCGCACTTGTGCTCGCTGGATGCGGTTCGTCCCCTCATTCAACGGCAACTACAACCGAGAGCATCAATACAACAGTCAAGTACTCCACTTCTGTCATTGGAACAATTGAATCTCCCGTTGATCTGGTGGAACGATCACCTGACGACCTGTGGTTCTATGTGGTCTCACAATCTGGCGTCATTCAGAAATGGTCGCGAGACGGAAAACAACGTTCCACCATTCTCGATATTTCGAAGTACACCAGTGTCGGTGGCGAACGAGGGCTACTGGGCCTTGCTTTTCGGCTTGTTGATACGACATGGCAAGCCTTCTTGAATCGCACAGATATCGACGGCAACACCATCATCACCATGTTGAATGTAAACGAAGACGGAACGTTTATGTCAACGTCCAATCCAGGTGCATTCGTGATGGAAGTTCCGCAACCCTACGCAAATCACAACGGAGGCGGACTTGCCATCGGCCCCGACAACATGTTGTACATCGGCACAGGTGACGGCGGAAGTGCCAACGACCCTGAACGCCGCGCATTAGACATGTCGTCACTTCTTGGAAAGATCTTGCGCATTAATCCTCGTGCAACTGGTGACTACGACGTACCAAGCGACAACCCATTTCTCGGAGCAACGTACCCAGAGATTTGGTCCATTGGATTGCGTAATCCATGGCGATTCACGTTCGATACGCATGGCACATTGTGGATTGCAGACGTTGGTCAAAATAAATGGGAAGAGGTCAACGCACTCCCTACTCAAGGCGACATTCCAGGAGGCAAAGGAGCGAATCTTGGGTGGAGCGCCTACGAAGGATCTCACCCCTTCAACACCGATGTTTCAACAAACGATGCATTGCCGCCTGTGTATGAGTACAGCCATGACGATGGCAGATGTTCCATTTCTGGCGCGGCAGTTGGAAACAACACATCCACACCAGGACGCGCCGGATGGTTCTACTTTGGTGATTACTGCTCGGGAGAAGTCACTGCCATTCTCACCGATGGTTCGTACACCGTTGGTGAGGAGACCGTGGCTACAGACCTTGGGAATATCACGGCAGTTCGAGCAACCTCAAACGCGATGTACTTCTTAACCAACGACGGAAAAGTGCACGAACTTCGAGTATCTCGTCAGTAAGTGATTACCGGCGTGTTCCCATGAACATGCCACGCAACGCTTGATAATTCTCAATACAGTGCCCTGCACCAAGAACAACTGCCTCGAGTGGCTGCGGCGACATCTTCACTGGAACTTCAGTCTCACGTTCAATGCGCTGCGCGAGACCACGCAACATGCCGCCACCACCAACGAGGTACATTCCGCGAGCCAAGAAATCTTGTGCAAGTTCCGGTGGTGCTTTTGCAAGACAGCGTTTTACGGATTGCACCATTGCGGCAACGGGTTCGTCAATTGCAAAACGAACTTCTTCAGCAGTTAAGCGCACAGTCTTCGGCAAACCTGTCACCAAATCTCGACCGCGAATATCTGCGCTTCTATCTGCTGGCCCTGGCTCAGCTGAACCAATTTGAATCTTAATTTCTTCAGCTGTGCGCTCACCAATTGCAACACCATGTTCGCGTCGTACGTAGTTCTGAATTGCGGCGTCAATATCGAAACTTCCGACGCGCACAGCTTCAAGGGCGACAATGCCACCCAAACTGATGACCGCTGTTTCAGTAGTGCCACCACCGATGTCAATCACCATGTTGCCAACTGGCTCATCAATAGGAAGGTTTGCACCAATTGCGGCCGCCATCGGTTGTTCAATCAATTGCGCATCGGAGGCGCCAGCGCGTCGAGTTGCGTCGGTAACGGCGCGTCGCTCTACCTCTGTAATCGCAGATGGCACGCAGATAACAACCTTGGGGCGCGTAAAGCGAGAAACACCAACGCGCTGCAACAGCAAGCGAATCATGCGTTCGGTGATGTCAAAGTCGGTAATTGCACCTCCACGCAAAGGGCGTACCGCAACGATGTAACTGGGCGTACGACCAATCATGTCCCATGCATCATGACCCGTTGCAAGTACTTCACCTGACTGGCGATTCACTGCAATCACAGATGGCTCATTGAGAACAATTCCGCGGCCTTTCATGTACACCAAAGTGTTGGCTGTACCAAGGTCGATGGCTAAGTCGCGCGCCATTAACGGCCCCATCCTTCGTCGTTGTTTCGCTGCACAGAACTGCGGCGAGCTTCAGGTGATAACGCATCGATATGACGACGGAACTGTGCGATGCCGTCATCGATGCGACTCTTTCGATTATCTAAATAGACAAGAGTCAACAATGTTGAACCAGAGATGATGGCCATCACCCAAAAGAATCCAGTGATAAATGACATTGCGATCATGAGTGTTGTCCTACAGATGATGGAGGCACGACGTCATGTGCCCCAGTTCCCCAATCAGATCCGCCGACCCAATTCTCTTTTTTCCAGATGGGTGCACTTTCTTTGAGTGCATCAATTGCAAATCGTGCAGCATCGAATGCGACGGGACGATGTGGCGACGAAACGGCCACAACAACAGAAGACTCCGTCAGTGCGACTCGGCCGGTGCGATGAAGAATGGCGATGCGTCGTGCATCAGGAAAACGACGCCGAGTCTCTTCCACAATTTTCTGAAAAGCTGGCAACGCAGCTTCGTCGTAGGCTTCGTAATCCAGCGAGGTGACATCTGTTCGGCCTTCAGCATGGTCGCGCACAGTGCCCGAAAACAGAACGACGGCGCCGCAGTCTGGCCTGACAGCCCAGTTGTAAATGGTGGCAATTGGCAATTCTTCAGTGGTGAGTTCGCACCACTCATCACCTGTTGCCGCATTCACCATGGTTTTATCGTACTCCCCCGCACTCATGCCATGTCTGTGATGGCGACACCACTTCAACATGTGACGGGATTACTCTTCTCTCTTTGTGACCACGGATGACTTTGAGAACCCCGACTCATCGCCGCTTCCCCCGTACGACCGCATCTGGCGACATCCTGCCGAAGTCGCCGACACTGAGCGAAGTCGGCACCTTGGTTCATCTCCTCCACTTGGTCGTCGACTCACAGCGCTCACAGTGATTGCCAGTGTTCTCACCTCACTTGCGGTTCTCACCGTGGCAATTCCGAAAGGGATTGAGGGCTACATCCAATCCGACAATGACACGGCCATCTCACCCACCACTGTGCCCACCGTGAAGGGTTCAGGTCTCGCCTCCATTGTCGGTTTGCGTGGCATTGGTGGAAAAACGTCTGCGTTGTCTCTGGGAAACCGCCTATGGCTCGTTGCAACAGAGGACATCACGCCCAGGAAACTTCAAGCAGACTTCGGTTCAGAGTTCACCGTTGTTCGTGAAAACAGAGACGTTGGCCTCAGTGTCATCAGAGTTGATGCCGGCGAGGAAATACCGCCCTTCAACTTCAACAACATTGTTGATGTGCTGTCTTCCGACGACCTTCATGACTGCCAAATTTTTGACGCTTTCCAAGTTCATTCTCTTGCGTCAGAGCCAAGTTTTGAATCGCAGGAAAGCAGTGGCGCACATCCCATCAACATGAATACTTCGGTACGAGGCCTCGCCGTTGTCATCGACGAAGCGAGCAATATTGTTGGGCTCATTGTGCGAAAAGAACATGCTCATCGCATCGTCCCAGGCACTGCTGTGAAGTACTTGGCTGGCCGCTAAGTCTGCTGAATTCCATCTAGCCTGACCGTATGGCTGATGGCGATTTCCCCCCGCAAAACCCCTTTGGCGGACTGCCGTTCTTCAACGACATGATGCGCGCCATGTCTCAACAGGGTCCATTGAATTGGGACCTCGCTCAGCAATTTGCACAACTAGGAGCAGTGGGCGATACAGCCGATCCTGAACCCGATGCATCCGTGCGCATCACGTATAACTCGCTGGCCGACATTGCAGACCTACACGTTCAAGAGATCACATCGCTGTCCACTGGACCGAAAGATTGCCACACAGAGATTCTCACCACTACTCGAGCACGATGGGCGCACCGCACATTGGGTGATCTTCGGCCAATGTTTACAGACCTCGCAACAGCATTAAGCACACGAAACAACGAAGGGGATCCACCCGAAGACCCGATGGCGGCGATGTTGACAAATTTGTCCACCATGATGGCTCCAGCCATGATGGGGATGTCTATCGGTTCCATGATTGGTGCACTCGCGCAACATGCGCTTGGTCAATATGAATTGCCACTTTCTCGGCCACACAGTTCTGAAATTTTGATTGTGTCGTCATCCGTTGATTCGTTTGCAAACGAATGGAGTATTCCTCTCGACGACCTGCGAATGTGGGTGTTGATCCACGAGTTGTCGTCACACGCCGTGCTTGCAACACCAGCTATTCAAGATGGATTCATGCCATTCATACAACGTCATGTCTCGGCATTTCGTCCAGACCCTCAGGCACTGATGGAGAGCATCGGAGAGTTAGACCCGACTGATACGGACGCCATGTCACGAATCCAATCACTGTTTTCAGATCCGATGGTGTTAATGGGTGCCATGCGCACACCAGAACAAGAAGCGATGGCTCCGGTGCTGAATGCATATGTAGCCGCCATCACTGGCTACATCGATTTCATCGTAGATATGGTCAGCGCTCGCCTCCTTGGTAGCGCATCACCAATTGCCGAAGCAGTGCGCCGCCGCAGAGTTGAATACGGAGCAGATGCGCAACTCATTGAACGACTACTCGGTATTTCAACGTCAAGAGCCCAGCAATCACGCGGTCGCTCTTTTATTGATGGCGTCGTTGAGCGTGCAGATGCTCAGGCATTGCAGGCACTACTGACAAACCCAGAAAACCTGCCCACACCTAATGAGATTGAGGCCCCTGGTCTGTGGCTCGCTCGTCTGGAAGTGTCATAGAACCTTCTGGTTTTTGAAAATACAGCACTGCTCCACCCAAGCCAGCAGCTGCCATACAGGCGAAACCAAACCAGCCTGCTGGGCTGAAAATTACGGGAATCAATCCACCGATGACCCATGCAATTTGGTTGTGTGTTTCAAACTTTGAAAAAGCGCGACCACGGTTTGCATCTGGAGCGCCACTTTGCACCACAGATTCAAACGCAAGTCGACAAATAGCCGCGCTTGCATTCACTGCAGACGCCAGGGCAATGCCAGCAACAATTCGCCCAGAGAATGCTGCGATAACTCCAACGACACCGACGAAGCACATGCTTCCGACCATCATCCATTTTTCACTCATCCGCCGTCTGATGTGGGGGCCAACAAAGTTCGCACCAAGCGTGGCTAACCCAGATAATGAAATTGCCAAGCCGAACCACAAAGTTCCTGCGGTTTCATTTCGCAGCCAGAACGCAAGGTGGAAGAAGTTGAACCCAACAGTTCCGCGCAACACCCTCATGGCCAATGCAGCACGCAAAACATCGGGCGAGTGCAATTCCTCTATTTCGAGACGTTCTGCGGGTTTCTCCGCAATCACGGTTTTGGGTAGACGATAAGCGTTCAACGAGGCGAACAAGTACGCAATGACGCCCAAACCTAGACACAATCGTGCATCTATTAGTTGCAGCAGTCCGGCGGGAACAGCAACAACAAACCCAGTAATTCCAGCTATCTGACCAAGCTTGCTGTTTGCAGCCACAAATTCATCATCATCATTGATGATGGTGGGGACAATGGCCGACTTTGAAATTGCGTACGTCTTGGCAAGTATCAAAGCTGAAAACGCCAATGGAAACAGGGTGAACGAATCAAGCGATTGAGTCATCCCAACGAGCACCAATGCCCGCAGTACACCAACCGCAATGACCACCAATCGTTGACCGCCACGAATTCGGTCAATCATGGGGCCAACGAAAGGCGCAACAACAACGAATGGAGCCATACTCACCGCTAAGAACAAGATGACTTTCCCTCGCGCCGCATCTGGCGACACAGAGAGAAATAGCGAGTCAGCCAGCGCAATTGTCATGGCAGCTTCGCCAGCCACCATGAGAGAGTGAACCCGTCCTAAACGACGGATAGGTGTTGGCGGAGGCAATCCAGGCCGTGGAGTTGTTGATCCATTCTTCCGCGTAGCCACGAAGTGATACTACGCCTACCGCGACTTCTCGTATTTGTATCCGAGTCCACGGATGGTGATGATTCTGGTTGGCTCACCCGGATCATCTTCTACCTTGGTTCGAAGACGCTTGATGTGCACATCCAAAGTCTTGGTGTCTCCGACATAATCACTGCCCCACACACGGTCAATCAATACATCTCGCGGCAACACCCGGCCAGCGTTCGCTAGAAGAATGTGAAGCAGTTCAAATTCTTTCAACGGCAACTTGTGGGTTTCGCCACGAATCACCACATTATGTTCATCGGGATCCAAGGCAACGTCTCCCACTTGTAGAGAACCAGACGACAATTCTCCGCCGCGATCTGTTCGGTCGGATGAAACTCGTCTCATCACGGCACGAATTCGCGCTGTGAGTTCTCGCATTCGGTATGGCTTGGTCACATAATCATCTGCGCCAACTTCCAAACCAACAACAGTGTCAATTTCGGCACCCTTTGCAGTGACCATGATGATGGGAGTCAATGTTTTCTTGCGAAGTTGACGACACACATCAATACCTGACATTCGAGGAAGCATGATGTCCAACAAAATGACGTCTGGTTTCACGATGTCGAACATCTCGAGGGCCTGCACACCATCGCGAGCTACTTCCACCCTGAAGCCTTCACGCTTCAGCCCTACCTTGAGGGCCTCCACAAAAGACTCCTCGTCTTCGACTACCAATATTGTTGGGCTAGCCATTATCAACTGCTCGTTCATCATTAGTGACTATCGTGCCGTTTGATTGCCCCCGTTTCCGTGGCAAAGACAGCGAAAACGTTGATCCTTCACCTTCTCGTGACCTGACGTTTACCTCACCGCCATGATTGGTAACAACGTGCCGAACGATGGAAAGCCCGAGACCCGTGCCACCCGTATCTCGGCTCCGGGCTCGGTCCACTCGATAAAAGCGCTCAAAAATTCTGTCGAGGCTTGCAACTGGAATTCCAATGCCGCGGTCAACAACTTCAATCACCACTTCGTCATTGTCTGGCTTCACAACGATAGTGACTTCGCCGCCGTCGTTGCTGTACTTGATTGCGTTATCCACCAGGTTTCCCACTGCAGAAAGTATTTGGAAACGATCACCTGAAATCGTGGAATCACTATCGGAGGATTCGCATTTCAATGTCACATGGTTCTTGAGAGACAGCGGACGCGACCGCTCTATGGCTTCAGCCACTACCGCATTCACATCAACCGGAGTAAATGTCATTTCTCCACCCAACTGAATACGTGACAGTTCGAGAAGGTCGTCAATTGTGCTGGCCATACGATGGCTTTCCATCACCATGCGACGAACCAAATTCTTGGCTGCCTCGTCCTCAATTTCTCCCTCGAGGATTTCGGCTAGTACTGAGATAGCTCCTACCGGGGTCTTCAACTCATGGCTGACGTTGGCGACAAAGTCTGTGCGCACGTGATCAAGACGCCAGCGTTCAGTGATGTCTTCCACCGTGATCACAGCTCCATTACTTGTTGATGGAAGTGCGCTCACCACCAGCACGCGAACAGGTGGGCCAACTAGTTCCATTTGTTCAGTGGCTGGAACACCAGCCACCGCTACTCGCGACAACCGCTCGATAACAGCATCAATCAATACAACTTCATGACGAGCAACAGATGAATCACATGCTGCGGCATTTCGAAACTGCTCGCGACCAGATGCATCGACAACAACCACACCAAGTGGCAATGAGTCGAGAATTGCATCCACCGGTAGTGAGGGAGCCTGCTCCCCCACACGTGGTTGTAACTCAAGGAGCGAACTCTTCTTTCGCTCTCGAGACGCCACTCGTAAGGCATTAGCCGCAAGACCCCAACCAATGGCTGCGAGAACGATGAGAAAGCTATTCACAGTGCTGAGTGGCCAGAGATTCGTTCGCTAGGGACGCGGAGTGATGGTTGGGTATTCGCCTGTGTCGTCTCGACCAGACTTGAAGCGTTCTGCACCTTTGTGTTCCGGCAACCATCCAGTCACAACATATTGCACTCGTTCACCAATGTTCACTGCGTGATCACCAATTCGCTCGTAGAAGCGAGCAACCATGGCCATTTGAATAGCCACTTGAAGGTCAATCTTGGTATCCGCATGGCTCTCAAAAATGGTTCGCACAAATTCACGCTGCAAGCCATCGAGGAAAGAGTCCATGTCATCAATTGCGGCTGCCTTTGCTGCATCATTTTCTTCAAAGGATTCCAAGGCAGCAGAAAACAATTGCTGAGCCTGCTCACTCATACGACTGATGAGTCCACGCATCCGTGGATCTAATTCGTGTCCGTAAATCTTTCGAGCTGCTTTACAGATATTTACTGTTAGGTCTGCGGAACGTTCGATGTCTGCCACCATCTTCACGATTGCCACCAACTGTCGTAAATCTCCAGCCACGGGGGCCTGAAGTGCCAGCAATTGATAACAACGCTCCTCAAGCTCAATTGACAGTGCGTCGATTTCATCGTCGTGACGAATAAGTGCATTTGCACCATCGAGGTCTTGATTCAGCAAGATCGCGGTTGCGCGGGGAATTGCTTCAATCACAGCCGCCGCAAGCCGAACAAGATCGGTGCGTACTTCATCTAATTCGTGATGAAAGCCTTTACGTAGTTCGTCCATCAGCCAAACCTTCCAGTGATGTATGCCTCGGTGCGACTGTCGTCTGGCCGAGAGAAAATCTTCTGAGTGCTATTGAACTCCACCAAAACACCAGTTCGACGGTCACTTTCAGAATTTACTTCAGTGGTAAAGAACCCCGTGCTGTCCGACACGCGTCCGGCCTGCTGCATATTGTGCGTGACAATCACGATGGTGTACTGCTGCTTGATTTCCTGCATGAGGTCCTCAATACGAGCCGTTGCAATGGGATCGAGGGCTGAACAGGGCTCATCCATCAGGAGAACTTCGGGCTCAATGGCAATGGACCGTGCAATGCAGAGTCGCTGTTGTTGACCACCAGAGATACCCATGGCAGACGCATCCAGACGATCTTTTACTTCATCCCACAAAGCGGCGCCCACCAGCGACTTCTCCACAATGGCGTCCAGTTCGGATTTCTTACGAACGCCATTGACTCGTGGACCATAGGCAACGTTGTCGTAAATGCTCTTTGGGAAAGGGTTAGGACGTTGAAACACCATTCCAATACGGCGCCGAACTTCTCCAGCATCCGCTTCATTACCGTACAAGTCAATGCCGTGATACTCCACCGATCCCTCAACGCGCGCACCTGGGATCAAGTCGTTCATTCGATTAAAGCAACGCAGCACTGTTGATTTTCCGCAACCCGATGGCCCGATAAATGCCGTGATCTCGCCACGTCGAATCTCGAGATTCACATCACGGACTGCACGAAAGTCACCATAGAAGACCGAAAGGTCTTGAGCTGTCAGAACAATGTTGTCTGAAGACTTAGTCTCGCTCGGGTCTATTTGTTCGATGTTTTGTGTTTCCATCATCACCACCGCTTTTGAAATTTATTTCGAAGAAAAATTGCTGCTGCATTGAGAGCAAGAAGAACAATAAGAAGTGCAACAATTGACGCTGCTGCCAATGGTTTGAATTCTTGTTTCGCACTACTGATGTAGCTGAAGATTTGAATAGGCAGAACCGTGTACTGGCTATCGAGGCCTGTTGGATTGAACGTAATAAACGTGAGTGCACCAAGCATCAACAACGGGGCGGATTCACCAAGAGCACGGGATACCGACAGAATGGTTCCGGTCAGAATTCCCGGCATTGCATTTGGAAGAACTTGGTGGCGCACGGTCTCCCACTGCGTAGCACCAAGAGCCAACGATCCTTGCCTAAAACTGTCTGGGACAGCACGAATTGCCTCGCGAGACACGATGACTACCGTTGGCAACACCAACATGGAAAGCACCAATGCCGCTGTGAGGACTGTTGAACCAAGGCCAAGCGGACCCCGCTTAATAAATGCGAGGCCCAAAATGCCAAAAACCACCGAAGGAACCGCAGCAAGGTTCTGAACGTTTAACTCGATGAGCCTGTTGTACCAACGGTCGCGTCGTGCAAATTCTTCCAAATAGATTGCTGCGCCAATACCAGTGGGAAGGCTGATGATGGCAGTGGTAATTACCACCCATAGCGAGCCAAAAATAGCGGACTGAATACCAGCACGAAGGGGCCGTGCCGATGGCATGTTCTGAATTAGATCCACAGACAAACGCGGAGCGCCTTCAACGACGACGTTGGCGAGAAGCGTTGCAAGGGAACCAAGCGCTATTCCAATTCCAGCAAACATGAAGATGCGAAAGATCAAATCTTTCGCTGAACGTGAAGGAGTCTTCTCTGCACGAAGATGACTTACTGCCGTCATTCGTACACCTCGCGGAATCGACGCACGATGCGAATACTTGCAATGTTGAGAACCAACGTCACCAAGAAAAGGAGGGCTCCAACTGCGAAAATAGATTGATAACCAGTACTTCCGGTGGCTTGATCGCCGATTCCTGCAAATCCAATAAAACCGGCCATCGTTTGACCTTCTTCGCCAGGATTAGCAGAAAGTTGTGCTTTGCTTCCTGCTGCCAGAACTGCGATGGTTGTCTCACCAATGGCGCGCGATGCAGCGAGCACGATGGCTGCGACGATTCCAGATAATGCCGCGGGGAATACAACCGATGTTGAAACTTCGCGACGATTTGAACCAAGCGCGTAAGCACCATGGCGTAAGGCATCTGGCACTGAGACCATTGCATCTTCGGCAAGCGAAGCAACGGTGGGCAGAATCATGATTCCTGTGACCAAGCCTGCTGCGAGAACGCTGTATGTGCCTACGTCACCAACTGGCCACAATTTTGCAACCAAGTTCGGATTCACAAAGTTCAACGCAAAAAAGCCAAACACAACTGTGGGGATTCCAGCTAACACTTCCAAGATGGGCTTGACTACCGAACGAACGCGCGGTGTGGCGTATTCACTCAGGAAGAAGGCAGCACCAAGACCGAGTGGGATGGCTACCGACAAAGCAATAGCTGCAACCCACAACGAACCAACAAAAATTGACCACACACCAAAGTGCGGTGGCTTAAACAATGGTTTCCAGTCGACTCCGCCAATGAATTCTGAGAACGAGACTTCTTGGAAGAATGAAATGGCTGGGCGGACCAATGCAACAACAATGAGGACCGACGTCACCACGGTGACTCCAGCCATCGCAGCCAAAACAATCTTGATGAAGCGTTCCACCAACAGCCGGCGACGAGCACCAACTGTAGGTTGAAGATTCACTACCTGTGTCATGAAGAAAAGGTCTTCTTATGCGCCAGCGATGGCGTCGAGATTCTTGAGTTCAATAGCCTTCTGTGATTCATTCAATGGAATGAACAAAGCCTCTTCAGTCAAGGAATCTAGGTTTTCTTCAACGAATTCAAAGAACGCCTTCACCTCAGGACGTTGCGCAGACTTCAAACTCACGTACGTGTACAAAGGACGCGCCAGTGGTGTATAGGTACCGTCTTGCACATGCTCAAGCGACGGTGAAACACATCCCTTTCCACCATCAATTGCAACGGCCTTCACCTTTGTTGCGTTCTCTTCTAGGTAGGAAAAACCAAAGTAGCCAAGCGCACCATTGTCCCCCGCAACGCCCTTTACTGTGACGTTGTCGTCTTCGCTTGGGTTGTAATCGGTACGACTTGCACCTTCTTCACCGTTGATTTCCTTCGTGAAGTAGTCAAACGTTCCAGAGTCTGTGCCCGCACCAAAAAGATTCAAAGCTTCACTTGGGAATGAAGAGTCAACCTGATTCCAGTTGGAAATCTTGCCTTCTGCTGCCGGCTCCCACATTTTCTTCAATTGATCAATAGTGAGGCACTTTGCCCAATCATTGTCTTTGTTAACAACAACCGACAATGCATCATTTGCAATGATCACTTCAAGGAATTCAATTCCTGCGGCCTTACAAGCTTCAATTTCAGATTCTTTGATTTCGCGTGATGCATTTGCAAGATCAGTCTCGCCAGCGCAGAATTTTTCAAATCCGCCGCCAGTTCCTGACGTACCAACAGTGACTCGCACGCCACCGTTCTCACTCTGGAAATCCTCTGCAAGCAATGTCATAAGTGGAGCCACAGTGCTGGACCCATCAATGAGAATGTTGCCAGTGAGATCGCTCGATGATGTCGAGCCACCACCTCCACATGAAGCAAGAACGAGTGCGGCACTTGCGGCAGCGATGACGTAGCGGGACTGATTGAAACGACGTGTCATGGAATTTCCTCCGGCTGGCCGAACTCGGGTTGTTCGGATACCCCAAACGGTAGGTAACGGAAGGTAAACAGAAAGAATTTCTTAGGTGAACGGAAGGTAAACAGAAAATGCCACCCCTTTCGGAGTGGCATTCTGAATCCGTTATGAGGACTGGTTAAATCTCGTAATTTGGATCGCCCATGTCCCATTCAATGGAGATGAGCTCGCGCTCGGCGTCGCGAACGATGCGAGCCATGTTGCGGCGGAATTGCGGGTCGTCACGTGGCAACAAGACCAAACGTGCGAGCACTCGCGCACGGAACTCTTCCACCAGTGCCTGGTCGCCGTAATCGCCGTAGACCTCCCAATGTGGGGAAATGGCGCCGAGATACACAATGCGTGCGTGAGCCTTCGGGGCTTCGTGAGTCTGAATGTCGGACATGGTGCCTCCAAAATGGCTGAGACTTGCACACGACAAGTATCAAAAAATCAGTGTGACAGGAGTCTATCGGGCAAAAATCGGTTCAGTTTTTGCGCGATTTAGGCCTGTTTTCATTGGTTATTTTTCTCACCCCTGTGGATAAGCAGGATTTTTGACAAACCTTTACTTTTCTGCGGGACGCGAACGGAAAATTCGTGCTTGACTGAGATTGCGGGAACTTCCCGTCATGACTCGGCGTCACACAGACACCGACCGAGAGTGAAACCAACCAGGGATCACAGCGAGGAGAGCCATGAGTTCACAACTTCACGTCACACCGGTTCCAGCGAAGCAGGTTCCGTTCGACGATTCACCCACTGCTTGGATGGCAGACGGCAATTGCCGCAACTACCCGCCATCAACGTTCTTCCCATCCGACGGCGTCGGCGTGGACAGGGCCCGAGCAATTTGCAAAGGATGCCCTGTCGCCGACAAGTGTTTGGAATACGCACTGGAAGAGCGCATTGAGCATGGCGTGTGGGGCGGATGCTCCGAACGCGAGCGTCGCCGCATTTTGAAGCGCCGTCGCGGCCTACACGCTTAAAACAGAAACTGCAAAACGACAGTTACTTCGACTCGGTGGAGTCGTTGTTCTTGCCTTCTTCCATGGC
>JBMTEX010000009.1:0-32979 GCA_049433485.1 Ilumatobacteraceae bacterium | reverse complement strand
CTGGAAATGACTATTCCGCAAGTAGTTCTTTGCTCGTCACTACCAACGCTACTTTGTACGCCAAGTGGGTTGTGAACACCTACTCAATTGCATATGACGCAAATGGCGGTACTGGTGCTCCGGTGACAGCATCTGGAATTCAATTCGGTGCATCCACCACGGTGTCGGCAACTGTGCCCACGCGGACGGGTTACACGTTCTCTGGTTGGAATACAGCAGCGAATGGTTCTGGAACGTCCTATCTTGCAAGTGCCGCTGTCACGATGCCGGCGAACAACATCTCGCTGTATGCGCAATGGACTGCCACGGTGCAGACGGTTACTTACAACGCCAATGGTGGCACCGGAGCACCCTCTGTTGCCTTAGTAGCTACCGATGCAACAGCCACTGTGTCTGCTTCGCTCCCAACAAGAACTGGTTATACCTTCTTGCGCTGGAATACAGCGGCCAATGGTTCCGGTACGGACTACTCATCGGGAGCCACGTTCACAATGGGCGCTTCGAACGTGACGTTATATGCAGTGTGGCTTGCCAACACGTATTCAGTCACCTACGACGCAAACGGTGGCGCCGCTCCACCAGCATCTTCCAGTGCTCAGACCGATGCAACATTCACAGTGTCGGTATCTATTCCAACGCGCGCTGGATACACATTGGTGTCATGGAATACTGCACGCAACGGAGGCGGAACGCACTATCTCTCCAGTGCAACATTCACCATGCCTGCTAATGCTGTGACGTTGTATGCGCAGTGGGCAGCTAACGCCAACAATATTGCGTACAACGCCAATGGTGGAAGTGGTGCACCAGCGAACTCTGTTGCAACTACTGATTCTTCAACGACTTTGTCGTCAACTGTGCCGACGCGTTCGGGCTACACGTTCACTGGTTGGAATACAGCAGCGAATGGCTCTGGAACTATGTATGCGTCCGGCCAAGTGTTCACGATGCCGACCACGCATCTTTCGTTGTTTGCCCAATGGACGCCCACTACATATCAAGTGATCTATAACGCAAATGGCGGTACTGGTGCGCCTGCATCATCAAGCGGATCATATTTGTCGAACATCACACTGTCATCCGTAGCGCCTACCTATTCCGGGTACACCTTCTTGGGTTGGGGAACATTGGCTAATGGTGCAGGAACCAATTACGCAGCTGGCGGATCGTTCCCGGTACCTGCGCAGAACACCACGCTGTATGCAGTGTGGGTGGCCGACATTAACGATGTTTACTACGTCATGAACGGCGGAAACGGTGGACCCGCTGCAACAGTTGCATCAACCAATCAGTCGGTTTCTTTCACCACAACAGTTCCAACACGCACTGGGTACACATTCACCGGTTGGAACACCGCAGCAAACGGTTCCGGCACGTCTTATGCATGGAATGGCACAGCGTTCTCGCCGTCGTCGTTCACGATGCCCGCATCGGACATTTTCTTCTATGCACAGTGGAACGTGAATTCGTATTCATTGGCATACGACGCGAACGGTGGAACAGGTACTGCTCCTGTCACGCAGACCGCGAATTATTCCGCTTCAGTCACTATTTCCACGCCGTCGCTTACACGCGCAGGTTGGTCATTTGTCGGTTGGAATACTGCAGCAGACGGAACTGGTACACAGTTTGCTCCTGGCGGTTCGTATACCTTCGGCGCCGGCAGCGTCACGCTGTATGCCGAATGGACACGAAACGTGAATGCCGTGATTTTTGATGCAGTCGGTGGAGCAAGTGCGCCCGCTGTTCGTTTTGGCGCCACAGGAACATCAGTCACTTTGCCAAGCGAGGTACCACAGCGCGAAGGACACACCTTCGTGAGTTGGGAAGACTCCACTCAGGCCACACATAGTCCTGGTGCCACACTCACCATGCCAGCGACAAGTATGACATTATTTGCGCGTTGGTCCATCAATTCGTACTTACTGACATACGACGCAAACGGTGGTTCTGGATCTCTACCCACATCGCAGAACATCCAATTCTCATCAACAGTGACTGTGTCTACATCGCCAGTTACCAAGCCCAGCTTTACCTTTGTTCGTTGGAACACGGCGCAAGACGGGTCTGGCACCTCGTATGACGCCAATGCATCTTTCACCATGCCAGCTAGACCTGTCACGTTGTATGCGCAGTGGACTCCAGTGGCCGTTCCAACAACTACTACGTCAACAACATCCACAGTGCCTGTAACAGTGGCGGAACAGAAGCCGTCAACGCAGACAAGCACCACGACTGCAACGACTACGACAACTACAACTACAACAACCACAACAACGTCAACTACTACCACCACTACGATTCCTGAAGTGGATGAGCCGATTGTTATTGATAATTCGGATCAGTCAGACACAAACAACTCGTGGCTAGTTGTAGTGGCGTTTCTTGTCTTGATTGGCGGCACTCTAGTTGTTACGAGAAAACTGAAGAGAAAACTCTAAGAGACCATTCGGGTCAACTGTGATGCCTGGAATTCCTGGCTGTGGGATGTTCCATTCTGAAAAAACAATATTGATGAATCCCACAACAGTAAATGTTGACCCACTGAGCTGTGCCTCAATTGGGAATGTGACTGATTTTGTGGTTCCACGCAATGTGAGATTTCCTGTTGCTTCAGCTGAGATGACATCACCCGATGTTGCATTAGCTGGTAGGGAGATAGGAGCGGTGAGTGTGAATGTTGCTGTGGGAAAACTGGCAACGTCCATGATGCGTCCATTGAATTGCGCATCACGTTTCGCGGCATCACTCATGATGGTTGCCATCTCTACGGAGAATGAAGCTGCCGTGACCGAATTATTAGCAATTGATAGAACTCCAGTTACTGATTTCGTCCGTCCCACACCTTCAGTCGATTGACCAAACAAAATCTCTTTCACTCGATATCCCACAATCGATGCGCTATCGGCGGTCACAGACCATGACCCAGTAGCGTCTGAGATATTGGGAACGGTTGAATCTGTTGCCAGTGTTGAGTCACTGATCTTAAGAGCAGAGGGTGCATCGTCCTTGACGAAATTGATGTAGATCCAGGGCCCTGCAATAAGAAGTACAACGGCTACACCAGCCAGTGCGACGACAGACTTCAATTTCTTGTTCATGCGGTCATCGTAGAGGGAAGTGGAAAAGATAAGAATGGTGACATGTGTCGTCTTTTAACTCGCTACGCGAGAGCACTTTTGATGGTCGTAGCCTTCGCAGCATTCACTATGCCAGATGTGGCGTTGGCATCAAGTGGAGACTTAAATTGTCCAGATTTCGGATCGCGTGAGCGCGCTCAATTTGAGTTTGAAAAGCACCAAGGCGACATCTATGGGTTAGACGGTGATGGCGATGGTCGAGCCTGCGAATGGAATGGCAGTACAGGTTGGTGGAGTTGGCCGCTAGCGAGCGGGGCGTTAGTTGGCGGGAGATTGATTGCCCGAAAGAAAAAAGCGGATCATCGCGTAGTACCAGGCGTTGAGGGTTTATGGCACAACTATGAGTTTCATGAAGATGGCGGTGCTGACAAAGTGATTGATAAGAACATCTTTCTTTCTGCGGCACTCGGAGTAGTTGCGTTACCCGTAGTGAATATTGTTCGCGATTATGTTTTGCCGCAATCGTTCACACCGCTAGTTATAAATGCACTTTGCGCAATCACATTTGGTGTTGTGGCATTTTCAGTGACGTGGCGTACCAACAAAATTGATGAGTATCGCAGTTAGTTCAAGGTAAATGCAGTCAGAGTTGTGTTTGCGCCACTTCCAGTGAGATTTGCGCGCAGTCGATACTTCGTGCCCGGCATCCCGTTGACCACCAATGTGGAAAATGAACAAATGCCATTTCCAGTTGCTGTTGCACTGGTTCCACCACTCAGTGATGCACCGTTTAGTGATCCATTATCAAACTCAGGCAGTAGAACCATGGTGCATGTACCAGATGCCGTAGATGCCCACTGATTTGATGCGTTAATCAACCTGAAAGACAATGTGGGAAGTTGTTGTCCGTTGGTTGCAGTGAATTGATTTGATATGTTCTGCAGCGCAACAATGTTCTGAGCAACGGTTGTTGTTGTGGATGTCGTTGTTGTGTTTGATGATGAAGTATTCGATGCAACTGAGGTAGACGAAGCAACTGTTGAGCTTGTTGATGTCGTGGACGTTTCTAGGGCAGCACTCAATGTTCGAACATCTTGTGGAGGTAGTCCACTCTTCGTATCTGGTGGAATAAGCGATGTAGGCAACGACGGGAACGGCTTCGTAATGGCCGATCCGGTTGCAGCGGTTGCCCCACTTGATGTGATGGAAACTGTGACTTGAGGTTTTGTTTCGTTGACCAATATTGGCTTCGGTAATCCCGTTGCAGCAACTGACAACGATGTTGGCTCAATTGAGACAGTTGCAGCACCGCCTCTCACTGTGGTGGCCAGATTGTCCGATGCCACCGATACTTCAGCTGATTTGGGAAGTTCAACTGAACCCTGCGCAATTGCAATTTCCTCATCTGAGCCATTACTGAGAATCGACACAATCTTGTTTGAACTAATGGCATAGACAGAGGATTCGCTTGGAAGTGTCAGCGTGATATCTACGGAATCTGTGTACACCACATACTCTGGAATGGACTGTGAACTAGCTGAACGAAGTGGACGAACGGATGACGTGTCGGTTGTTGCAGTTGGCGAAACAATTCCATCTGCTGTGGTAATGCTCCAGTCCAAAGAAGCTGACCTAATGACAAGGAAGTTTCCAAGAACGCCGTTATTTCCTGTCTCAAATGGGGCATCGGTGGTGAGGCGGCTTTCCATTGATGCCAAATCAATATTGCCTTTACCGCCTTTCCACACTGCAGGGTCGTTTGCAGGGTCTTGGCCCGAGAAAGAAAACTCCCAAGTCTGCGCATCTAGATCAAATGAGACGTATCGGTCTTCGCCGGGCCAGTTTGTGTCGTAGATGAACACTTTTGCCGTTGATTCAGTTGGGTATTCAATGGAGAGTGGAAGAACCGCATGTCCACCCACGTCGCTGTAGAGACCCATGGTGTAGGTGATGTTCTTCTTGGCGAACGACTCTTGAAGTGCTGACACAATGTCGCTGAGCGATTTTTTTGCCCACTTATTCGATTCGTCTTTCACCTTTGGAAAGAACTGCGTGGCAAACGCTCGGATGATTGCATGCGTTGTATCGGCTTCGTTGGAGAGCTTCGAGGTCAACGGGGTAGCTTTCGTCGTAAACCGATTGATGGCTTGTACCACCATTCCTTCGCAGTGACCCGCTTGTCGACTTTGATTCACCATTTGTGCCCACGCAGCAGCTTCGCTGGTTGGTGTGCACGGCGTTGACGTTCCATTTGAACATACGCCATCTCCAAACATTGCACGTAAATCTTCGCCGTCCATGTACTCGGCGGTATTTGCGGCACCAAAGTTTGCGAACGGAAAGCCGTGGGTTGATGAAACCATGCCAGATGATTCTGCGGTGCGGGCACTAGTCGATGAGGAGTTATCTGATCCGCCACTAGAACATGAAATGAGAACGGACACTGCGAACAGCGACGAAACCCAACGGCGAAAATGCATGGGTAGTACCGTAACGGAGAAGTCAGAGGCTGTGTAGCGCAGGCGGCGCGCCCTCGAGTGCTTCCACTCCACGACAGAGAAGTTCAACAAGATTGTCGAGACTTTCGTCAATGGCGTATGGCTCAGGGTGGCCAAGGTCTTTTTCCAGAACACAAAATCCGTGGAGAGCACTGCGGAGGCTACGGGCGCAGTGTGCACGGTGGGACTCTGTGAGCGAATATCCCCGAAGAGAGTCAACGAGCGCGGTAATGACCTCTTGAAGTGACTTCTCTATCTCGGGGTCTCCAGTAGAAGGAACACGGTCGGTTGCTGAATAAATTCCAGGATGTTCGTGAACAAACCGGCGCCATGACACGGCAACTGCTGTCACTGACTCTCGGCGAGAGACGCCCACTGTCGCAGCGCGTAATTGTTCAGCCAGCATCTGACGTGCGCGAATGGCGAGCAGTTTCCACAGTTCTTCAATGCCAGTGACATGTCGATAGAGGGCAGGTTGCTTTACTCCGGCATCGTTTGCAATGCGTTGCAACGAAACAGCATCGATCCCTTCAGAATCAGCAACGATTGCAGCCATATCAATAACGATGGCGCGATTCAAACGTTGACGGAGATCTGTCATGAGTTACGCCTGTTCAAAGAAGCGAGAAATCCACCCTGCAATGCGATGTTGGTGCAATGGCTGACTCAATGTCGCACGTGCGGCTTCCACTTTCTCTTCACCAAAGAGCTGGAGTCTTGTTGCAAGCAAGCTGTCTGCGAGTGCAGGGGAGAACTCGGGGTGCACTTGCAATGTCCAGGCACGCTCACCAATCAACATTCCGCCGATCGGGCAATAATCTGCTCGGGCTAACAGTTGCGCATCAGAAGGAAGTTCTTGCACCTGGTCTTGATGACTGGCCGCCAGAACAATGTTGTCAGTGGAATCCATCCATGATTGTGGAGCAACAATTTCGTATTGCTTAGCTCCAATTCCCCAGCCATAGTCGGCTCTCTTCACCGTTGCACCAAGTGCCTGCGCCATTAATTGATGACCGAAACAAATTCCAACATACGGAGTTTCTGTGGTAACCATGTCGCGAAGCAACTGTTCAACATCACGCAACCATGAGACATCGTCATACACACTCATGCGACTTGGGGAACACATCCAACCATCCTGTTCATTCACAGAGGTTGGCATCTGGCCTTCATCGCATCGGTAGGTGGTGAGCTGAATTCCAAGTGGGGCAAGAAGTTCTCCATACAACTCCGGATAATCACCACCAACGTGCAGACTGCCGGCGTCTATATGACCAACAAGTAGAAGCCCAATCTTTTTCATCGGAAGGAGAACACCTTTGTGGGGCCACCTTCAAGTGGTGGCAAGTATCCACGTTCGCGCAGAATAGGCATGACGCCTTCGCCAAACCAATACGCCTCTTCAAGATGTGGGTAACCCGACATGATGAAGGCATCAATTCCAAGATTGTGATATTCGACAATGCGGTCTGCTACTTCTTCATAACTTCCGACAAGTGCTGTTCCAACGCCTCCACGCACCAAACCAATACCAGCCCAGACGTTGGGGTGAATCTCAAGTTTGTCTAGATCACCGCCGTGTAACTCAAATTGGCGACGCTGCCCAACAGATTGAGTCTTGAGGAAGTCCTCGCGAGCCGTCGCCATTGCATCTGGTGACATGGACGACAGAATTCCATTGGCAACGGCCCATGCTTCTTCACTGGTGGGTCGAGCAATGGTGTGGAAGCGGATACCGAAACGCATTGTGCGACTATGTGCTGCGGCCTTTGCTGCCACGCGCTCGTGACGCTCTTTGATGGCTTCTGGAGTCTCACCCCACGACAAGTACAAATCCACATTCTCTGCCGCCACGTTCTCTGCGGCATCACTTGCACCACCGAAGTAAATAGGTGGAACTGGGTGTGGAACTTCGCGGGTCATGGCGTTCTCCACTTCAAAGAACTTGCCCTTGTACGTGAAGGGTTCACCACTCCATGCGCCACGCATCACCTGTACAAACTCACCTGTTCGTTCGTAGCGGGTTTCTTTGTCTTCAGAAACGCCGAAGCGAAGTAGTTCGGCTTGTTCTGCGCCCGTCACAATGTTCACAAGACAACGACCATTTGACATGCGCTGCATAGTGCTTGCCATTTGTGCAGCCAATGTTGGGGTTAAGAGAGCCGGGCGAAAAGCAACAAGAAATTTGATTCGTGATGTGAGGGGAATGATGGACGACGTTGCTAGCCATGCATCTTCGCAACCAGTGCCACATGGTGTGAGTAGAGCTTCAAAGCCCAGCGTCTCACATGCAGTAGCAATCTGCGCCAAATAGTCATGGCTTGGCGCACGGTTGACCGATGTTTCATCTGGCAAAACGTCGCGTGAATCTCCACCTGTGGGAAGAAACCAATTCATTTCAATCATGTTCTGTTCCTTTGTTTAGAAGTCGAGCGGGATAAGGCGAATTGTGAGAAGTGACGTTCCCATCACGAGTACCCAAGAAAGAACGCCGAGAATGATGGGTCGAGAGCCCAGCACCCGCAATTTTGCAAAGTTGACTCCGGACCCAAGCCCCACCAAGGCAAGTGCGAGAAGAACTTTTTCAATGTTCTTTGACGTAGAGAGTGCATCGCTAGAGAGAAGATCTGTTGAACGTAAGCAGACCATTCCAATGAACAACACAATGAACAATGGAAGTGGAGACACACGTTGTTTGTTGGACTGACCGGACGCATCAATATTTTTCTTGCGGTGGTTGTATGCGAAGAACGCAACAAGCGGGGCCAAAAGTAGAACGCGGGTGAGTTTCACAATCACCGCACCGCTCAGTGAATCCTGTGAATATGCGGTAGCTGTTGCAACCACTTGTGCAACGTCATGAACTGCTGAACCGCCCCATAGACCGAACCGCACATTGCCCATACCAAAGAGATGACCAATCATTGGCAAAACAAAAATGCTGATGGATCCGAAAAGAGTGACGAGAGCAATGGCATAGGTTGCATCTTCTTCGTCACCGTCAACTGCTCCAGTCATGGCGCTGACTGCGGAGACACCACAGATGGAAAAACCAGTTGCGGTGAGGAGACCCAGACCTGGAGTGAGCCCGAGCCATCGTGCGATGAGTTGGGTTCCCAAAAATGTCACGACAACAACGGCAATGACCGCTAGGAATCCTTTGCCTCCTAGGTTGGCAACCTCTCGAAGCGACAATTGGAGACCTAGGAGAACAATTCCGACGCGCAGAAGGTGGCGTCCTGCAAACTTCAATCCGGCATCTGTGACAGTGGGGAGAACGCCCAGGTTTCCGAGAACAACACCAATCACTAATGAGGCCGTAAGGGGAGAAAGTTCTGAGAACACCTCGTGAATGCCGAACCCACACGCGACGGCAACGCCTGCAAGCGCAACGCCTGGGGCAAACGCAACCGCCCGTTCAGAAACTTCCCCTGGAGTCATCATGTTAGACACTCTAACTGGCGGCACCGACCGTAGGGTTATGGGGGTGAGTTTCCCCCTCCTGGCGCGCAGAACTGCCATCTATGTGGCGCTCCTCACGGTGGCTATTGCCCAGCCACTGTTGCAGTTGTATGCGGAAAATGTGGCGGTGTTCGCTACGGCGAATTACGAGGGCGCAATTGTGGTGTGGTTCGCACTGTTCGTTTTGGTGGTGCCCCCACTGGTCTTTGCTGCAATCGATGCGTTAGCTCAGGCACTGGCCCCACGAATTGAGACACATGTTCATCATGGGCTGGTGTTCATCGGGCTGTGGGCAGCCACGTCTGTTGTATTTCGTTCCGTCTCTTTTGGACCATGGATTGTCGATGCGCTCTTCACTGCAACTGTGGCGGGCGGGCTGTTATTTGCATATGTTCGCGTGGGGCTGGTGAAGTCGTGGATCACGATGATGTCACCGGTGTCGTTGCTTGTTGTTGGCGTGTTTGCGTTGTCGGCGCAATCGGTCATTGTTCCGCCAGATGCTGAGGTTCTAGAGATTCAAAAATCGCCGACTACGTCCATTGCGGGACCAGGAACTCCACAAGATCAAATCAGTGTGTTGTGGATTGTGTTGGATGAAGCGCCATTGTTTTCCATTTTGAAATCAAATGGCGAAATAAACGAGAAGCGGTTTCCAGGGTTTGCCGAACTAGGTGCGGCATCAACGTGGTACAGAAATGTTCTCGCTACTTCACAAACAACCACGGATGCGGTTCCCGCAATGTTGACGGGAAAATTTCCAAAGTCGGGTGTGGGGCCCGTTTTAGCGAATCATCCGAAGAACCTATTCACTCTGATGAATGGCCACATTTCAATGGATGGTCATGAAGTGGTGACAGCATTGTGTCCGCGAAAAGTTTGCTCGCAAGTTTCAGTGAGTGGGGGAGATCACATAGCGAACCCCGGCGGTGATGCGTCGTCGACAACCTCCACCATTGCACCACAGGACGTGGTGGTGACAAAACCACGTACTCCATTTTTCACATTTCTCAAGGATGCATCCATCGTGGTGGGTCACAAAATTCTCCCCCAAGGGCTTCGAGAAAAAATGCCTGCTATTGATGAGGGGTGGGGTGGTTTTGGTAATGCAGACAACATTGAAACGATTGAAGAAACAACTGATACCACTGTTCCTGCTGGAACAACCACCACGGTTCCTCTCACTGAAGAGACAAAGGAAGATGCAAATAACACCACAATTCCTGAATGGCAAGCTGGTGGACCACAAACGCAAATACCAGTGGTGGAAGGTGTTGTTCAGCGTGCTGCACGTTCGGATAGGCCTACATTGCATTTTGTACATGCACTAATTCCGCATCGACCTTGGGTGTTGGCGCCTGATATGCGTGCGTCGCTTCAATTACCTGCAGACAAGAGATCAGTGCAAGTGCTTGATGGGCGACGTGATCGCTTACAGATTCACCTCAGTCAATATGCGGCTACCGACAAAGTGATTTCAAACATGTTGACGTCAATGAAGAAGTCGGCTAATTGGAATCGCACCATGATTATCGTGACAGCAGACCACGGCATTACTTTTCAACAGGGCGAAAAGCATCGCGAAACGGTGAACGTGAAAAGTCCTGGCACGCTAGAAGACCTGTACAGAGTTCCATTGTTCATTAAATATCCAGATCAAATGGAACCAGTAGTGTCCGATTGCACCGCATCTCCGGTGGACTTGTTAGCGACTGTCTCTGCGGTGACTGGCATTGATGCTGGTTGGGTCACTGATGGGAAAGATTTGCGCACTTCGTGTCCACAACGCGACATGCGACGCATTGTTTGGCCCGATGGAACTTTCGAGATGTCAACGTCATTCGCAGACGTAATGAAACAAGTGGAGTATTACGACAATTGGATTGATGCAGATGGAAATGTCGACGACATTTATCGTGGTGGTCTGAGTGGTTCGCTAGTGGGGACAGC
Organism: Ilumatobacteraceae bacterium; assembly: GCA_049433485.1. Classification (GTDB taxonomy): domain Bacteria; phylum Actinomycetota; class Acidimicrobiia; order Acidimicrobiales; family Ilumatobacteraceae; genus UBA2093. Next base: position 21,992 of record JBMTEX010000009.1, on the reverse strand, counting down.
TGTTCCGTCTACCAACGCGTTTGAGCCATCGTTGCGTTGGACGTTGAAAGAACAGAGCACATATCAGTTGGCAGGGAGCGGTCCATTTGCACCTGTAGTCACCAGATCTCGAGGAACGCTGACAGCATCACGCGCATTTGCAGACACCGAAGAAGCTCTATTGGTAATGGACGGCGTTGTCTTTGGAGTGGTTTCTGAATTAGCGGGCTTGAAAAAGGGTGAAACAACTGAATTCACCAGCATTCCGATGTCTCGTTTGCATACACCTGGTTCACACAAGATGGAGCTGTTTGTGGTGAATTGGGCCAATGAGAATCAGCCTGTTTTTTCCCGCGTGAAATAGCCGCTTACTTTTGCGGCGTGACGCCCGCGAGAGCGATGGCTTCATTCAGGGTGCTGGCACGTTTGATGGAGATTCCGGCGCTGATGTCTGGTGCGCTAGCGGGAACAATGGCCTGGGTAAAACCCAAACGTGCAGCTTCATTCAGTCGCTGGCCAAGATGACCGACAGTGCGTACTTCACCAGCGAGCCCCACTTCACCAATCACAACTAGATCTGCAGGAAGTGGCACATTACTAATGGCTGATACCAGAGCAAGACAGAGACCAAGATCTGCGGCGGGCTCTCCAAGTTTTACGCCACCGACAACAGAGGCGTACACCTCGTGACCAGCCAAACTGATTCGCGCACGACGCTCTAGAACAGCCAACAACATAGAGAGTCGACCCGAGTCAACACCTTGTGCACTGCGTCTAGCTGGTACTGCTGAATTCACTGGGTTAGTGAGAGTTTGTAATTCAACCAGAAGTGGACGTTGACCTTCAATAGTGGGAACTACTACCGAGCCTGGAACGCCAGTGCGACGGTCTGTGAGAAACAATTGACTGGCATCGGGAACACCAGAGAGTCCACTCTCTGTCATTTCAAACAGACCAAGTTCGTTGGTGGGACCAAAGCGATGTTTTGCTGCACGAAGAAGTCTGAGTGCATGATGGCGTTCACCTTCAAATGACAACACAGTGTCGACAACATGTTCTAATACGCGCGGACCAGCAAGTCCGCCTTCCTTAGTGACGTGGCCAACAATGACAATGCTGACATTGCGACGTTTTGCTTCTTGTACCAATCGGTGTGCACAGCCGCGTACCTGCACAACGGAACCTGGTGCAGATGACAAGTCTGGATCTACAACAGTTTGAATGGAGTCAATCACCACGAGTGACGGACTGATTTTGTCTATCGCAGCAACAATGTTGGGCAAAGACATTTCGGGTAACAACCACAACTGTTCGCCGACGGCACCAAGGCGGTCTGCGCGAAGGCGAACTTGTTGTGCGCTTTCTTCAGCGGTGACATACAGCGTTGGACCGGCTGTGTTGGCCAAGAGTTGTAGTAACAACGTGCTCTTTCCAATGCCAGGTTCACCTCCAAGCAGTGTGACAGAACCTGGCACAAGTCCGCCACCAAGCACTCGGTCTAATTCGCCGATTCCCGTGGAGAGTGGATTGCTTTGCTTTGTATCAACATCACCAATGGGAGTTGCTTCTCCGGGGGGAACTAGTGCAAGTCCGGCCGCAAGTGTGACGAGAGAATCTTCGGGGCCTTCAACGTCTTCAACGAGAGAATTCCACGCACCACATGCGAGACATTTTCCAGACCACTTAGGGAAAGAAGCTCCGCATTCAGAGCAACGATGGACGAGCTTTAGTTTTGCCACAAGAGCGACATTACAAGCGGGGTGTGCGGGGGTGACGATTACGAGCGTTCGCCACCAGTAACAACAAGATGAGTGTGGCCACAATCCACAACGTCAATAATGCCAGCAATAAGGTGCGGCCCACGCGTGCGATACTTGTTCCCACAGCAACATGTGTCGATGTAGTTGCAACGTCTATTCGTGACCCATCCATAGGAATTTGCCAGGTCACTGTTTTGTTATTTTGACGTCCTGTGGTGGAGTCAATTTCCCCAGGAAGCGACGCAACAAATGTGATTCCCACTGCATCGCCTAAATCAACACCAGCTTCAGCAACTTCCGCTGCATAGGGCGATACATCCAACAACTCAAGGCTGGCGTCATCAATAAAACTATTGAGGCCACCATTTACTTCAAGGCGACCGGTGAGAGTCCACGTGCTGTTGGTGTCTTTCCCAGATCTAGCTAATACCAGTTCGTGCAATGGCCCACGGGATTCGCTGACCTGAGCCAGAATGGCCGTTGCTTCTGTTGGCGTATTGAACTCATGCGTGAGCTGAATGGTGAGCCCACCAGTTTTGGTTTTGGTGGGCCCATCAATTGTCCAACCGGCCTTCTTTAAGTCGTCGGTTCGAATGTCTTGGGCAAGAGAAGGAACTTTCGTGACAATGTCTTTGTCCGCAGTGACAATAACAATCACATTTCCGGTTCCGTTGGGCCTTACATTGAGCGAGATGGACTGGTCAACGCGACACGAAGACAACGCCGCGACAGTGCATACCACTGCAACTAGACGTACGAGTTTTTTTGGAAATGACGTCACAAAGACTGTTTAGTCGACAGTGTCAGTGTCGCCAACGAGTGGCGGCTCGCTGGGGGCAACGAAACCTTCAACTGCACGGAACACAATGTGCTTCTTGCCAGGATTCTCTGGGTCGTCTTCTGCGTCGACAACAATGATTTGGCCAGCATTGAAGTGCTTGTAGAGAATCTTTTCTGACAGGGCATCTTCGACATGGCGTTGAATGGCGCGGCGAAGTGGGCGAGCACCCAATTGCGGGTCGTAGCCCACAGTAGCCAAGAATTCTTTCGCTGCTTGTGTGAGCTCAATGCCAAGACCTTGCGACTCGAGTTGAGTGGCAAGACGCTTTGTCATGAGATCCACCATTTGAAGAATCTCTGGCATGCCGTGCTCGTGGAACACGATGGTTTCATCAACACGGTTGAGGAACTCTGGGCGGAAGTGCGCCTTGAGCGCATCGGTGACCTTGTCTCTCATACGTGCGTATGACATGGCTTGGTCGCCGGTGTTGAAACCGACGTTGGCTTTGCGCAAGTCTTGCGTTCCGAGGTTTGATGTCATGATGAGCACGGTGTTGCGGAAGTCAACACTGCGACCCTGGCTATCTGTGAGACGACCCTCTTCAAGAATTTGAAGCAACGTGTTGAACACGTCCGGGTGTGCTTTTTCAATTTCGTCAAACAACACAACTGAGAATGGCTTACGACGAACTGCTTCGGTGAGCTGGCCGCCTTCTTCGTATCCCACGTATCCGGGAGGCGAACCAACCAATCGGCTGACGGTGTGCTTCTCCATGTACTCAGACATGTCGAGTGTGATGAGTGCTTGCTCGTCACCGAACAAGAATTCAGCAAGTGTCTTTGCAAGCTCGGTCTTACCAACACCTGTTGGTCCGAGGAAGATGAACGATCCGCTTGGACGGCGCGGGTCTTTCAAACCAGCGCGTGTACGACGAATACTTTGCGACACGGCTTTGACTGCATCGTCTTGACCGATGTAGCGCTTACGCAACTCGGTTTCCATGTTGAGAAGCTTCTGGGTCTCTTCTTCGGTGAGCTTGTACACCGGAATGCCTGTCCAGATGCTGAGCACTTCAGCAATTGCTTCTTCATCAACTTCATCAAACAGGTTGATGCCTTGAGCCTTGATGTCGGCCTCTTTTGCAGTCTTTTCCTCAAGAAGTTGGCGCTCTTGATCGCGCAAACGACCTGCATCTTCAAAGCGCTGCTCTTCAATTGCCTTCTTCTTGGCGTCTTGAACTTCAGAAATCTTTGTCTCAAGTTCTTTCAGATCTGGTGGTGTTTGCATGCGCTTAATACGCAAACGTGAACCAGCTTCGTCAATAAGGTCGATGGCCTTGTCTGGAAGGTGACGGTCTGATATGTAACGATCTGCCAAGTTTGCTGCGGCAACAATTGCTTGATCTGTGATGGTGACGCGGTGGTGCGTTTCGTACTTGTCACGCACACCCTTCAAGATCTCAATGGTGTGTGCAACAGTTGGCTCTTCCACCTTCACTGGTTGGAAGCGACGCTCTAACGCAGGATCTTTCTCAAGATGCTTGCGGTATTCATCTGTTGTTGTTGCACCAATTGTTTGCAGTTCTCCACGCGCAAGCATTGGTTTCAAGATGCTTGCCGCATCGATTGCGCCTTCTGCTGCACCAGCACCAACGAGTGTGTGGATTTCGTCGATGAACAACACAATGTCGCCACGAGTCTTGATTTCTTTCAAGACTTTCTTGAGGCGCTCTTCAAAGTCACCGCGGTAACGCGACCCAGCGACAAGCGCACCAAGGTCGAGTGTGTAGAGCTGCTTATCTTTAAGAGTTTCTGGAATGTCTCCAGAGACGATGCGCTGTGCAAGACCTTCAACGACGGCGGTCTTACCAACACCTGGTTCACCGATGAGAACAGGGTTGTTCTTTGTGCGGCGCGACAGAATTTGCATGACGCGCTCGAGTTCGCGCTGACGGCCAATGACGGGGTCAAGCTTCTTGTCGCGTGCAAGCTGTGTGAGGTTGCGACCAAATTGATCGAGAATTTGGCTTCCACCTTTTTCTCCACCTTCTTCTTTCGAACCACCGGACTGCTGTGAACCGCTAGGGGCATCGCCCTTGGCGGCGGGGCCTTGGTAGCCAGACAACAACTGAATGACTTGCTGGCGAACTTTGCCGAGATCTGCACCCAACTTCACTAGAACTTGAGTAGCAACGCCTTCACCTTCACGGAGGAGACCAAGGAGGATGTGCTCTGTGCCGATGTAGTTGTGACCAAGTTGTAACGCTTCGCGCAACGACAACTCGAGAACTTTCTTGGCGCGTGGGGTGAATGGAATATGTCCAGACGGTGAGGAACCACCCTGGCCGATGATTTCTTCTACTTGAGCACGAACGGCTTCAAGAGAAATGGACAACGACTCAAGTGCCTTCGCAGCAACGCCTTCACCTTCGTGAATGAGACCGAGCAGGATGTGCTCTGTGCCGATGTATGAGTGGTTGAGGAGACGTGCCTCTTCCTGGGCGAGAACGACAACCCTGCGGGCTCTGTCTGTGAAGCGTTCGAACATTGGGACCACCCCGTTTTGAATCGGTGGATATTGATGTGAAGTGTATCGGTACGGGAGCGAGTACCCCCGCTGACCCCTAACATGAGGAACGTGACCGTTTCTCCGCTGCTCGGGTTGCCGACAATGGATTCAGACCGCCAGCGGGTAGAAGATGCCCTGCTGGAGTGCGTGCGTACTCCCGACGCGTACCTCACTGAAATTGCGTCGCATCTAATCTCAGCGGGCGGAAAGCGTTTACGGCCAGTGGTCACAATTGTTGCGTCACAAGTTGGTAACGACGATCCAGCGTCCGACGATGCAGTGTGGGGCGGTGTGTCCTGTGAATTGGTGCATCTCGGATCGTTGTACCACGACGATGTGATGGATGAGTCCACCACACGACGCGGAGTAGACACCGTGAATGCAAAGTGGGGAAACCTGCAAGCAATTCTTGCGGGCGATTTTTTGCTGGCCAAAGCATCTGAAATTGCTGCCGGTCTTGGTACTGAGGTAGCGGCGTTGTTGGCACGAACAATTGGTCAATTGTGCGAAGGTCAAATTCTTGAACTTCGCCATACCTACAACGTGGCTCGTCCCATTGATACCTACCTATCGTCAATTAATGGAAAGACTGCATCGCTGTATTCCACAGCGGCACGAATTGGCGGCATTGTGGCGGGCCACGATCGCACAGTTATTGATGCACTCACCGCATACGGAACTGCATACGGCATGGTGTTCCAAATTGTGGACGATGTTCTCGATCTCACCGCCACAGACGAGCAGTTGGGGAAGCCAGCGGGCCATGACATGGAAGAAGGCGTGTACACCCTGCCTGTTCTTCACACGTTGGCTGCAGGTGGTGCAGCCGCCAGTGAATTGAATGCAATTCTGGGCAAGCCTTTGAATCAAGCAGAGCGCGAAAAGGTATTGGACATTGTTCGCTCTAACGGTGGCGTGAAGACTGCGATTAACCAAGCACAGTCATTTGTGAACGATGCAAGTGCCGCGTGTGATGCTTTGCCACAATCTGCAACCACCGTAGTAATGAGAGAGGCCACGGCTGCGTTACTTGCAACCGTGGCCTAACCCAACGTTTATTTGTTAGCGCCGAAGCGCATCTGCCTTATTTCGGGAAGATGAATACTTCTGCGCGACGGTTCAGAGCCTGAGCCTTCTCCGTCTTTGCTGTTTTCACCGGCTGGTTGTATGCCAATGCAATAACTTCGATTGGTACTTTTACGCCAGCCTTGATGAGCGCAGCTTTCACTGCGTTCGCACGATTACGTGAGATTGCATAGCTGTATCGTGAGACCTCGCCGAGAGCTGCGGAGTGACCTACAACCACGATGCGTGCTGAATTTTTAGCTGTTTCGACAAGCGCAGCCACTTGCGCACGAGTCGTCTTTGACAACTTCGTTTTGGCTTGCTTGAAGTAGATTGGTTTCTCCGTTGTAACGATGGTGCCAGTGGCCACATCCGACTTCTTCACCAACGTGGACATCGTACGAACGATTTTATTCTGATCTGCATTGACGATGCGGACTACACAGCGACCTGGATTCACCAGAAGAACTGAGGTCGTCAACGCAACACAGATTTTTGGTGTTGACGTTCGGATGTCCAAACTTGCTGCTTGCTTGCGGGTAAGTACTGTGAGAGCAGAGCCAGTTTGGGCGGTCTTTGGCAAACGGATGGAGTAGACCTTCTTGTCAACGCGACCAGTTGATCCGCCAGAGGTCTCTGTTCCTGCACTTTCACCACCAGATGTCACGCCATCTGCGGCATCCCACACAGCGCTAATCAGTCCAGCCGCTTGTGAACCAGAGGCCGAGACTTGTGCAATGGATGCATGCTGTCCCTTGCTATTGATGAAGCTAAGGCGCGCACTCGATTGACAGTTTGTTGACGTTGTCAATTCCAAACTGAACTCTTCACCTAACCCGTTTGTTCCGTAGGTAGAGAGGAGACCGGTGTCCGCTGAGAAGTAATACGGGTACTGCTTGCTTGTGTAGTTCTGACCATTGCACGACGAGAAACCTGTGGTTGAAAAGCCTGTGAAGTAAAAACCTGAAGGTGTTACTGCAATACCACTGAGCGTGTACGAGATAGGTACAGAGCTTCCGTTTACGGTGAGACTTGTTGGTAAACCAGTGAGTTCCTTGGTGCCGTCTGCACCGAGGGTGGTATCAAGTTCCCCTTTAGAGTTCAGACGAATCAACTTACGAGATGGTGTAGCACCACTCATTACGTTCACAATTGAATTCCACTTTCCGCTCGGGTCGATAACCCATCGCGAGATGTACATGTTCGATCCATTGACCAACGTGTTTGTAGTTTTGATTGTTCCTTTTACATCCAGGGCTAACAATTTTGAGTCCGTCACATTGTTCGGGTTGTAATTGTTCGCACAACCGTCGTAACTAAGCGGGTCATTAGACCCGGGGTAAGGCCAAGTTGTAACTCGCGGACCTGACATTGTTTGGATGGTGGCGTATAAGTCAGTTGATGTCACAGAGGTGATAGCTCGGTTTGCTGCACTCGGCGGAAAGAAACTATTGCTGCACTTCGTCGGATCATCGAAAAGTTTCACGAGACCGTTTGTTCCCCATGATGTGTCGAGAACCAAAGATGAATTGGATACCTTGAGACCAACTAGACCACGTGTCTCGTATTCCCTAACATTCGTTTGTGAATTCGAACCAGTTTGGTTTGAGTACTGGCAAGTAATCATTGGAACAATTGAACCGTCGGGCCGAATAAAGGTGGAGTACATTTCAAGCCTTGCGTACTCGAGGGCGATTGACTGGTACGTTCCACCCCATAGTGACGTACACAATTGCTTGCTGAATTCTGTGGCTCCGTAGGATGCCCAACCTGAGCCCTGGAAATAAGAGTTTGATCCAGGGATGTCCACCGAAGTGGCGAGTACTTCTCCGGTTGAAACTTTTCCAAGCAAGGTTGTGGTGAGAGTTGTATTTTGACCACTCGAGCTGCCGGTTCCATCTAACTGACGACCCATTGACACGATGTAGCGATCGGCGGCTTCGTTGACGTCGAGGCTGTTGAGATACCAACAACTGCCCGTGTTATTTCTTACACACATTGAATTTGTAGAGGTTGGTAGCGCTGTCGAAGATCCGAGGTCAGCTGCACCAAATGCCGTATCAATGCTGAGGTCGTCATTAATTTTCCACAACTTCATCTGTGCGCCTACAGCTTGGCTGTCGTAGCCGACAACTAGGAATGAATTCGACTTGCTGAGTCGAGCGAATCGAAGAATTGTTGCGTTCGGCACTGTCGATGGGGCAACTGTCGCAGATGTTTTTTTGGTAAGCGTGCCACCCGCAGCCATGGCTACCGATGACGAGATGGATACCGCGCCTGCTGCAACGGCAAGTGAAGTAAGGATGGATGTAAGACGACGCACGCAGAACTCCTGTGGCTGGTCAGATTATGGACAACCCGTCTAAAACGGGACTGTTGAACTCTAGACCAGAAGTTCGCCGTGTTTTACGAAATGTACAATTTTTCTTATGAGAAAGTGGTCACTACGGCCCGGGCGGCAGCGAGCCCGCTGAGGGCCGCCCCTTCCATCTTTGGGCCAGCAAAGGCGTCGCCAGCCAAAACGATTCGATGGTCCGGGGACTGCCAACAGGGTTCCGGCCATGCCTTCTGGGGAGTTGCAAAACGCCACTTCTTGACTTGGCTGTCGATGACGCGGGCCTCGCCCAGCCACGGTTGAGCGGCTTCGGTGAGCAGAGAGTGAATCTGGCTCACCTCGTCGTCGAAATGGGCCAGGCTCCAGGCGGGTTTGGCGTGAAACGTGAGGGCGTGGCCGGCACTAATGCCCTTTGCTGAATTGTCCCCAATGAAGCTGAACACGTCGTCTGGGTTCTGCACACCGCCGGGGGCTGGCACGTTGTGATTGGCCGAGTCGAGAACTGCCAACAAACCGAGGGTGCGGTCGTAGTCAATGCTTCGCAGTTCTGCTGGCAACTCGATACCAGCACCAAATAGCAACGAGAACGATTGCGGAATTGGTGCAGTGAGGATTACCGCATCGCATGTATGACGAACTCCGTCATCTGTGATGACAATGTATGACTCCTTATGTATCTCTAAACCAAATACAAGTTGATTCACACGAACCTCAAGTGTGCTGGCGAGATGTTTAGCGATTCCTGACATTCCTTTCGATCCGATATATCGCGGATGCCCATCTGCTGTTTGAAACCCTTTGCACCATTCATGCACAACACCAGCCGTCAGCCATGATTCAACATGTGCTGCAAACTCGTTGCTTCGCACGGTGAAGAACTGTGCACCATGATCGAGCGTTGCGTCTTCCATGCGACGTGTGGCCAGACGTCCGCCAACACCGCGACCTTTGTCGAACACAGTGACGTTATGCCCATGTGATTGCAAAGACTGTGCAGCCATGAGGCCAGACAAACCTGCACCAACAACAATGATGTTCATTAGACGTTCACTGCTGCTGCGCCGTGTGGGACAAAAACTTTTTCTGCACGCTTTAAGAAATCAAGCAACACACGATTGAAGGTTGATGCATGCTCAATGTGAAGTCCATGTGCACCACCACTGATGATCACAAGTTCTGCGGTGGGAATACGTGACGCAATTTCTTCAGCATCTCCACGTGGCGTGAGAATATCTTGATTACCAACAACAACCATGGTGGGGCACACAATATTTTCAAGGTCGTTAGTTAAAGGGTCACCTTCTGTGGAGAGAATTGCTTTGATTTGCGAAACAAATGCTCCGGCTGGATTAAACAATTGCAGTGACCCCATCCAGCCAAGTGCAGGAAGCAATCGCCGGAAAGATCGCGGGCCAATCATCCATCGTGCTGCCTCTTTGCCGACCGCTCCCATGCCATCTGTAACGGCGGTGGCGGCCCAACTTTCCAGAAGTTCTTCACGCCATTCGTGATTACGACACGCAGTTGCCACAAGCGTGAGACTGCGAACGCGATTTGGATGCTTCAATGCAATAATTTGGCTGATGGCGCCACCCATGGATAAGCCGACAACATGTGCAGATTCAATTCCTGCAGTGTCTAGAACTGCAATGGCATCTTCGGCCATCTGTTCCAAGTTGTACGTTCCGTGAGGTTTATCACTTCGGCCAGCACCACGATTATCAAACGCAATGGTGCGATGTCGAAGTGCCAACGCTGCGCGTTGCAAGTTCCATGAATTCTTTTCGGCACCAAGACCTTGAACAAGAAGAACTGGTGCACGCTTAGTGAGACCAGTGACTTCATAGTGAATCTTCACGCCATCATTAGCTACTGCAAAAGGCATTACGCCACCTGCCGTTTTGCAGGAATTCGTTCAACGCTTGGCCATTCATATAGCCAACGCACGACTTCCGTTGTTGAGTGACGCGGTGCAAAACGCAGCAAGTGCGCAGCCTCATTTGACGCCGCAAGACGACCATGTTGAATGAGTTCCGCAACGTGGTCTGGCATTGGTGCGCCGGCAAACGCTGCGGTGTTTTTGGCCAACCACCAACCCGGCCCGAATGACGGTAGAGGTAGACGCTTCCCAATTGCAGTTGCACGCAGCATGCTGATTGCGCCATTCGCAACTATGTTGACGATGCCGTCAGCGTTGCGTTCTGCACCTTGCATAAATGCCGAGGCAGCATCGTGATCTTCCACAACACAGAAGATGGGATTGCCTAATCCGTAATACGGAACAGCGGGAAGCCGAAGTATGCGACCAAGTGGACTTGGCACATGTGCACCGAGAACTGGAGCGAGACGAAGTGTGCACACGTTGATGCCGCGAGCGGTACGCAACTCAGTTGCTTGTTCCTCAATTACGCGACACATGTTCCCGTATGTAGACGTTGGGTTAATGGGAGATGACTCCACTGCAATGTCTGGCGAATACGAACTTGGTCCGTAGATTTCAATACCACTTCTCACCACTGCGGTTTCAAGTGCCTCTACTTGGTGCGCCGCATCAAAGACAGCTTTTGCAACAAGCTCAGTGCAATGTTCTGCTTCAGTTGTGGCAAGTCGCGCGTGCGGTTCCCACACACCAACATGGAGTAACACGTGCGGATTAAATGTGTGCACTATTTCAGAAATTCGATCGTGGTCGGTGGGGTCAACCCGATGAAACTCCGCACGCGATAGATGACGGCGCGGTGGATCTACATCGAATCCCATGATGTCGCCAGCCCACTCTGTGCGTTCCACCATGGATGCAACAAGAGAGCCAAGTTCGCCACCCATTCCGGTGACGAGAACGCGACGACCTTTCATAGAGTCAGTGTTACAGCAATTAGCGCAAATTGTGAACGTTCAAAATGAGCTCACGCGCCCATGTATCTAACTGACGTCCACCGATACGTTCCGTAATGATGATGGCCTGGGATGGATCGTCCACCATGCCACTCCAACGGATGTAACCGCCGATAATTCCAAGTAGTCGATCGCCCACTTCTTCTGCGTGCATCATGAGCTTCATGTTGCGACCCAACAAGTCGTGCAGTTCACGATAAAAGGCGCGAAGGAACATGTCAGTGTCGTCTGCACCGCTAAGAGGGCGGTGGCGATATGGCATATTCAACTCTTCGTATGCGTGCAGGTTGTGTGGCGCAGCGATGATGGAGATGACAAGATCGAAACGGTTTTCACGCAGCCAAATGATTTCTTCTTGGCGACGAACGCGGCGGTGGTTTTCTCCATAGCCACCAGGACGTTCACAGATGGCGAGGCGGTCTTTGATGACCCACGTGAAATTACGGGGTGTGATTCCCAATGCCCATTTTCCACGAAGCTTCGGGGGCATTCGGTTCTCCTTCGTCTCGTTTGTGGTGTCTAGGGCGAAAATACGCCGTCTGAGAAACTACCCCAGGTTGTGGAGGGTGAGCCTCTGTTTGCTCCGACGAATTTGTCGATTCTCACCAATGTCACAGGCCACTGCGTCGCCGCGCGCCACCGTGAGAATCCGTTCAAGGGTGGCCAAATCTGGCGGATACGGCTGAGACAGCCATTGCCGAAGGGCGCGATAAGCCAGCGGCGTAGGGGCGCTGGCCAATGCGAGGGCATCTGTGGGATCGAGGTGGCTGGCTAGCTCGTCGAGAAAATCGTTGTCAGCCCGCAGGAGCTCGGCGGTTCGTGCCAAGAGAACGACGGGGTCTCTATGTGAGATGTCGGTCATGAGAGGCAGCAGTTCGTGACGGATTCTGTTCCGAACGAATCGAACGTCGGTGTTGGTCTCGTCCATCACCGGCTGGATGCCGCATTCTCGGCAGATGGCTTCGGTATCGGCTCGACGAAGTGCAAGGAGTGGGCGAGTTGGTCCAGGTCGCATGGCCGAGAGACCAGAGGCGGCTGCACCGCGCAGCACATTAATAAGGACAGTTTCGGCTTGGTCGTCCGCGGTGTGGCCGGTCATCACACCTGCCGGCAAGACGGCATACCGAGCCTCTCGGGCTCGAGCTTCCACATTGGACCCCAGAGGCACAGAGATTTTGTGCAGAACAACGGGGATTCCAAGCGGTGTAGCAACTGCTTCCACGACCTCAATATCTCGGGAGGATGTCGCCCGAAGACCATGATCCACATGATGAGCGGTGACGTGAAGGCCGTGGGTATGGGCCAACAACAAGAGAGCGAGAGAGTCTGCGCCCCCAGAGACAGCACAGTGAACGGCAGTACCAGAGGGGGGAAAGGTGCATGGACCTAAGAATGAGGAGAGAAAGGTGGCGTCCATGGGTGGATGCGCCGATAGAGGAAGGGGTCTACTTCTTCTTTTGTATTTGGCGCTGGCGGCGGTTGGGGTAACGGCTAGCACTCACCTTGAGGAGATAGCCAACGACGCCCTGAAGAACTGCGCCGATTCCTGCGAGAAGGAGGACCAAGCCCACCCAGTAGTGCCATACATACGCTGCAACCATGACTGTCAGCGTAGCCAAACCGAGACGATTCGCAGGTACTGCCAGGGATTAGTTGTTGGAGGAGTCCTCGTCGCCGGGGCCCTCGTTTGGCTCGTCAGTGGTGGGGAATTCATCTCCGAAGCATTCCTTGAGGCGGTCGAGGAAACCCTCGGACAATTCCTCGCGCTGAGCTTTAGTGCGAATAGTTTCTTTGTAGACGGCATGAAATTCGTAGGCCTCTGTGCAGTCTGAGCAAATCTTGAGATGACCGAGAATCTCCCCAACTCGTTCGGCTGAGAGTTCTTCATCAAGGTATCGATGCAGTTCGTTCAGTGTCTCTTGACAATCGGCCATGTTGGTTAATCCTGTGGTGAGAGCAGGGACTCGTCGACGAGCCCACGATCCTTTGCGTAGGTGTATAACAACTTCTGCATCATCTTTCTTCCCCGATGCAGGCGGGACATCACAGTTCCGATGGGCACGTCCAACATTTCTGCAATTTCTTTGTAGGAAAACCCGTCGACATCCGATAACAGCACGGGTAGGCGGAACATCTCAGGGAGGTCTTCAATTGCGTTTTTCACTTCGTCGTCGGTGAAGAATTCCAGTAGTTGATCTTCAGCTGATTGATTCATCTTCGATTGATCAAAGGCGCCGATGCGACGGAACAAGAACAATTCTTCTACTTCGTCTAGCTCGGTCTCTTGCGGACGACGTTGTTGCGCATTGTATTTATTGATGAAGGTATTGGTCATGATGCGAAACAACCATGCACGCAAATTGGTTCCTTCTTGGAACGTTGCGAAGGAACGCCAGGCCTTGACGAACGTTTCTTGCACCAAATCTTCAGCATCTGCACGATTTCGCGTCATGCGTAGTGCAGTAGAAAATAATTGCGGTGCATATTGCATTGCTTCGGTAGTGAGCGTTTCAGCTGGCGTCATGATTTTGTTAACGGTGACGTCGCTTCCTTTTGGCTACATATGAATCAACAGATGTAAGGAAACGTTCTAATAATTCTGCGAACTGATGTTGCTCTGATTCATTGAATTCTTCAAGGACCGCAAAAATTAATTCGCGTCGACGAGTTGCTACTTGTTCATGAATTTTTCGGCCACGTTCTGTTGCGGCAATTGCTACGACGCGCCCATCGCCCTCGTGCTCTACACGTTCAGCCAAATTGTCCTTGATGAGTCGTTGCACTGCACGTGTGGCAGAACTGGGGTCAATCCGCAGATGCTCCGCTAATTCACTCATTCGGCAGGACGGCGCCATCACTAGGAAATCAAGAGCATCCATTTGACCAGGGTCTAATGCACTACCGCCGATTCCGTAAATGGTGTCGCGCACATCGCTAGCGGTTGAACCGCGTCGCATATCTCGCCATGCACGACCAATGCGAATTGCTACTTCAAGTTCAAGATCGCTGTGGACCTCGTTCGGCAACTGTGTGTTACTCATCTATTAACTAGGGTAATCGCATGAGCGCACTCGGAGATGGTCAGGACACTCCTCAAACTCCTCTTGAGATGCTTGATGTGATGGCGAGTCAACAAGCAACTTTGTCTCCTACGTTGCGACAAGTGGAGTTATACACAATGCGGGGACTTTTGTCCCTTTTGTGGCATGAACCATCTGGAACTGCACGAAACGTTGGTGTGGTGATGATGGGAGGCGCAATGGGTGGCACATTGGGCCCAGGTGATGGGCTGTATCACTCATTGGGTGAGTTGTTGGCGGTGAAAGGAATTCCCTCTATTCGCATGAGTTATCGCAAGCCCAATGATTTAGACCGCTGTTGTGTTGATGCAGCTGCAGCAGTGCAGTTACTGGTGGGTAGTGGAGCAGACACCGTTGTGTTGATGGGTCATAGTTTTGGTGGGGCAGTGGCAGTGCGTGTCGGTGTCGGTCTCAGCGAAATGGTGTGCGGCGTTATCACGTTCGCGACTCAATCTGCAGGTTGTGAAGTTGCAGGTGGTCTGCAAGGGAAACCCTTGTTGATGTTCCACGGTGACGCAGATTCCATCTTGCCTGTTGAAGCAAGTGAAGTAGTGCGTGCAATGGCTGGTACTGGTGATCTTCACATCATGGAAGGCGATGATCACTTGTTAGCCCGAAGTCATGAAGAAATGTTGGCCATTGTTGAGCCTTGGTTGGACAATGTGTTTGAAGGAGCATTGTCAAAATGAAGACGCCGCAGAATGTTGTTGTGTTGTTGCTAGACAGTTTGAATCGACATGAAATTGGCGCATACGGTGGTGCAAATTTCATCACTCCAAATATCGACAGGCTCGCTGCGCGCTCTGTTCGCTTCACAAATCATCACACTGGGTCTTTGCCGTGTATTCCCGCGCGTCACGACATTTTGGTGGGCGCATGGGATTTTCTGTGGAGGCCGTGGGGATCAATTGAGTTGTGGGAAGAACCAATCACCGCATCGCTCCGTCGACAAGGTGTGGTGACTCAACTCATCACCGATCATCCTCACTTGTTTGAAACCGGCGGCGAGAATTATCACGGAGATTTCACTGCGTGGGAATACGAACGTGGACACGAGAGTGATCCATGGAAGACTCGCCCAGACCCATCGTGGTTGGGAACACCATCTTTCGGTCGAGGACACACGCACTACGACAACTCACGTGGATACTTCAGAGGAGAAGAAGATTTTCCTGGTCCACGTACCATGCAAGCAACAGCGCGTTGGTTGCGGGAAGACGCACCACACCATCGTGCGAAAGGTGAGCGTTTCTTCGTATTCGTTGATGAATTTGATCCGCATGAACCGTTTGATACGCCTGACATTTGGGCAACGATGTATGACGATTCGTGGGAAGGGCCACATTTGGTCTGGCCGCCATATGCAGTGGATGCACTGAAAGACGGAGTGTTGTCCGAACAAGACGCGCGACAAGTACGTGCACAATACGGTGGCAAGTTGTCCATGATTGATCATTGGCTCGGGAAAGTTCTCGATGCACTAGATGAAACAAATGGCTGGGAAGACACTGCAGTTATTTTGTGCACTGATCACGGTCACTATTTAGGCGACAAAGATGCGTACGACAGAGATATTTGGGGCAAGCCTGGTGTGCCGGTATATAAACCACTTGGCCATATTCCCATGTTGATGGCATGGCCTGGCGTAGCACCCGGACAGTGTGATGCGCTCACAACGTCTACGGACTTACACGCAACAATTGCTGATGTATTTGGTGCAGAGATAAAGCACAATGCGCATGGGGCATCGGTATTGCCTTTGTTATCAGGCAGTGCAACCTCAGTCCGAGATTGGCTTTTAACTGGGGTGTGGGGTCGTGAAGTTCAATTGGTGACAAATGAATGGAGATACACGCGCGGACCACAAGGGACGAACTATCCCCAGACCATGTGGTCAAACAGATGGAGCACAATGCCCATTGCGTCGTACCCCAACTACAAGATTCCAATGCCGGATGATCGGGCAGTATTGGATTACATGCCAGGTAGCAATATTCCGGTTATTCGTCAGCCGTTTGTTGAAGGCGATATGTTGCCGTTCTGGGCGAGTGCAAAGAGATATGAAACTCTTTTCTTTAATCGCAAAGAAGACCCAGATGAGACCTTTAACAGAATTTCAGATGCCCTCGCACACGACGCTGAAGAATTGCTTCGTGTAGCACTTCATGAAGTGGACGCGCCGTCTGAACAATTTGAACGGCTCGCGTTGGCTTAGTCCTTCTCGTATGGACAATGCCTGCAAATGTTTTTGCAGCAGTAGCCACGGCGTTCTAGATACAACCGGGTCATTACCATGAGGCCGGTATCTGGATCTGTATAGAAATCCGCACCCTGTTCAACGGCCAACTCGTGTGCACGTTCCGCAGCAGGTGTCATGCATTTAGTGTGCCCGACTAGTTGGTGAGAATTGTTGTCCGACCACGTGCAAAATGACCCCCATTGCCAGAAGTCCACAGGCAGCAAGAAGTGGCTGAAGGTCTAATTGATACGACATTGTCAAGGTGGACGCAATTCCCAAAACTGGCAGAACGGGAACATCTTTGATGGTTCCGGCAATCTTGAATGGTCGAATGGCGCCTAGTTCTCGTCGACGAAGAAGTATCACCACAACGTTCATCACCAGAAACATCACGTACACCAGTGCATGTGCGGCCTCTGCAAGAAGGGGGAGCCCGCCAATCACTGCAAGTACGGCCGATGAAGCAATCACCACACCTGTTGCCAAACGAGGGGAACGACGATCATGTACTTCGGCCCAGCGCCCGGGAAGTTGCCCCGTATTACCCATGCTGTAAATCATGCGAGACGCTGCAGTGCTTGCAAGGAGAGTGGTGTTGTGAGGTGATGTTGTGAAGTTACGACTTCATCACTAGCGATGCCACACGACATTTGTACTTCTAGCGGAGTTCGCCGGGGTCGACAGTTCCGTCCTTGTTGCGATCAGTTCCTGGTAACAAAGATTGATTTGGTTCAAGCGCAAGCCATGTTGCTTTATCAATCATTCCAGTTTGTGGCAGTTGTTGTTTCCCTTGGAAGTCATAGACGGCCTTGGCCATGCTGGGTCCGAAGTAACCATCAACGTTTGTTGAGAAGCCAGCCTTTTTGAGACGCTTCTGCATGGCGCGCACTGCAGTTCCTTGGTCACACTTCTCCACCGGAAATTCAACAGCTGCAAAATAACCAGTGCATGCACCATTCATTTGTGCCGCTATGTCTGCCTTCGAAGGAGTACAAGCAGTTTCGCTTGTGTATTTCAACAACGTGTTTGCCGGCCATATGAGGCATGCAACATCACTAGGCGGAAGTTCGGCCAGTGTGGCGGCTCCAACGTTTGGAATGTAACAACTCATCGCAAAGCGAGTGAGAGGAAGATTCCGTTGGCATGTTGTGGTGTTGATCCACTTTTCTCCTTCAAGCTTGAACAACCGAGTTTGTGCACAGCCTTCGTCAGGGCAGTTCCACGAGTCTCTATCAGTGTCTCCGTAGGCCCATGTAGCTGTGCATTTTTCTAGACGTAGTTTTTCGCCGTAACTAGCACCGATGGTCCGTGAATCACACGGCACTAGTTTTTCTCCCGACGCAGGGTTAAGAAGCGGTGCGATAGTGGTTGTAGTTGAAATCACCGGTGCGAGGGTTGATGTGCTCTGTGAAGTAAGCGACGTCGAGCATGCGCTCACAATCACAGTCGCAAGAAGAAGCGAGACGAGACGTTTCACTTAATGAAATGTATCGGCGTACTTGGCACAAGAAATGATGAATCACTCAGTGAGAAGAATTGTGATGTGAGGAAAGGGCATCTGTTCCAAAGTCATTTACTGGATCTCGCCAAACAGTGTGAACATGGTTGCCGTCTCGAGTGGTGTTGTCATATTCAATCAATAGTCGTGGACCCTGAATTCGGTAATAGTGCGGTAGTCCAGGCGCTGATTGCCCGGCCCACGCGAAGTGCAATGAGTCAAAATTTTCTCTGATGTTTCGATGGGAGGCATCTGCGATTTCTGGGTGAACTCTGTCGAGATACGTTGATAACAACGCATTGAACAAATCGCGCTGCGCGTTGCTCATGTATTGAACGGCGAGTCCTTTGGGACTTGTGGTGTATGCGACTGCTTCAAGATGTTCGGGCATGAGTCCGATTTTTTGCTCTTCTACAGTCTGAATTTTTTCCACTACATCTTGCAGTTCTCCGGTGAATTGATTTCGCCACACCAGCGCGAGGGGCAATGGGCCATCGCCATCAGATACGTGTGATCTGTTTGCGCCCACCAAATCAGTAGGCGGAACAGGCGAGACAATGGCAATGGATTGTTGTTCTTCACTAAACGAACGCAATAGGTCACGTGCAAGGTCTTCGCACGCACCGAGTGGACGTAATAGTTGCCCACCAAGTAGTGGAGACGAAGCGGGATCCGCACCAAGAAAGCAAGGGGTTGATGACACAATTTCGCCGTTTCGAATTGTGAAGTGCAGTGAAATATGGTGACCGCCTAGACGCCATCCCCATACTTCTGCCCCCGGTTCGCCAAAAATCCTAAGGAAATAGCGTTGCGGGTCTCGGCCTCGAGGGAAATTCCAATGCGAACCCCAGCCCTCTAATTGATCTAAGACATTCTCAAGTCCCATAATGGTGGACGTTGTCACGTATGCAGCGCGCGATAGGCCAGTGTCAAGAAGTCGCATCACCAGACGAGTTTGTTCTGGGGTTAAGGAGTGCAACGTGAGGCCGCCATGGTCGGTTGGCGTATAGAACCATTTCATTCGTTCTTCGTCGGAGGGGAAGCTCCACTGCGCTTCTGATCTCTGTGCTTCATTCAATGTTGCAAGAAGACTCTGTGCAACATCGGCCATTGATCGTGCTGTCGTGCTCATTGTCCAGGCGCCTTCAATCCAAAAATAAGGTCTCGGTCTCCTGGAATCCACGAATTATCAAACTGTGATCGTCTTCCGATGTTCTCAGTTCGAGCAATTAGTTGATGACCGATTTCAGTTTGGCTGCGGTTGTATTTCTCTAGAGCTTCCAGAACAGTGGCGGACGATCTCAGCGCATCTCCTAGTGCCCATGCGTCATCGGCAGCTTTCGCCGTTCCAGCAGCCGCATGTGGCCTCGCCAAATTCGCCGCATCTCCTAGGAGACAAGTGTTTCCAAAGTTCATCTGAGGAATTGCTAAATCAAAGACAACTTGAATAAAAGGTTCTTCAGTTTTAGAAATGACTTCAGAAATGGAAGATGGCAATCGAGCTTCGCTATGAGCTTTCATTTCAGCAACGTGATGCGATGTAACTGCACCCGGGGGAAGTGACACATCTCGTTGTACCCCAGTGCAGTCAGTGAGCAAATCTTCAAGGTCTCCCCCGAGTGTGTAGTTGCGATACCACACAAAATTGATGAGACGCTTTCCAGGTTCAACTTCGCCATCTAGCCCTGGAATTGGATAAACGAGTATATGACTATTTGCATACACGTGATACGTAATGGAATTATCCAGCAGGGCTCTTGCTTCTAAGGAAACATCGCATTCTGGAACCATTCCACGCCATGCCACGTAGCCGGAGTAGAGAGGCATTGCACCAGGGACTAACTGAGATCGCGCCATGGAGTTCACACCGTCAGCAAAAACAACGAGTTCGCTGTCAACATGAACACCATTGGCGAACGAAACAGTGACGGGAGTGGTATCGACGTCAGTCCACTCGGTCATTTCATGACCCAGGTGATACTTATCGCTATCAAAACAAGAAAAGAGACTGCGATATACCGTATTCCAGCTACTGAAACGGTATTGATGCAACGTTTCATGGAGAAGTGAATTGTCTCTCGCGAGATATTGAATTCGTGATGTAGCAATGGAAATTTTGTTGATGTCCATTCCTGCAACGTCGGTCAAATATCGAGACGTTTCCGGAAGTAATCCAATTCCGGCACCACGTTGTGCCAAGACATGCGGCGAACGTTCATAGATGTTTACATCATGTCCCAGATTGGAAAGAAGAAGGGCCGTTGTGAGTCCGCCAATTGATCCGCCAACGACACTAACTCTCATTTTGGAAAGTGGAACTACGGCTGTCCAAATGTTGCAATCTTGTCGATCTTGCAAACGAACAACACCCGTCGTTCGTCAATCGATGGATCGCGTAATCCGTATGTATCACCACCATCGGCGATGTACTTTCGCCAAATCTTGTTGAGATGCTCGGTAACGAATGAACCTTCTTTGGGATCATCCTCTGAGATTTCTCTCTCCACCGTCGCCTTGATACTCATCCAGTGGTACATGTTCTCTGGATTCATAATGAGAATGGTGATCTGAGGAGTCTTACGAATCCATTTCGTCTTTGTGCGATGTGATGCAACATTGACAAGTACTTTGTCCCCGTCGTAGTCAAACCACATAGGTGTGAGGTTCGGACGTCCGTCGCTTCCCATAACCGCCATCGTGCACGCGAATGGCTTATCGACAAGCATTTTGTATTTCGGATCTAGGTCATTGAGTGAATTGACTGACTCGTAGTCCCCAACCGCGAACTGCCCTGGTTGCAAACCAGATGCAACGTCACGGAATTTTGCAATTTTGATAGCCATAATGTTCCCCCTTGAACCCACCAGAATTGATTGTGGTTCGCTCAAATTACCATTCTCCATGAACGGCTTGGTAGTCGTTGCCGGACTTCAATTGGTCGGAAATCCATGCAAACACAAAGTCCGAGCCAAGCATTGATGGCTTATTTCTTCGCCCGCATTGCCACCAGCCAGATAATCAGGCCAACCAGAACAATGATGAGCCCGAAAGGCAGGCTGAAGTACAGGAGCCAAGGAAGCACGGCAAGGCTTGAGTTGGCCTCGTTCATTCCATCAAGGTCTGCGAAAGGCAGAGCTGCTGCAAGAATCAGCAACGGAGAGAAAGCTAGAAGAACTCCTGCAATTGATACCAAGCACCCAATCTTCCTTCCAATTGGTTTATGAGACGTATTCTGCGGTGGCGGGGGAGGAAAGGATTCTGCCGTCGTCATGAAACGTACGCTATTGCATAAAACGTTGAGGAGTACCTACGAAACCTTTAGTGCCAGTGTTTTTGATGTCTTTTTCTTCTTGACCGTGATAGTGACGGTGACGCGACATGTACCAGTCGACGTTGCAATCACCTTGGTCCTGACAACCTTGCACACCTTCTTGGTTTTGGATGTCATTGACACCTTGCCACCTTTCGGAACTGTCATCTTCACTTTCTTCAGAATGGAGGACTGGCTGACAGAGATCACAAGTTTGATGTCGTTACTGACCGCGCTCACCGTCGGAGTTGTGGTGGGTGTCGTCGTTAGAGGAGCCGTGGTTGGTGGAGTGGTTGTGGTTGGTGGAGTGGTTGTGGTTGGTGGAGCTGTGGTCGGAGGAGCTGTGGTCGGAGGAGTCGTTGAAGATGGCGGCGTCGCTGAAGAGAGGAGTTTGACGAAGAACATTTCAAAGTTGTCTCCTATCTTTTTTGACCCAGAAATTAGAATTGACCCGTCAGCAAGAAGCTCCGCATCGTCAAAAT
>JBMTEX010000008.1:0-42469 GCA_049433485.1 Ilumatobacteraceae bacterium | reverse complement strand
CTTCAACAGAGGTGATGCGAAATTGATGAACAAGACCTGTGAGTGGACCAAGTTGGCGCGGAAAAACAGTAGACGATGGTGAAGCGAAATTATCGATTTCTACGACAACTGGAAGTGTGCGACGCGGAGCATGCACTAATGCTCCGACTCGAGCGCCATCTTCTTCGGTAGAGATGTTTTGCGTATGGGCAGAGAGATACTCGTTTGCATCTTCCATCCGCACGGTTGAAAGAACATCGTGCACTAGGCGCACAATGTGTGGTGGAAGTGGTTGCAGTTTCACTGGAGCAACGCGTGTGGTGGTAGGAGTTGCAATAACTCGTACATCGAAAACAAGAATGTTCTCTAGTGAAATCACCGATGCTGAAATTGTTTGCGCATAGGGTCGACCTTGTGCACTTTGGGTGACGGTGACTCGAAAGACTGGATCATCTGAGCCTTCCCGAACACGCACCGTGGTTCCAGGAGCATTCTCGTCAATGGGGTAGTTGGCCATCTGCCAATCGGTGATGACATCAATGAGGGCGATTCGATCGCTCTCGCTGAAGTCAACGGCTGTGAGAGTGGTGGCGTATGTGGTGATCATGCGGCACCACCCACGTGCGAATGAGGGCTATCGATACGGCTGCAGAGCGTCGTGCACGTGGGCCAGGACGGACGTAACCACAGCAGCATCATGAGGATCGAGTGTAAGCAGATGGTCGAAGGCTGCCGACTCGATATTGATAGCAGGGTGCAACTGATAGAGCTGGGGCGGGGAAATGGGCTCTGCCGGGGTCTGAAGACGGGCGAGGCCAGGCACTTCACGGTCAATCCAGCATTGGGCTGCAGCCGCCAATGCCTGGACGGTCCAGCCAGTTTCCAGTCGTACGGTCCATGGGTGGGCCTGAGACACCACTCCTGGAACCACCAGAGTCTCGGGAACGGTGTGGACGGGCACTTGCATTCGAAGGAGTGGACGTGTGGTGTCTGGATGGCTCATTTCAACGATGACAACATCGTGCGCAACAGAAAGAACCAAAGGATCATTTTGCAAACGTTCTGAGTTCTCGTACTGGTCTGGTGTGACCACTTCCCACACCCATGGTCGACCGCCAGTGTCGAGAGTGGGAACATGCAACCCCACCCATGCAACAGAGAGGCCAGGCATGGTGACTCGTTGCCAAGAGAGAGATGTCTGTTGTTCGGCAAGCGAACGTTTCACCTCTTCAACAAGTGTTTGCACGAGTGTTGATAGTGGCTTGTTTTTGTCCGTGAATGGTGGATACCCCAAAGAGTGTCAAACTTGACACGTGCCAGTTTTCAAACACACCGATGTAAACATCAATTTCGAGATCATTGGAAATGGTCCACGCGTACTGTTTTTCAACGGCTCGGGAGCAACACTGAAGACGTCTACGTTGCTAATTTCTGCTCTGGCAAAGTCATGCACTGTTTTGGCTCATGACCAACGCGGGCTGGGCGAAACAAGTATTCCTGATGGTCCGTACACCATGCAGCAGTACGCATCAGATGGTGCGGCGTTGTTAGATCATGTTGGATGGGACACCTGCTCAGTTGTTGGTATCAGTTTTGGTGGAATGGTGGCCCAAGAGTTTGCTGCCACTTATCCACAGCGCGTTGAACGACTAGTCCTGATGTGCACGTCGGCTGGTGGCGAGGCCGGATCGTCGTATCCACTACACGAACTTGCATCTCTCGAACCAGAAATTCGTGCACAACGTGTCAGCGAACTCACTGATTCTCGATGGACACCAGAATGGTTAGCCACGCATCCCTCTGACGCGGCCATGGTGTCAGTACGGGCGGAGCAAGCGGCCTTACCAAAATCTAGAGACACGTTGCGTGGGGAGTCTCTCCAACTTCAGGCTCGCATTGGTCATGATGTCGCGAGTCGATTGCACATGATTACGTCGCCAACATTCGTGACAGCTGGGCGATATGACGGGATTGCGCCCGTGTTGAATTCTGAAGAAATTGTGAAACGAATTCCAGACGCCACATTGGCGCTCTATGAAGGTGGACATATTTTTACTGCTCAAGACAAACAAGCGCTGGTTGATATTCGAATGTTTCTCACTACTGGCCACCGTCCATGAAGCCGAACATTCTTCTCATCACCCTTGACCAATTCAGGGGCGACAGCATGTCGTGTGCTGGCCATCCGCTTGTACAAACTCCATATTTGGATGATTTAGCGCGCAACGGACTTCGTCTCTCCAAGCATTACAGCCAAGCGTCGCCATGTGCGCCTGGTCGCGCATCGCTGTACACAGGCACATATCAAATGAATCATCGTGTAGTTGCCAATGGAACTCCGTTAGATGAACGTTTTGACAATATTGCGCTTGCTGCTCGTCGCGCTGGCTACAACCCAACACTGTTTGGATATACAGATCAATCAGTTGATCCACGAGTGACAACGGGGCCAGACGATGAGCGTCTCGCCACATATGAAGGAGTATTGCCAGGGTTCGAATGTGCGCTAGATCTCACTCGCAACTTCAGGCCGTGGCGAGAGTTTCTGAAATCTCGTGGACACGACACCGCGATGGGAATCTTGGACTTATTGAAAACTGAGAGAGACAGACCAGCAGATGTGAGTGTTTCTTCCTTCCTGACAAATGAATTGCTGTCGTGGATTGGTGAACAAGAGGGACCATGGTTTGCTCACGCCAGTTACATTCGGCCACACCCACCGTATTCAGCGGCAGGACATTTCTCCTCGATGTATCCGCCAGACAATGTGGGTTCACCTATTTCGTTGACGGAGAATCGTCATCCATTTCACGACGTGATGTTGCAATTAGAAGACACAAAGGCGCCCGAGGGTCATGAACTTGCAGAGATGCGCTCTCAATACTTCGGCATGATTAGCGAAGTTGATGCACAACTTGGTCGCGTGTGGACTGCGTTGCGCGAATCTGGTCAATGGGACAATACCGTGATTGTTGTTGTGGCCGATCACGCAGAATTATTGGGAGACCACGGCCTGAAGGAAAAGGTGGGGTATTGGGACACAAGCCAACATGTTGTTGGAATTGTGCGCGATCCGCGACATCAAGCAAGTCATGGTGATGTTGTCACTCGCTTTACAGAGAATGTGGACATCATGCCCACTTTGTGTGATGCCATGGACATTCCAATTCCTTCACAATGTGATGGCGTTCCGTTGACTCCATTTCTGCAAGGTGTGGAACCAGAGTGGTGGCGCAACGCAGCGCATTGGGAATACGACTGGCGGTTTGCGCTCATTCCGCTGGGTCAATTTGAATGGCCATGGAATCGACGTCTTGAACAAATGAACCTTTCAGTGCGCCGTAGCGATACGCATCTGTTTGTTCAATTCGCAGATGGTGATTCATTGTGTTTCGATCTGATTGAAGACCCATACCAGAGAGTGCCAACAGATGATCCGCATGTTGTGTTGCGTGAAACACGGGCATTATTGAAGTGGCGTATGGAACATGCAGACCGCACCCTTACGGGGTTTCTGGTGGAAGCTGGCGGCAAAGGCCGATGGCCAGCGAATGTTCACTGGCGTTCTGCGAACTAACCCTGCCAGGTGTCGATAGACATCATCTCTGACAGCGGAGCACGTTGCAGCGGCCCGTGTTTTCCTTTTGGATAACCGAAAGGAACCATTGCATGAACGCCCCAACCATCTGGAAACTTCAGCAACTCACGTAATTCTTTTTCTCGTGAACAGATGAGTGTTGTTAAAACACCGCCGAGTCCTTCTGCGCGCGCTGCTAATAAGAAGTTCTGCACCGCGGGATACAACGATGCGCCACCAACCACTGGATGACGCCCAAGATTGGCATCGGTGACATACAAAGCAGACGGGTCGTGTACGAACACGGCCACTGCAGGAATGTTTGCTAGTCCATGCGCCAAGTCTGTTCCGGTGCCAAATTGAGCACGGACTTTCTCCAGGATTTCTGGCGGCTGCTCTCCGAGTTTCTTCAAATTAAAATCAACATAGAGATCCCACTCAGCAACGTACAGTGCGGAGAGTTGTTCTTTTATGTTCTGATCTTGAACAACAATGAGTCTCCACGGTTGACGATTTCCACCACTTGGAGCCCAGATTGCGGCTTGACAGATTCGTTCCAGGACATCTTTTTCAATAGGTGTGTCTTTAATTCGACGGATGGATCGCGTGGTGGAGAGCAACGAGTAGAACGTGTCACGGTCTGTCATATAGGCAGTCTGTCACGAAATCTCTGGACTAATGACGCCGAGTGCTAGCACCCCACGGTGCTGCTTCAAGATCGCAACCAACAAATAAGGAGTGAAGGAGGGCTGCGTAGTCGAGAGAAAGATGCGCGCGTGTTAGTCGTATGAGTTCATTGCGAAAGAGGACACCGTGTCCGTGTGCTCCAGATGACAAATGCGCCAATTCATGAAGGACTGTGGATTGGCGAATCTCTCTTCCGAAGAGACACATTGCATGATCGTCTAGAAGAGATACTCCCAGTGAAGTCTTGCGTTTCCGACCAAACTCCAGCATTGGAACATCAATATCTTCCGTGTGGCAAATGTTCTCTATCCACGGTTGCACTTCCTGGGGAGTCATGGCTCGGACTCCCAACACATTGTCGGCAAGCTGTTCACATGAATAGGTCAGTGCCTGTTCCGAACTTGCGCGAGGAAATTGTTCAGCTCCTCGACGAGCTTGCGCAATGAGTTCGTGAATGTCTGTCACCCAAGTTCTCCACGTACACCACTCGTAAACGAACGACCACCCGAGGAGAACCCGCGACCAGCGGCATGACCGTTTGCGAATGCGCCTGATGACGAGTCTGCATATGTGCGACCAGATGAAAGAGGTGGTGCGACGGCGCGCATCTCACGGTCGGCACGCTTCAAACGATCTGCCAACACAAGACCGGCACCTGGGCTTTCATTGATGAATTCTTTTCGTGCGGTGCCTAATGCTTCAGTGATTCCCAAGTTGAATCCGTGCCACCACGACGTACGCCACGAACGGTCGCCGCGGGGGAGTAATCGCGCACCTAAAAGATCTGCGGCGCAAAACAGCGTGTACGTAGCGGTGAGATCATTCTCGCGGCCGTACATCATCATGACGCAGCCATCGCTGTCATCGTGTGCTCGGTATCCGGCGCATGAATGAAGACGACCAATTTGCCACAACAAATTTACGCGCCTCACGCGATACGGCCCGCGAACAAAGAATGTCTTTTCAACAATTGAAACGTCGTCATCGGCTGCAACGTCTGCAATATCTGCGTTAGTAAGGCCATGTTTTTGCATGAGCTTGGATGCCATTGCAAGAGCTGTCTCTGCTTCTGCTTGAGGAGTGTTGGGATGCTGGGCAAGCGAGAGTAAGGCCTGGATTCGTTCGCGTTGGTCACTCATGAGCGCAACAGTAGGCGGAGGGTGTTTAGTGGTTGAGAACGTTGGCGAGGAACGTGCGAGTGCGCTCTTCGCGAGGTGCTGAAATCACTTGTGATGGTGGGCCCTGTTCCACAATGACGCCACCGTCCATGAATACCACACGAGACGCCACATTGGACGCAAAACCCATTTCGTGGGTGACGACCAACATAGTCATACCCTCATCAGCCAGTGATCGCATGACTTGCAGCACCTCTCCCACGAGTTCAGGATCTAGCGCGCTGGTGGCTTCATCGAACAACATGACATCAGGGTTCATTGCTAGAGCTCGTGCAATAGCAACACGTTGTTGCTGTCCGCCTGAGAGCTGGCCTGGATAGGCATTTGCCTTTTCCCCAAGACCAACGCGCTGTAGTAACGCACGCGCCGTTTGTTCGGCTGCTGCAGCACTGCGCTTCAAAACTTTTCGTTGAGCGACGCAGACATTCTCCATCGCTGTCATGTGTGGGAACAGGTTGAACTGTTGAAACACCATGCCAATTTTTGTGCGAGCTTCATCAATATCGCAATCAATATGTGTGAGTTCGCGACCGAGCACCACAATGCGACCACTACTTGGCTGTTCCAACATGTTGACGCAGCGCAACAAGGTGCTCTTGCCGGAACCAGATGGACCAATAATGCACACCACTTCTCCGCGCTGCACATCTAGGTTGATACCACGAAGTACGTGATTTGAGCCAAAGGACTTATTCAAATCCGAGATGTTGACGACGTAATCATCAATAAAAATCGGTTCGTTACTCATTTGCCGGCCGCCTTTGCGCGACGTTCCATCCATGCCACTAACTGCGTCAGCGGGAGAGTCATTGCGAGATACACCAAGCCAGCAACCATGAGAGGTGTTGCATTTGCTGTTGAGTTCACACCGTCACGCCCGAAACGCGCGAGGTCTTTTGTTGCTGCAGTGACACCAAGGACTGAGATGAGTGACGTGTCTTTAATGAGGAGGACGAATTCATTCGTTAGCGGCGGAATGATGATGCGAAGTGCCTGAGGGATGACAATGGTGGTCATTGCGCGCGGGTATGACATACCAAGTGACCGCGCGGCTTCCATTTGACCTTTGGGTACGGCTTCAATTCCGGCACGAATGGTTTCGGCCATGTATGCAGCAGCAACGAGAGAAAGCGGCACTGCGCCCTGCATGTATGCATTGGGCCATTTCCAACCAGTTGCAATGGGAATTCCGAAGCCAAGAATGAGAAGTGTGACAACTAGTGGGATGCCACGGAAAATTTCAATGTACGTGGCTGCGAGCCAACGGTATGCACGGATGCTGCTAAGGCGCATCAACGCAAAAATGAGGCCAAATGTGAGGCCCCCGGCAAAACCAAGGATGGTGAAGATCACCGTGTTCTTTGCTGCTTTAGTGAGGATGTCTGGAAATTGTTCTTTCACAATTTCCCAGCGAAACATTGCGTTGCTGAGTTTGCTCCAGTCGACGAGAAGGACCATGGCCACAAGTGCAGCGATGCTGAGTGCGTATACGGCATATCGCGTATACATCGCACGCTTGCGCTTGCTTAAAGCCATGGCCCCCTCGTTTCCTGTTTCGACGCGAGTCGGTGTTTAGCCGATGAAGTACTTGTCGTAGATGGTCTGGTATTCGCCAGATTCCTTCAACGCATCAATGCCCTTGTTCAAGATGTCGAGAAGAGCTGAATCGCCCGTCTTCACAGCAAAGCCGTACTGTTCTGGTGTGTCTTCAAACTTGACAGAAACTGCAGAGGTTCCCTGCTTGTCTGCGCGCTCTTTGTTGATGAGGTAGTCCTGAAGAACTGCGTCAACTTGGCCTGACTCAAGTGCAAGGAACATTGCAGATGCTTCGTCAAATGACTGAATGGTTGCACCTTCTGGCTTGTTCTCTTCTGCGAATGCTTCTCCGGTGGTCCCGGTTTGCACTGCAATGGTCTTTCCCGCCAATGCTTCAAGTGAGTCGTAGGTAGCAGCTTCGTCCTTGCGAACGAGCAGTGACTGGAATGCATCGAAGTAGCTCTGGGTGAAGTCTGCTGCGTTTTCACGCTCTTCAGTGATGGTCATAGACGACGCAACCATGTCGCACTTGCCAGCTGCTGGAGCAAGCCAGATTCCGTCGAATGGCTGAACGCTGACTTCTAGTTCGAGACCATTCTCTTCGGCAATTGCACGAACAACGTCCATGTCGAAACCGGTCCATTCGCCATTCTCGTCCTGGTACTCGAATGGTTCGTATGGGGCATCTGAACAAACGGTGAGTGTTCCCGCCTTGACGAGTTCTAACTCACCACCTGTTGCAACTGTGGTGTCTGATGATGAATCGCTGCCGCCACAAGCGGAAACGATGAGGGTGAGTGCTGCAAATGACGCAAGCACACGTGAATAACGGGCCATAGTGACTCCTTGGTTAGCCGTGTAATTGGATAGCGCAACCTTAGACCAAAGGCTCCGAGGACCTATTGCCTCCGCGGGCGAGGGAAGGCCACAATGACTACAAGCACCGTAATTACGATGGAAAGAACGTGTATTGACTCGAATACCGGATGTACTTTGTCGCTTGTTCGATCTGCAACGAATGCCACCACTTGAAGCGTGACCAGCACCCCACAGACAGAGAGTGCGAAGTATGCGAGCCGGGGATTTAACCCCACCGCAATACCAATGAGTCCGAGAACAAGACCAATGACGCCATCGCGCGTGAGATGGGCAACGGCAGTGTCGCCGCTGGGTCCCCACAAAGGGGTAGCCCCAAAGATCCACGGTAGGGCCAAGAATGTTTGGAGCCCTCCGGCGATGTACAGCGCTAGACGAAGAATGTGGCCAGGTTCACGAAGATGTGAGAGCCGAACACCAAGCGCCTCTTCAACTGACGCATCTTCTTGTGATGCACATGCTGGACATTCCAACATGTGTTGTCGCGCTGCGTTTCGGTCTTCAGTTGTGGAGATTGGTTGCACAATGAGGCGTTGTGCAGTCTTGCAGTCCATCTCTACACCGCACGTGCAATATCTAGTTCTTTGCCAAGTGATTCTCGTGCACGCGCCAGTCGGGAGCGAACTGTTCCCACCGGAATATTGAGTGTTGTGGCGGCGGTGTCGTAATCAAATCCGAGCAGCGCACACAGCACAACAACTTCACGTTGGGGTATCGGTAGATGTGAAATGAGTTCTTGAATGGCGCTCTGCTCGTATAGGTCGTGAGCATCTGCAATATCTACCGGCAATTGTTCAGCAGCGATATCTTTTTGAACGAGGTCAATGATGACGCGTCGACAAATTGTGATGAGCCAAGAGAGGACACTTGATTCGTTTCTGAACGTGGGCCAGTAACGCCACGCACGAATAAATGTCTCCTGTACGGCCTCTTCGGCGATGCATCGACGAGACGTTGCACTGCGGGCGTACGCAGAGACAGCGGCGAAGTTGTCCCGCATGACGGAATCAAACTGCGCATCTTTGTTTCTGCCCACCGGGACAGTCTGTCACTCGCGAACCGTAATTGACACTTCCTTGTGTTCGCCCACTGTGCAGGCCGCCGTGAAGACCCCAGCATTGTGAAAGGTGTACTTACCGGTCTCGCCTGGCCGGAGAATGAGAAATGTGTAGGTATGGGCCACAGAATCATTGTTTGTGACCTCGAGCGTGTCGCCCACCTTCAAATCGAGGCTACGTGGGAGCTGATTGGGGACTTTTTCCCCATTGTCTATGGCGTTTTGGGTGCCTGGCGAGATGACAAATGAATACGTAGTGGATGACGGCCGCAGCATCATCACAAGAATGACAATCAAGGGAATGATGACGACCAATACGAGCGCCGCCATCATCCCCTTGTTTCCTGATCTCATGGAGCCAGGAGCGTCATTGTCGTCTTTACTCAGGGAGCTTCTTCCTGTACGGGTACTTCCACTACGACTTCTCCGGCTCTGGCGAATGTGAGTGTGACCGAGATGGTGGAACCAGTTTCCAAAGGTGCCTTGAGGCCCATCAACATCACGTGATAGCCACCAGGCTTCAGTTCGGTTGGTGTTCCAGCCTTGATGACAATCTTCTCGACTTCTTGCATCTTCATTGCACCATCATCACCCATCACCATTTCGTGTACCTGGGTCATCATTGCAATAGACATATCAACGCTTGCACTCACTAGCTCATCGTCCGCGTCAGAGTTAATTGTCATGTAGGCAGCACCCATGTCTGTTGCCATCGGGCTTGTTCGTGCCCATTGACTACTAATTGTGATGTTCGGTGTTGCAGGAGTGGTGTCCTCGGCGGCGACGGTGGTGTCGGTTGTTGAGTCATCACTGCCGCAAGCTGCCAACCCAGTCATACTGATGACGACAAGTAGTGCAACTGTTGAACGCTTGAGTGTTGTCTTCATTGTTTATGCCTCTCTTTTGTTTAGGAGAATTGTGAGATCGTGGGCCATTGATTCAGCGTCCATGCCAAAGGGCCATTCATCCACCACTTTTCCGGTGGAGTCCACCACGTAGCAACTGCCACTGTGAGTCACTTCAACTTGTCCATCAACTTCAGTGACGGATGAGGTTGCGTCAAATGCTTTCTCAGCTTTTTGTAGTTCATCTATTGATGCCGGAATGAGCGCATGAAATTTGTCTGTGAATGATGAGAGATACCGAGGGAGGATGGTGGCCGTATCTCTTGCAGGGTCAACTGTGATCATTGCGAGATCAACTCGGTCTGCAAGCGAGCCAATTTTCTTTTTTGCGTTCTTTACTGCCACCAGAGTGGTGGGGCAAACATCCGGGCAATTCGTGTATCCGAAATACACCACTAATAATTCGCCGTCAGCTGCTCGAAGTTCGAAAGGTTGACCAGTGACTGCTTCAGTCACCGAGATATTGACTGCCGACTTTTCTCGTGGGGCTTGATAGCCGCGCATCAGATCTTGTGAATCGTTGCTGCATGCGGATATGGAAATGAGACACGCCAATGCCGCAATGGCGACTTGATATTTCTGTAGCGCCTTCATTCCTCTCATATAGACACCACGCGATCGCTGAAAGTTCCATGTGATGTGACCAAGAGCCTGTGACCTGTGACTCAGACAAGCTGGTTCAGCACGCAATACTTATAGGGATGCAACGGCGAGCGGACATTGAGGGCCTACGAGCAGTTGCGGTCGCCGCCGTGTTGTTGTTTCACGCGGGCGTCCCGGGGCTTGACGGCGGCTATGTCGGCGTAGACGTCTTCTTTGTCTTATCGGGGTTTCTCATTACCTCGCTTCTTGTCTCTGAACGAACATCAACGGGGTCAATTTCTCTTGGTTCGTTTTATGCACGTCGTATTAGACGTCTGTTGCCAGTGTCGTCATTAGTGGCTGTTCTCACTTTGGTGGCCTCGTATATATGGCTAGAACCAATTCGTGTTCGGTCGCTGACGAGCGACATGATCGCCACTGCTGGATTTGCATCGAACTTCCTTTTTGCGCATCGAGGGGCGGACTACTTGCAGTCATCGCTTCCTCCCTCACCTTTGCAGCACTACTGGAGCCTTGCGGTAGAGGAGCAGTTCTATTTTGTGTGGCCAGCACTCATTGCAGTGGCGTGTCTCGGTTTGCGCAATCAGTCACGGTTGACCGCACGAGTTCGTGTTGGGCTTGTGTCGGCAGTTGTTGCGATTGCATCGTTTATTGCATGCATGGTTCTCATGAACGAATCACAACCATGGGCTTTCTTCGCACCGCATACACGCGCGTTTGAGTTAGCAATCGGTGCATTGCTAGCTGTGCTACCAGTTGTGGCATCAAAAACGGCAAAGAATATTTCAGCATTGCTGTCCTGGGTGGGACTTGTAGGAATTGTGGTGAGCGTAGGCACATTCTCAGAGACCACAAAGTTCCCTGGTCCGTGGGCATTAGTACCAGTTATGTCTACGTTCTTCGCGATTGCTGGAGGAATGGCTACCTCGTGGGCACCAGTATCTCTCTTTCGCTTCTCGCCGTTTCAATGGTTGGGTTCCCGTTCATACTCAGCATATTTATGGCATTGGCCAATTCTCATCGTTGCTGAACCGGCCCTAGGACGCGAACTATCTGTCATTGATGGTTTGTTGTGCACCGCTATTGGTCTTGGTTTGTCAGAGTTCTCATACCGTTTCGTAGAAAACCCTGTAAGACGAAACATTTCTATTCGGGGTCTTCGTGCGGCGGTACTGGCAACTGCATTGGTGGCTCTTCTTGGCGGTACAGCAGTTCTTGCTCGTAACAATCCGCCCAGCATCACTCTTGGACCAGATGCAACAACTCCAATTCTCGATACCTCCACAACAATTGCTGGACCAACCACCACACTTCCGATTGCTCCGGAGATTCCAGGTCTTGGGCGCCCAATTCAGGCAGTTGTTGATGCGACGAAAGCAACTGGATTGCCTGGGAATTTGACGCCATCACTTCAACAAGCAGTGAGTGACCAGCCGATTATTTATGACGATGGCTGTCACGTTCGCTTCACTCCGACCGCACCAAAACCTGGTTGTAGTTACGGCGACGTAACGTCATCCACGATTGTTGGTTTGTATGGAGACTCACACGCAGCGCAATGGTTTCCTGCGTTTGAGAAGGTGGCCATTAAGCGCAAGTGGAAGCTGAACGTGTACACGAAAGCTGGTTGCCCACCAGCTGAAATCCCTGTGTATAACAAAGTGTTGGGGCGTGTCTATCCCGAATGTAAGAAATGGCGGCAGAACTCACTCGATGCAATGGTTGCAGACGGCGTGAAGTTTGCATTTGTCATTCACTTTGATCGATTGCTATCTGCGTCCACCAGAAAGCCCATGTGGCAAAAGGAATGGCGCGATGGGATGCAAGGCACTCTTAACGAATTGAAATCGCAAGGTATCACTCCAATTCTTGTTGAAGATACTCCATGGCCTGGTCAGACAATCCCCACATGCCTCAGTCGCAACTACACAAATGTGCATGAGTGTTCTCCCACAGTGACAAATGCATATCGCGTTGACATGTTCGAGATGATGCAAGATTTTGACAAAGCTGGTGAGAATGTTGTCTGGGTGCGAAATTGGTTCTGCGCCAACAATCTGTGTCCAACAATTGTGGGGAATCTGTTGGTGTACCGAGATGACAACCATATGACGGTGACATATGCATCGTTTGTGGCCCCGCTCTTAGACAATGCGGTTGGTCCATTCGTAGATTGGTACACAAATAACCCTTGATTCGTGTCACACTTCTAGACATGGAACAAGAGCAGACCCAACGCGAATTACTTGATGATCTAGTTGTTCGCGGTGTCATAAGCGAACAACAAGCCGACAATATTGCAAACGCGCCACGGTGGACTTTCGGGATTCGTGAATTGGTCACGTACTTGGCATCGTTAATCATTGCCGTTGGTGTCATTCGAATTCTCGCGCTTGCTTTCAAAGATGCGTCGGTTGGTGTCATTGCAACAGCGCTTTATGTGGCTGCTGCTGTCGCTGGTGTTGCATCATGGAAATTGTCGAGCGGGTCAGAGATTCGAAAGAGATTTGCAGAGGTATTGGAACTAGGCGCGTTAGTTGCCGCAGCTGGTGCAACAGGAATTGTGTTAGATCAAGCGGACATACGTGGTGAATGGATTGGCTTCATTCTGTCGAGCGTTGGCGCTGCGTGGGGACTGTGGCGTTGTTCGTTTACACGATTTGCGGGAACCATTGTGATGTCAATTGGAGTGATGGCAACTGCAATCGCACTTGAAGAAATCATCAATCCAGACAGTCAAATCAGTGGTGGACTCTTCATCCTCGTTGCTGGAGTATTGGTCACCAGTATGGGTCTACGCGACATCGGAGCTCGTCAACTTGCGCGTGCCATCGGATCTTTGTACGTCATTATCGGCTCAATGAACATTGCGAGTGCAGAGGATTGGTTGCGTCCAACACCAATTGCAACCGGAGCTGTTCTTTTCGCTATCGGTGCGCTTCTCTTGGCACCAGAAATGTTGATGGCTGGCGCGTTCTGCATTGTTGCCGGAATCATCATGACCACTGTTGAGTGGATTTCAAACGAGATGGCACAAGGCCTAGTGATTATTGCCACCGGACTTGTGGTGCTGGGTGCGTTAACAATTCAAATGAAGAGAGCGGTTAATCGACCAAAGCCTGATGCACGAGTTGCTTAAGTTGTGGACGCAATGGCCACGAACTTGACGGCAACAATTGCGTCATGATGGTGTACACGAGATCTTCTTTAGGGTCGACAGTGAAGTTTGTGCTTGCTGCGCCACCCCAGCCGTAGTCACCAGCACTACCGGGAACTTTCGCAGCCACTGGATCAAGCGTGACGCTGACACCAAGCCCAAAACCAACACCATCAAATGCTGTTTCTGTAAATAGTGGACGACCATACGCAGTGAGATCTGCATTTCCTGGCAAATGATTCGATGCCATGAATTGCACGGTACGCGGGGAGAGAATTCGAACACCGTTTAGTTCGCCACCGCCACGCAACATCTCAGCAAACTTCGTGTAATCGGACATTGTTGACACGAGTCCACCACCGCCAAGGTCTGCTTTCTGTTGGACTAAAGCGCCTGCGCCCATTGCGTCACTGCGGATACGTCGACGATTATCAGCAGGGTTTGGCACGTATAGAGCCGCGAGTCGGTCTGCCTTGTCTGCTGGACAATGGAATGCAGTATCTGTCATGCCGAGAGGTTCAAAAATTCTCTTATTCATGAATTCACCGAGCGTCATTCCCGACAGAACTTCAACGACTCGTCCGAGAACATCAATAGACATCGAGTAGGCCCATTCGCTGCCGGGCTGGAACATCAACGGGAGCCCTGCTAACAGGTCGCAAATATCTGCAAGAGATGCATCTTTGGGAACTCCCCATTCAAAACCAGCATTGCGGTACATCTGGTCGACAGGGTTCGAATACACAAAGCCGTACGTCAGGCCTGCGGTGTGTGAGAACAGATGCCACATCTCCATCGGTTCAACAACAGGGTCGAATCGAGGCGCCGTGAGCGTTCCACTACGGAAGACCTTCTGGTTTGCAAACGATGGGATAAACCACTTCACGTTGTCGTGCATCTCGAACTTGCCCTCTTCCCACAGGATGAGTG
Source organism: Ilumatobacteraceae bacterium (assembly GCA_049433485.1). GTDB lineage: Bacteria > Actinomycetota > Acidimicrobiia > Acidimicrobiales > Ilumatobacteraceae > UBA2093. The sequence goes on along the minus strand of JBMTEX010000008.1, from coordinate 27,984 downwards.
CGGCCACTGCGCAGATGGGTTTTGTCATGGAGTAAATGCGGTAGATGGTGTCGTCGGCGATGGGCTTGCCATTCTCAACATCTGCGTGACCGTACGACGTGTTGTAGGCCAGCTTTCCGCCGCGAGACACGGAAATATGCCAGCCAGGCAGTCGGCCATCGTCCACATATTTTGCGAAGTGCTCTTCAATGCGAGCCAATCGCTGTGGGTCGAGGCCCACCTCTGAGGGGTCTACGTCAATCGCATGTTGTGCCATGGCCGAATCGTATGCCTATGACTATGGTCACGGCGGATTGGGGAGTTATTCTCACCATTAGAGCTAATTCGAGCTCAGCTTCACAGGGGCAATCATGAGCGGACTAATTGACTGGACCACCGGATACGACATCTTCGATAAGGACTACATCGAAAATCCTTACGGAATTTGGGATTCGTTGCGAAACGAGTGTCCCATTGCCCACACCGACAAGTGGGGCGGTTCGTGGTTACCTACCACCTACGACGTTGTTGCAAAGATGGCCCGTGAGCCTCACTTGTTCTCATCGCGCGAAATTCTTGTTGTCCCACCTGCTGAAGCACCAGGGTCCGGCGCATATGGTGAAACAAAGGGCGCACCAATTGCAGTGGATGCACCAATGCACACATGGACACGTCGTCAACTTCTTCCTGCATTCTCTCCGCGCGCAGTTGATGAACTTGAAGTATTTACTCGCGCATGGTGCCGTGAGTTGATGGATGGTATTGCATCTCGGCCGACTGCAGATGCTGCAGTTGACTATGCACAACAGATTCCGGCACAAGTAATTGCCAACATGTTGGGCGTTCCAACAACAATGAAAGACACCTTCACCACATGGGTGCGATGGTCACTAGAAGCCGGCCTAACAAATCCCGAACTTCGAATCAAGGCCCGAGGGGAACTTCAAGATTTCTTCATGGGCGAAATCATTAAGCGTCGTCAATCTGGATCAACAGATGACCTCATTGGTGAACTTGTTCATGCAGAACACGATGGTGAACCATTCCCAGACGGACTCATTCTCGGAATGTGTGGACTGTTGTTGATTGCGGGAGTTGACACAACATGGAGCGGTATTGGCTCGTCGCTGTGGCACCTTGCCACGCACAAAGAAGACCGCGAGCGTCTGGTGCAAGAACCAGAACTCATTCCATCAGCCGTTGAAGAGTTCCTTCGTGCGTATTCGCCCGTCACAATGGCTCGTTTGGTGAACGAGGACATGGAATACGAAGGTTGCCCAATGCACGCAGGGGACCGCGTCTTAATGGCTTTCCCAGCTGCCAATCGTGACCCTGAGCATTTCGAGAACCCTGATCAGGTCATCATTGACCGTCAGCACAATCGCCACATCGCATTTGGAGCAGGCATTCACCGTTGCGTGGGTTCAAACCTCGCGCGTATGGAAATGCGTGTTGCGATTGAAGAATTCTTGGCACGAGTACCAGACTTCGAACTTCTTGAAGATGCTGAAGTCACATGGGCAGGCGGTCAGGTGCGTGGACCACGAACCGTGCCTGTCCGCATCAATAAATCAATTGGTCACTAAACCAATGTGATTATTCGGGACGAACAAAGTCCCGAAAGGCTGCAAGTGCACGAGGTCCGTACACCGTGCCGGGACCACCATTCATACTGATGGCCACTCCAATGGTTTCGGCGACCTCTTGTTCCGTTGCTTTTGCAAGTGCTGCGCCACGAGCATGGCTCGCAATGCAACCGTCGCATTTCACGGATATGGCGATGGCAAGAGCAATGAGTTCCTTGGTCTTCTTGTTGACAGCACCGTCAGCAAACGCTGCTTTGTGCAGTTCTCCGAAGCCTGCATAGACATCGGGAATCAGCGAACGTAATTCGCGACCTTCTGACCCGAGTTGTTGAAGAAGTCCGCGACCATGGTCGTGCGAGTGATCTGTCATGTCTGTAGTCTGCCCGAAAGGGCGGTACTTACTTCAGTACTTCTAGTGCGTTGTTGTCGGCAACACAGTTGAGTGCACGTAACAACATGTCTTGCAATAGTTGTTGACCGCGTTCATTCTGTTCGGCGAAACCACCAAATGTGGTGACGCCATATGTGACGCAGAAGCAAATACAGATGAGATATTGGCGCCAAGCTTCGTCACGGTCAATGTTGATTCCATGACTCTCGAGGCGGTTCAAATAGACATCAACAAGTTCTCTGTCATGGCCGCGACGAACGTCTGTGGCAATTGATTGGCTGATGTAATAGCCAACGTCATACATTCCGCTTCCGGTACCAATGAGCTGGAAGTCAATAACAACAGGGTTGTCACCGTCAAACATGATGTTGTCAGCGCGGTAATCACCGTGGCACAGTGTTGTTGGTGTCATGAGATTGTCCAACATCCAGGGAACTTTCCCTGCCCAGATACCGCCAATCTCACGGACGCTTTCAGGGAGAAGATGCCCTGCGTATTGCTCCACATTGGGCCAGCCACCAGTCCACAACATGGGGAGAACGGCGTTATATGTGGGGTTTGCTAAGGGTTGGAATGTTGTTTCGTATTGCGCCAACTTAGGGCTGCCCCACCACATCGCGTGAAAGTCAGCCAGTGTCTCCAGAAGAATCTTGGATTCGTCGAGGCTGATGCCGTCTAGTTGGTTGAGTGGTCGGAGATGCCCGATGTCCTCCATGGCGATGGTGAAGTCGGTGTTATCACTTGCGATTGCTTGCGCATAACACTGTGCTGTCTTGTACGGAGCCTCTTGTGCACACTCTTTGTAGAAGATCAACTCACGGATATATAAAACAAGCGCATCTGCAGTAAAGCGTTGTGTTGGATCGTCTGTGGGGTACTTCACCACTAATGATTTCGGAGCCTTTTGTGTGGCACCCGAATAGGTGGGAGTGATGCGTTGGAGAATGCTAAGAATTCCTACACCCTCACCAATGCGCTGTGTGGCTACTCCAGTCACCGACACGCCATCTTCAAGGCGGCCGCTTCCTCGTAGAACTCCTTCAACCCATTGCGGCGTGATATCTGATTCCGACTTCAACAGTCCTAGACCAGATTCGATGAGATCAACGATTGCCATGAAAATTCCCCCCCTAGTAACACGCACCCCCCGATGCGTTACTAGTGAACAATAGTTGTCATTCAGGTGAATGCAAAAAGAGTCCCATAGTGTTGGGATATGGCAGACATCAGGATTGGCGTAATTGGCACCGGGATGATGGGGTGCGAACACTTAAAAAACTTCATGGGGATATCCAATGTCGCCATTACTGCTGTGTGTGATCCGAATCCGGAGCCGCGTTCATGGGCTGAATTGACGTTGGGGGATTCGTGGAAAGGCGTTCAGGCGTTCACGGACCATCGAGACCTGTTGGCGTTGGGCGCAGTTGACGCGATAGTGGTGGCGTCTCCGAATTTCACACATAAGTCCATCCTGGATGACATTTTTCAAACTGACTTACCAGTCCTTGTTGAGAAACCCATGTGCACGACGGTGGAAGATTGCGTCGCTGTTGTTCGGGCACAAAAGAATCGAAGTGCACTGACGTGGGTAGGTCTTGAGTATCGATACATGGCGCCAATTGCTGAACTGGTGCGACAGGTTCACAGCGGTGTTGTTGGAGATCTAAAGATGCTCGCCATTAGAGAGCATCGTTTTCCATTTCTTGTCAAAGTGGATAACTGGAATCGGTTCAGTCGGAATACTGGCGGAACATTGGTGGAGAAGTGCTGTCACTTTTTTGACTTAATGAATCTTGTTGTTCATTCGCGCCCTGTTCGTGTGATGGCAAGTGGTGGTCAAGACGTCAATCACCTTGATGAGGTGTACAACGGCGAACGTAGCGACATTCTTGATAACGCGTATGTTGTGGTTGAGTACGATAACGGTGTTCGAACCATGTTGGACCTCAGCATGTTTGCTGAGGGTTCGCGTCATGAACAAGAGATATCTGCGGTTGGTTCCTTAGGGAAAGTTGAAGCATTCGTACCTGGTGATGGACGCATTTTCGTTGGTGACAGAAAAACTCGTTCTGTTAGCGAAGTAGAAGTGGGGATAGACCCAGATGTTGCCCATGTTGGTTTCCACTTTGGGGCTAGCTACTTGGAATGCAAGAAATTTGTTGATGCAGTAGTGGCTGGAACACAGCCTGACGTCACCGTAGAAGATGGTCTGTGGAGCGTGGTGATTGGTGCAGCTGCGCACCGTTCAATTGAAGAGCGTCGCAGTGTTGACATTTCAGAGTTTGGACTGAGCTAACTCTTCTTGCTGTTGGCTCGACATTTGTCAGAGCAATACAGCACATTGTCCCAATCTTTGGCCCATTTCTTGCGCCACTCAAAAGGTCGTTCACACACCGTGCAAATACGCGGTTCGTGGCCATTCTTCTTTTTTGGGACACGCGTCACGAGATACAGCGTAGGGACGTTACGCAAACCACAGATACGGTGACTATGTGAACGATGTTGTCCTACTCCTAAATCTGGTGGCGTCCTGGACCATGGTGGGAGTCATCTGGTTTGTGCAAGTGGTTCATTATCCATTGTTGGCCGTGGTGCCCGCTGAGAGCGCAAAGTCGGTGGCGATTGAACACCAGCGCAGAACTGGGTGGGTGGTGATGATTCCGATGACCGTTGAGGGAGTGACCACTCTGTTACTTCTCGGTCTTGTACCCGATGGTGTTGCATGGTTTGTCCCATGGCTCGCAGGTCTTCCGTTAGCGGTTGCATTGTTGGCAACGGTGCTGTTGTCTGTGCCACGACATGCACGAATGGCAACAAACCCCGACGCAACTGTGGGAAGAGAACTCGTCACAACTAACTGGGTTCGAACTATTGCGTGGACGGTGCGCGGCCTAGTGACAGCTGGAATGTTAATTGCAACGCTGGGCGCAAGATGATGAGCAGACGTGCGCTGAGTGCAGTTCTTGACGCAGCTGTTGTTCCTGGTTTCTCGCGCATCGGCTACGAGGTTCGATCTCGCTTGCAACAGTGGCAACGCATAGACGAGATGCCTCTCGATGGTTGTATTGTTGTTATTACTGGTCCAACGTCTGGTCTTGGTTTAGCCACCGTACGAATGTTGGCTTCCAGTGGCGCACACTTTGTTCTGGTGGCGCGTCATCGTGAGAAATGCGAAGCAGTTGCGGCTGAAATTCGTCATGCACATCCCACTTGCACAGTAGATGTTGTTGTTGCAGAGATGGGAGATTTGGAATCTGTTGCCACTGCATCGCGTGAACTGCGTGAGAAGTTTCCACGTATTGATGTGCTGGTGCATAACGCAGGAGCACTCTTGCAAGATCGATCAATATCTCAGCAAGGAATTGAGCAGACCGTCGCGTCTCATGTTGTAGGTCCGTTCTTGATGACATCAATGTTGCGCGATTCATTGAGAGCAGCAAACGGACGTGTTGTCACCGTGTCCTCTGGTGGAATGTATGCCGCATCGTTGCCAATGATTGATGGAGATGCATGTCCAGAAGTCACTCCGTATAACGGGTCAAAGCAGTACGCATTGGCGAAACGTTTGCAAGTGACACTGAATGAAATGTGGGCAGCAAAAGAACCTGCGATTGAGTTTGCGGCCATGCATCCTGGTTGGGCGGATACGCCTGGTGTGCAGGAGTCCATTCCATTATTTAGAAAAGTGACGAAACCAATTCTCAGGTCGCCAGCCCAAGGTGCGGACACCATTGCGTGGCTAGCTGCAATTCACCCTCTACCTGGAGTTAGTGGAACTTTTTGGTGCGATCGAGAGATTCGCAGCATTCACAAAACTCCAACAACCCGCAAGAGCGATACAAGTGCTGCACGTGATGCCGTATGGGTATGGTGCACACATTCAATTCAGCAGTACTTGTAACGCTGATTTATCCAGTCACGCATTTATTGGTAGTAGCACCAATTCCATCGATGGAGGAGACCAGTACATCGCCTGCTTTTAGGAAAACGGCTGGCTTGCGTGAAACTCCAACGCCGCCTGGTGTTCCGGTGAAGATGACATCTCCTGGGAGTAATTGAACGATTGATGACAGGTACGAGATGATGTCGGAAACTGAGAAAATAAGGTCGTCAGTCATGGTGTCTTGCACCACTTCGCCATTCAATGTGCATGTCATATGTAGTGCATCCCTGTTTGCAACGTCACGCGCATCTATGAGCCACGGACCGAAGGGGGAGTAGTTCTTCTTGCTCTTTCCTAGGTTGAACTGTGGCGGCTGACTTGCAAATTGCAATTGGCGATCTGAAATGTCTTGTCCGACGGCAATTCCCGCAACATGGTTCCACACATCTGCATGTGCAATGTTGCGTCCACCAGAAGAGATGACAACTACTAATTCCACTTCCCAGTCAATCATTGGACCATCGATTGGAATGTCCGCATTGCCATGTGAAATAGATGAAGTGAACTTGGTGAACGTGAGTGGAGATTTGGGAATTTCCATTCCGCTTTCTTCTGCGTGGGACCGATAGTTCAAACCAATTCCAAAGACTTGTGTCGGCCATGGCGACGGAGCATCTAAGTCATTCACGTCGCAGGGGGTTCCGGTGCCTGTGTACGAAGCAGCAAACGCCCGTACTTCATCCCATCTTCTGAACGCTTCGATGGGCTCAGAGGAGAACTTTCCGCCACTTGCTTCGGCTAGGTCAACTAGGCCATTGTCTGGGCCGATAACGAGGTGTGAGCGGCCATTTTTGGATGCGAATCGCAATGTCATATCTCGTACTATAGTCTTATTTAGTCAATTGACTAATACCGACAGAGTTGAGGACACCATGGCTTCTCCCATCAAATTCGCCCACATCGTTTTGAAGACATCTCGCTTTGCAGAAATGCTCGATTGGTGGAAGGCCTTTCTGGAAGGTGAGGCGCGTCATGAGAACGAATTCATCTCGTTTATCTCGTATGACGATGAACATCACCGCATCGCCATTGTGAATTTTCCAAATCTTGAAGATCGCGCAGCGAATGCGTGTGGAACAGAACACTTTGCGTTCACCTACGCCAGCATTGAGGATCTATTTGGTCAGTACGAGCGAATGAAAGCACGTGGTGTGTCTCCGTACTGGACCATCAACCATGGAATGACGTTGTCTGCGTACTACCGAGATCCAGATGGCAATCAGGTGGAAACTCAGTTCGACTCCATGACGATGGAACAGGCCGATGAATTCATGGCAGGACCATTGTTCGCAGCAAATCCAATTGGAATCAATGTTGATTTTGAACAACTCATTGAACGATTCCGAAGTGGTGCATCGGTAGAAACAATTACCGACTACGCAACTGCTGGACAGTGACCACAGCTGAAAAGTCAACCCGAACACGAGTTGACACCGAAGAGAAACTAATTGCCGCCACTGCGGAACTCTTAGGAGAAATTGGACCTCGAACTGTCAGTGTGCGCGCAATTGCAGAACGTGCTGGCGTTAATCATGGACTAGTGCACCACTATTTCGGCGGGAAAGATGCACTTTTGCGAATTGCAATGGAGCGTTTGGTGCATGAGCATTTTGAATATGCCATGTCGCAGTCGCAACAGTTGCCGCTGCCGGCTCCTCTTGCGTTGATTGGTGACCCGACATATCTCAAAGCAATCGTTCGCGCTGTGCTCGATAGTGAGATGTCTCTTGCCACCACAGAACTCTCCGAAGGGGTTTCCGTACCACGAAACGCGATGAATCACATTGCCGCACTACATGGGCATGCCGAACCCTCTATCCAACTTAAAGCAAACGTTGGTTTAGGGATGGCGCTTGAGATGGGTTGGGCAGCTCTTGAGCCCTTCATATTTGCTGTCGTTGGAGCAGAAAAAGAAAGTGATCAACAAGAGTTACGTGTTGAAGCGCGTCGCCTTCGTTCTCGTATCTTGACCGAGTTAGTGGGGAAATGATGTTTGACGTGACAATTCTTGGTGGCGGCCCTGTTGGCTGCTTCTTATCTGTTGTCTTGTCTGACATGGGCGTATCAAACATTGTGATTGATCGCGATGCTGTTCCATACCAACTACCGCGAGCCATTGTGATGGACGATGAAATTCAACGCGCATGTCATGACCATGGAATGGGCGAGTGGTTGCAGAAAAATACAGAACCCCTACAACGCGGTGATTTTGTAGGCCCTACCGGTGAAGTGGTCATTGGTGCAGATATTCCGCCCCTCGGCTTACAAGGCGTACCGCCAGTTGTGACCCACTATCAGCCAGAGCTTGACACCATGTTGCGCACTGAAGTGGAACGTCGGGGTGCAATTTCGAAATGGGGGAGGACAGCTGTCGCACTGCAGGACAAAGGTTCATCAGTAGTGACCACGTTGGACGATGGTGAGACAGTTGAGTCACGCTGGTATGTGGGATGTGATGGTGCAAGTAGTTGGACACGCAAGAATGTTGGGCTTCAGTTAGAAGATTTGAAGTTTGACCAAGAGTGGCTAGTGGTAGATGCAGAACTACACGAAAGTGCCAACGTGAACCTGCCTGTTGGTGTTCGTCAGTACTGCTACACAGACAGGCCATTCACCTACGTACATGGAGTTCGACGTTTTCGACGTTGGGAGTTCCAAGTTCAGGAGCATGAAGATGCGCAACAGCTAAATACTGAAGAAGGACTCTGGCAACTGTTAAAAGGAATGATCTCTCCAGAGAATGCTCGCTTGGTGAGAAGTGCTGTGTATCGCTTTCACGCTGTCGTGGCGCCAGAGATGCGCAAAGGGAATGTTTTTCTTGCGGGTGACTCAGCACACCAAACGCCACCGTTTGCCGGTCAGGGATTGAACTCGGGAATGCGTGATGCAATGAATCTCGCGTGGAAGATGTCGTTTGTGAAGCGTGGATTAACAACGGAGAAAATTCTTGATACCTACACCACAGAGCGCGCACCTCATGTACGAAGCACCATTGCGCATGCTGTTGATATGGGTCGGTTGATTGACCAACTTGGTGGGCGAGTAAGCCATGGTGTGGATGTGGAAAGTGGCTACGGAGGTTCACGACCTAGCCCGCATCTTGAATCGGGAATTGTTGTCGGTGATGATCCTCGCGTAGGTCACCAATTTTGGTTTCATCCAGAAGTGTCTGCCGGAGTACGACAGAATGGTGCGTCCTTTGTTGTAGTGGCATCATCGCAAATAGATGTACCTGCAGAATTACAGCGGCTTGAAGCCGCCGTGGTGATTGCGCCGGAAGCAGTCAACGATGCTTATGCGATTGTGGTGCGCCCAGACCGTTACGTAGCCGCAGTGGCTACTAGCGCTGAAGAGTTAGCAACGATTGCTCACACCTTGACGATGTCTTTTTGAACATTGTTTTCATAATTCAGCGGCTTCACACTTTGGCGTCGTTTATTTGTTGTAACAAATAAAACTGCTATGGTGTCGCCCAGGGGGCGGAAGTGAAGAGAATAACGACACCGGTTTTAATCGTTGGCGGTGGCGGTGCAGGTCTGACTGCATCAATGTTGCTGTCTACGTTGGGAATTGAATCGCACCTTGTCAGTTCGCTTCCCACAACATCCGTCTTGCCAAAGGCACATATCTTGAATCAACGTGCGATGGAGATCATGTCCGATGTGGGAACCGCAGATGAGATCTACCAACGCAGTACGCCGCCAGAGGCGTTTTCTCACACTGGAATTTATGTTGGGTTTGCTGGTCATGAACTTGCCGGACGCCAAATTGTAAAACTCGAGTGTTGGGGGACAGGCGGAAGAAACGAGACTTGGGTAGCAGCAAGCCCGTTGCTTTCAACAAATCTTCCTCAAATTCGTTTAGAACCAATTCTCAAGCGGCGAGCAGATGAACTCTCACCGGCTGGTCTTCACTTCAACCACGAAGTGATTTCGGTTCAGCAAACAACCGACAAAGTGATTGCAGTCGTCCGCGACAAGAATTCAAACGAAGAGTACGAAGTTCATGCATCGTATGTATTGGCCTGCGACGGGGGCCGAACCATTGGGCGGCAACTTGGAATTGAACTCGTTGGCCTTCGTAAAGCTGCAAGCCAGGTTTCTTTCCATATCTCGGCTGACTTTTCTCCATTCAATAGCGATGATGATGTTCTCATTAGGTGGGTTGGAATGCCGCACTTGAATCATCAAGTGGTCATGGTTCCCATGGGTCCAACCAAGTGGGGATCTCAATCAGAGGAATGGGTGGTGCATCTCAATTACCCCTATGACGATCCCAGATCACTTGATGATGAAAAGGTAGAAGCCGATTTACGATTCGCACTTGGAATTGGTGACTATCCATTAGTCATCCACACAATCTCACGGTGGGCATCAGAAGGAATCGTTGCCGACAAATTTTCCGTTGGTCGAGTATTTGTTTGTGGTGACGCTGCTCATAGACATCCACCAACAGGCGGGCTTGGTCTCACCAGCGCAATGCACGACGTACAGAACATTTGTTGGAAACTGGCCCTAGTAGTGAAAGGTCTCGCGAAGCCGGAACTTTTGATGACATATGAAGAGGAAAGAAGACCTGTTGTTGAGAGAAACGTTCGCCGTTCATTGGAGAATGCGGCGCAGTGGGGGAAGACATGGCGAGCTTTAGGGCTAATGGACCAGAACACCTCGGTTGATGAGAAATGGAATCAGTTAAAGAGGCTCTGGTCCGATGATCCAAGTGATGATGAATTCAAGACAGTCGCGCGCGACTTGTTTGCCCACCATTCCATGGAATTTCAAGAACAAAATGTGGAGTACGGCTATTCCTATTCATCGGGTGCCGTGATTGACGATGGAACAGTTCCCCTTCCCAATCCCGATGACATTCGTCTGTATCTCATGGAAACACGGCCAGGGCATCCACTTCCACATGCATGGGTGGAAAAGTGCATCGGTGAAAAGGTTTCCACCATTGATCTTGTGAAGCCCGACAGATTTTTGTTAATCACGGGCGAGGATGGCCATGCCTGGAAACAGGCGGCTTCAGAAATTTCGCGTGAACTCGGTGTGGCTATTGATGCTGTGAGTATTGGGCATACCCATGGCGATTTTATGGATCCACGACTCGGCTGGTTGAAGAACCGAGGAATCTCGAATGAAGGCGCGATTCTCGTAAGACCCGACAGGTTTGTCGCATGGCGAAGCATTGGTTCTTCGTCAACTCCACAAGTTGAACTAGAACATGCACTCAAAAAAGTTCTTCATCTTGCGTAGTCCTCTACAGTGACTGTTGTGGCATCACCTGCAGAATCCAAGTCAGATCAACTGCATCGAGCCACGTACATCTTCTTAAATCTTGCATCTACGTCTTTGTCGGTAGACATTGAAGACATCTGCGCGTCAGAGGGTTTAACTGAAGCTCATTTTCGTGTCCTGTGGGTCTTGTGTCGAGAGGCGGACTCACACGGTCTCCCAATGGGCGATATTGCTGATGGTCTCATTAATCGAGCTGCAGACCTAACGCGATTAGTCGACAAGTTGGAGAAGTTGGGGTATGTCTCGCGTGTTCGCGCAGAGGAAGATAAGCGACGCGTCATTGCGAAAATGACGTCTTCTGGACGACGTGTATTTGAGCGTCTTGCGCGTCAGGTACAACAGATTCATAACGAGCAGTTTGCATCTCTCACGCAGACCGAACAGAAACAACTAGTTGCCTTAATGAAGAAGGTGCTTGTGGCCAGAGTTCCGAAAGAACAGCACACCTCGTGGTTAATGGAAGGGAAGAAATGACTGATTCTGAAAAGCAACCCCCAAAGTTTGAAACCAGACCAGACGTTAATGACAAGCAAGATTGCATGTCGTGTGGCTCACATTTGGCGACTGCATGGAGTACAACCGATGGGAAAGCATGGTTGTGTAGAGAATGCGCCACCCTTCACGGACTTGGCTGCCCGTAGGTTTTTTTAGGCAAGAACCTTTCGCAAACCTTTTGTTGCTGATTCGCCCACTTTGTTGAAAATTGCGCCGAGAACCAAGTTCATTGGCGCAACAATCCAATTAGCTGTGAGTATCGCATCGTAGGTGACGTCGCAGCCAGTAGCAGTTGGCGTAACGGTGATGCGATCGATCGAGGTGAAGACGGAATTTCGCCCTTTCACAAGAATGTTCGTAGGCGAATCAAACTCAAGAGTGTGATATCTCAACGTTGAAGGTCGCCCACCTAGACCGCGAACCGTAATGTCGAAGACTGTTTTCATACCAGGTCCGTCACCATTGATTTGTTCCACTTTGATGATGTTTCTGTCCCACTGTGAGAAGTTCCTTAAATCAGCCATGTATTGGAAGGCTTCCTCCGGACTCTTCGTGCTGGGAACTGTTGTAGTGAATCTGGCCATTAGTGGACTCCTTTGGAGAGTGGGTGTATCGCCACCATAGAACGGTACCGATAACGATGGGCATGAACCACGTAAGGAATCGGTACAAAAGTGTTGTTCCCGTTGCATCAAGAACTGAGACTCCGCTTCGCTCTAGCAATGCGATAAGTCCAAGCTCTGCTATTCCTGCTGCGCCAGGTATGGGAGAGACTGCGATGAGAACTCGAACAAGCGAGAAAGCAACAAGCATTTCGTACAACGAGAGATTCTCTGCACCGAAAAGCGTTGCTGACGTCCATAAGCAGAAGAATGCTGCGCAAAGTGTGAAAGTTGATGCGCTAAAGATGTGAAAACCACGTTGGCGAAGCAGTGAGACGATGCTGAGTCGCAGTTCCGTACTAAAGAAGTGTGGGTCTGCACGAGAGATTGCGCGGCGAATTTTCGGTAATCGTTGTGGTAGGCGACGAAGTGCAATTCGCTGCAGAGTAAGGCCGACGCGACCGGTGAGGCGGAATAGAAACTCACTGCGAAGAGCAGACCACCAGAAGATCACCGAAACAATGACCAACGTTATTGCGGTGACGAAGACGAGTGATTCAATGTTGTCTGCATCGCCTGTCAGAACTAATGGGAACAGTGTGACAATGGGAAGACCCCATGTGGTGAATGAGGGAACAACAGCTGTTGCCACGATTGACGCTGCAATTGGTTGGGGCGCTAATCCCCATCGCGTAAACATATGAATTCGTAGACCAGTTCCAACGGCCCCACCACCTAGGGCAATTCCGTATCCGGCGGCCAGTGCAGATTGGTCTGCCGTGATGGCGTTCTTTAATGAGATTCCTGGTGAACAGGCCTGTAAAAAAGATCCACGCGTCACCACCATTACCGCTCCTGCAGAGATGAGAGGAAGATATCCAAGAGTATGAATATGAGTAAGTCGGGAAAGAATGTCACCCAGAACATCGCGTTGCAAAACGCTGAAGACAACCGCAATAACAACAGCGATAATGGTGGGAAGAAATCGACGCATGTCGGAAGGAACGGTATCTACGTCACACCTCGTTGAGACTGAAATCTGGCGTCGTAGCGTGTGACGTGTGATGGACACATGCCCAGACCCGGTGAAGCGCGCGGTGATGGTGCAGCAATGGCGAGACCTCGCGTATGTCCATTGGCGTTATCCAGTAGAGGAAGTGCAAGCTCTGCTTCCTAAAGGGATAGATGTGGATATCCACGATGGTTCGGCATGGGTGGGTTTGATTCCGTTTTCAATGCGCAAAATTGGGCTCCCGCAAATGCCAGCAGTTCCATACTTCGGGTCTTTTCCTGAAGTGAACGTGCGTACATATGTGCGTTGCAATGGTCGCCCAGGTGTGTGGTTTTTCTCACTGGATGTCAATCGATTTTTGCCAGCTGTTGTTGCCCGAACCACATATTTGTTGCCGTATTGCTGGGGATCTGCACAACATCATCGAGATGGTGACACTCTGAATACAAAAGTGTCTCGTCGATGGCCATCACAAGCATCAACACATATCTCAATTTCTATTGGTAATGAAATTGAGCAACCAGATGAGACTTGCGTCTTTTTGTCTGCACGATGGGGTCTGTACAGCAAAGGTTTCCGCGAATCTCTTCGTTACGCACCTGTTGATCACGGAAAGTGGCCGCTGTATTCAGCGCGCTTACTTGAACTTGACGATTCGTTAGTGACAGCGGCTGGATTATCTGCACCACAAGGTGAACCACACATCATGTTTTCGCCAGGTGTGTCTGTACGAGTAGGTCTTCCGCATCGAGTGCGATAGATCTATCTGCGCCGCGGACGAGCTGCAGGCATCCAGTTATCGCCAGCAGTGTGGTTGATTTCATCAACGAATCGTTCGCTCATTGGCTCAAGCAGTGAGAGAAATTCCTTGGTGTTTGATTCACCAAATATTTTCCATGCTTGTTGATGAAGTTCGTCTGTTCTATCTTCTAGTTTCTGGCGATACGCCACACCTTCATCGTTGACGATTCCGTTCGTCACAAATCCGCGCGACGCAAGATTCTCAAGTGCTGCAGAAATTGATTCGTCGTCTGCACCTCGGCTTCGTGGAATCCATTCCTTCGGATAACCCATCCACGCATCATGAAGAAGACCTGCTTCAACAATTCCGATGTCTTCGGCGACAAGAATTCCAAAGTGTGTATCGCCACGCCATTCACGAATGGTGTTGAGAGCATTCCATGCACTGATGGCTGGGTGTTCTGGCCGTGGCCACGCTTTATGGGCTGCGAACAACACTCGACCAGAAGCAGGTAGTTCATCAACGGTTCGCCACAGTTCGTCTGCAAATTCGCCAAGTGGCTCAATGATTTCAGGAGCAAGTCGATTTAGTCCTGACAGAACTGCTGCATCACGAGCTCGAGTGACGTCATTCCAACCACTGACATGTTGCGCAGTGTGGTTCCACGCAAACGTTACGAACTCACGACGAATGGTGTAGTAAGCAGCAAAGAGAGCCTCGGGGCCAGCGGGACATAATGGCGCACCGCGATTCACGATGTAGTGACCAAGACCATCTGGAACACCGAGTGCAGCCAAATTGTCCTTGGCAGTGGGATCCCAGAAGATCCAGCCAATTAATCGATGCGATTCAAATGACGCACGACGAGTGAGATCTAGCCAATCAGTCATGTCACGACATTACTGAAGGGTAGGGAAAGCGCAGCGAGTAGAGGATGTTCAGTTCTGCGTAAGTTTGCTGAGCGCATTATGAATCTCGTCGGTTCCGTGATGAGGAACATCGTCCATTCGACTCAGATATGTAATGGAGACTTCACCGTTCTCAACTGCACCACCATCGGTGTGGTCTTCCATTTTGTTTGTTTCGCCATACTCCATGCGCACGTAGTACGAGTCGTTGTATCCCTCTTTGGGTTCAAGGTTCGCGTTCACCATGGCGCGTGGAACTGTCATTCCAACTTCAGTTCGTCGCCAGCCCTTCATCTCGCTGATTTCAAGATTGGGCACATTGATATTGATAACGGTCGGCTCGGTGGGCTTGTTCTGAATGAACGCATCAACGACACACGCCGCTACTTCAGCAGCAGAGTGCCACTTCTGACCTTTGACTGCGTCGTCCCAGCCTTGGCCTTCTACTCCGAAACCAGTGACAGCTTGGCTGACTGCGATTCCTGAGATGCCACTGTTGCGTGCCGTGATTGCAGCCCCCACTGTTCCCGAGTGATACACGGAACGACCAACATTCGCGCCCGGATTAATTCCTGCCACCACAAGATCAAACGGATCGCCGTACAGGCCAAGTCGAGCAAAAAATACACACAGTGCTGGAGGTCCACTGATTGCCCACGCGGTGTCAATTCCCTCGACAGAACGCTTATGTACTTCGGGCTGAATGATGTGTAACGCGCCAATGGCTGCGCCAGCACCTGAATACTCCTGGTCGGGGGCGGCGATGACAACTTCACCAAAAGGCTTCATGGCGCGAGCCAAAACATGAAGTCCTACGGAATCAATACCGTCGTCGTTAGTTACCAGTATTCGCATGTCTCTAGTCTGCCTCACCTAGATGAACGGAACCCTACGCAGAGGTTTCCGTGGCGTTTCTCTTGACAGCAGTGATACCTTTCTCGGCATAGACCTGAGGGGGCCACAATGACATACGCAGGCGATCGCATTCTCTATGACGCAGACACTCACATCATGGAGTTGCCAGATTTTCTTCGGAAGTTTGCCGACCCAGATATTCGCGAAGAACTTCCATTGGTCAGTTATGGACGATCAATTGTCACCGATGAAGAAGTAGAAGTCATCATGGCAAACGGCGCACGCCATTCCGATGAGCACAAGCAGTCGTTGATTGCCCTTGGTGATCGAATGATTACCGAAGTGAAAGAGATTCAAGCACTCGGTTCATTCGACAAACACGACCGCGTTGTCGCTAACGACATGTTGGGATTCATTAAGCAGTTGGTCTTTGCAACGCACAGCCTGCATATGCCGTTCTCACCTAGTGCGAAAATTCCAGACCGCCTTCGTTATGGCGGTGCTCGCGCGCATAACAGACACATGATTGATTTTTGTTCGGTCGACGACCGATTGATGGGAGTCGCCGCAATTCCGCTAGAAAATCCAGAACTTGCACTTGAAGAAGTGAAGTTTGCGCTTGACGGTGGGCTACAAGCAATGTGGGTTCCACATCGTTTGGCAGGGGACCGTTCACCAACTCACGTTGACTACAACCCCATTTGGGCTTTGCTTCAGGAAGCTGAAGTTCCAGTGGTGTTCCATGTTGGCGGAAATCCATTGCAGCTTCCGCCGGCGTGGAGTAACACGGGCCGCGGAGTAACGCGCGACTGGATGGGCGGTGGCGAGAATGTGCGCGCACGTGATGCGGCAGTGTTGCACCAGGGCATTGAGACATTTATCAGCATGTTTGTGTTGGACGGAGTTCTTGAAGAGTTCCCACGACTGAAGTTTGCATCAGTAGAACTTGGCGCTGGCTGGGTTCCTGAAACCCTTGTGAGACTTGACCAAATTCACAAGGCGTATTCAAAGGTTGATGATCGTTTGAAGGGTTTCAAGCGCCGCCCTTCGGAACAGATTCGTGAACAAATGGCGTTCACGCCGTTTGTTTTTGAAGATGTGGGTCGCCTTGTTGACCATTCCAACGACGACCTCTACTTGTTCTCCAGCGACTATCCGCATACTGAAGGTGGCCGCGATCCCATCGCTCGATTTGAATCGTGCATGCAAAACATGAGCCGCGAGTCAATTGACAAATTCAATTCAGAAAACTTCCTACGCATCTTCTCTCGTGCGCGTGACAACGTAAAGCATTAGAGAGTGAGCGTACGGGAGGTTGTGGTGCGCACCTCGTTTGTTGCACCGATTGCAATGCGGTGATTGACCTCTGCAGTTGTCAATCCAACAAAGTCCGTCACAATGTCACGGTACTTGCGAGCTTCTTCTATTTGCAGAACTGGCTGTTCTTACAAAAGTACTGAAATTATTGGACAGCACCTTGCGCACGTAGTCGCGACGAGATGTCGCTGCATTCAACGCAAACACTTTCTGGAATAACGCCGATCTTCATAAGGCCAGCAAACATTTTGCATCCAACGCAAAATCCAAATGCTGCTTCAAGAAATGCAGGGCCAGAGAGTGCGGCGGCCACCCACCGTGATGCGGTGCCAAAATCCCCGATGTAGAGAAGTGATGCGGTGATGCTGAAGATCGCACCAATTCCTTGAGCGAATCGTTTGGGTGGACCGGGAACAATTCGATGTGGACCCTTCAAGCGAGGAGAGATGACCTGGGTCGCCAGGCGAGCCAATGGGCTAAAGGTGGGGCCAGTCAACACACGCGCTGTGAACCCATATGTAAGAGGTATGAGAACCCATGCCCAGCCAGTGACGGCATAGCCAGCCGCCATGAGGACGGCACCGCTTGCCACGATGCGTGCTGAGGTGTCATTCACCTCAGATGGAAAGTTGAGTAGTTTGGTCACCTTTTCAGCATAGGCACCCCGACCCCTATTCCCACTCGGTTGAAAGCCCTGTGGGGCTCATCACATAGGGTGACGACATGGATTTTGTTTACCCAGCCGAGGCCGACAGTTACCGCGCGAAAGTTCGTTCGTTTTTGGACGCGAATCTTCCGAAGGATTGGAAAGGTATCGGTGCTTTGAACCATGCCGACGCCGCAGCGTTCACTGAGGACTGGCGCGACAAGTTGCGCGACAACGATTTTCTTGCAGTGACCTGGCCAAAAGAATATGGCGGCGCCGGCCTTGGGCACATTGAACAACTAGTCCTTGCCGAGGAATTCGCAAAGGCAGGTGTTCCAGGTGGCGGTCCGAACGACGGTTTCGGCATTGGAATGTTGGGTAACACCATCATTGCTGTCGGTACCGAAGAGCAGAAGAAGCATTTCTTGCCTCGCGTGCTGTCAGGTGAAGATCGTTGGTGTCAGGGTTATTCAGAACCAGCCGCCGGATCAGACCTCGGCAACCTTGGTTGTCGTGCCGTACTCGACGGTGATGAGTGGATCATTAATGGTCAAAAAATCTGGACATCCGCGGGACATCTTGCGAACCATATTTTTGTTCTTGCTCGAACTGCACCCGACGAAGTGAAGCATCGCGGTATCACGTTCTTGCTTGTTGATATGCGTCAACCAGGTGTTGAAGTGCGCCCCATCAAGATGATGTCGGGTGACTCAGAATTTAATGAAGTGTTCTTTACTGATGCCCGTTGTCCGAAAGAAAACGTCGTTGGAGAAGTGAATGGCGGCTGGATGGTTGCGATGACACTTCTCGGTAACGAGCGTGGTGCTGGCGCGGCTGTGAACAGCATTTCTTTCCGTGGCGAACTTGACAAGCTCACTGCATTGGCGAAGCAAAAAGGTCTTACATCAGAACCGCACATTCGTCAGCGTCTTGCAAAGGCTCATACCAAAGTTGAAATCATGCGCTTCCTCGGCTATCGCGTATTGACTGCATTTATGAATGGAAGTCGCCCAGGTGCCGACGCATCAATTGGGAAATTGTGGTGGTCTGAATATCACAAGGAAGTTACTGAACTGGCTGTCGACATCCTGGGTGCAGATGCGCTTGTTCCCGTTGGTCAAACACCACACACTGCCTTCACTACCGACTCACCAGGATCACCAAATGATTCAGCAAACTGGGTGGGCGTGTTCTTAAATGCGCGCGCTGGAACTATTTACGCAGGCACAAGTCAAGTGCAACGCGGCATTGTGGGTGAGCAAGTTCTTGGTTTACCAAAGGAGCCTCGCGCAGACGGTGGTCCTTGGAAGTCAATTCCTGGCCACGGCTAGTCGAATACATTCACAACTGAGGGGGCAACATGGGAAAGTTTGAAGAGATTCGTCCTGGGGCAACGATGGCCGAGAACACTCCGGTGTATCCGCCATTACCAACCGCGCCAGAAGGAACGCCAAACATTATTTTCTGCGTGTTTGACGACGTTGGCTTCTCTGATTTTGGTTGCTACGGAAGCGAAATACGAACACCGAATATTGATCGTCTAGCCAGTGGCGGACTTCGGTACACCAACTTCCATACAACGTCATTGTGTTCACCAACACGTGCATCATTGTTAAGCGGAATGAATCATCACGCTGTGGGAATGGGTTCTCTCGCTAACTATGACTATGGCTTTGAGGGCTACCGCGGACATATTCGTAAGGATTCTGCATTGTTGCCAGAAGTGTTGCGACCACTTGGTTTCAATTCATGGGCAGTTGGCAAATGGCATCTCACGCCAATGCATCACATTGGACCAGCCGGGCCGTTCGATTTATGGCCCACTCAACGTGGTTTTGACCGTTATTACGGATTCATGGATGGCGCGATGAATCAGTGGGATCCATTCCTCACTGAAGACAATCACCACATTCCAAAACCGGACAAAGAGGATTATCACCTCACAAATGACTTAATGGATAAGTCAATTTCGTTAATTCTGAACCAAAAGAGCCTTGCACCGAAGAAGCCTTTCTTTTTGTATCTAGCGTTTGGCGCCGGTCATTCGCCGCATCATGTTCGCAAAGAGTTAATTGATGAATATGTTCCTGTCTTTGAAAAGGGATGGGACGTCACGCGAGACGAACGTATTGCTCGCCAGAAGGCCATGGGAATTATTCCGCAGGACACGGTGTTACCGCCGCGCAACCCAGGTGTTCAGGCTTGGGAAGACTTGAGCGCTGATGAAAAGCGCCTATATGTACGGTTCCAAGCTGCTTACGCCGCCATGTTGACACATACAGATGAACAAATTGGACGCCTCATTGAGTCGCTTGAAATGACAAGTCAATTAGAGAACACCATCTTCATGGTGATGAGTGACAACGGTGCATCACAAGAAGGCACTATCAATGGAACCCTGAACCAAGGTAGGTACTTCGAGCGCACCAAGTTTGATTTGGCAGAAACTCTGAAATACATCGACGAGATTGGTGAAACTCAGTGGTTCAATAACTATCCACTGGGCTGGGCTATGGCTGGGAACACACCATGCAAGTTTTATAAACAGAACACTCACGGCGGCGGTGTGCGAGACCCGTTAGTGCTGCATTGGCCAAAAGGATTTGGGAAAGAGGTGGCAGGAACGCTTCGACATCAGTTCCATCATGTGTCAGACCTTGCCCCCACAATGCTGGAAGTCATTGGCACAGAAAAGCCTGAGGTAATGGGTGGCGTGCAACAAATGAAAATGCATGGAACGTCCATGAAGTATTCGTTCGATAGTCCAGCTGAACCCACCCGAAAGAGGGTGCAACATTTTGAAATGTTGGGTCATAGAGGAATTGTGGTGGATGGTTGGAAAGCTGTCGCCATGCACAAATACCGCACACCATTAGATGAAGACGTCTGGGAGTTGTACAACCTCAACGAAGATTTTTCTGAAGCGCACAACCTCGCCGAGCAACATCCCGACAAACTGCGTGAGTTGATTTCTGTGTGGTGGGAAGAAGCAGAGAAGTACAAGGTTCTGCCCATTGAAGATGGCATGAAAGCCGCAAACAAGCGACCTGTGGAGCGATTCTTCAGATTGTGGCCCGGAACTGAACGAATTCCATCGGATAACGCGCCTCAGTTAATGAACACAAGCCATCGCATTACCGCACACTTTGTGGTGCCCACTGGGGGATGTGAAGGCGTCCTCATCAAAGATGGTGACCAGTGGGGCGGCTATTCCATGTTTATTCAGAATGGCGAAGTGTGTTATCGCTATCACTTTCCGCAAGAACCACATGACGTTCGTGCAGTGGTGGGGCTCACTCCAGGTGAACACACGTTGACCTGGGAATTCACAAAAACCACCCGGCTCGGTGGGGTAGGAGCCTTAAGTTTTGACGAGCAACTAGTTGGAACTATTGAGATTCCGCAGATGATTCGTGGTTGGATGCCGTTCAACGGAATGGATGTGGGGTGCGACAACGGTTCGCGAGTATCACCGGCGTATGTCTCGCCGTTCAGATTTTCGGGAAAGATCTTGTTTGTCGATGTGGAACTCTTGAGTAATAACCCTGGTCCAGATGCCAAAGTTCATCACGACGCCGAAATGGGCAAGCAGTAAACATCTCATTGTTTGCTCGTTAGAGTCGTGCTTATGAAACGACGCATCGCGATTGCCGTTGGACTCCTTGCTTCTCTCCTGGTTTTGCCAGTAGCGCCAATAGCAACTCCCGTCTCCGCAATTCAAGGTGGCGTCTACATCTACAACACACCGTTGACGTCAAACAAGGGCCTCACTTTTTGTACTTCTGAAACTGTGAAGGGTTGTATTGAATCAGTGTCAGTTGGTGGTGTTCAGCTCACACAAGTTCAAAGTATTCAACAAGCTCAATATCAAATAGGCGGCGGCCTCTATAGCTTGCCGTGCCGTTTTGAGAACACCACTGTGTCTCAATGTGAAGCACCATTCATGGTGTTGGTCGCTATTGGGGTGACGCCAAATACTCAACTCCCGAACGCAGTGATTAATTTCCGTCGTCAATTAATTGATCATCCCACCGCATCCATCGGGGCTGTAGTTGTGAATGGTGCGTTGCAATCATTTACTCCCACTATCCCTGGAGTGAGAGACGTTGCAACAATCTCTGCAAACGCAGTAGAGATTCACACAGCCTCTGATGGGTACTGCGTTGGCTGGGCAGTGGAGATCGACAACTGCACAGTTGGTGAAGTTGGTCGCTACAAGTCATTAAATCGCGTGTCCATGTTGTTATTACCCGCGATGCGTAGCTCGGTGGTGCCACCAGATTCAGTGGATGCGACATGCCGAGCCAATGACCCCACCAGCAATTGTTTCGTTACAATTTTTGATGAATTGAGTCGCGGAGGGTGGACCGACACGGATGCATCAATCTTTGGTCTTGCGTCTACAGACCGCTT
Organism: Ilumatobacteraceae bacterium; assembly: GCA_049433485.1. GTDB lineage: Bacteria > Actinomycetota > Acidimicrobiia > Acidimicrobiales > Ilumatobacteraceae > UBA2093. Next base: position 5,798 of record JBMTEX010000008.1, on the reverse strand, counting down.
CACGGGTGCTGCGCAACTAAAGATTGCCGGTCCGCACTACAAGACACCTGTGAACGGCGTCAGCGAACTCAATCTCTCGTACTTCCGTATGTTTTTGCCCACTGCGCATCTCAACAATGCCTTTGGCCTCACTCCAGCAGCAGCAAACGCTCAAACGTTGCCTGTTCGGCGAACCACGGGAAGCGGGTCAACAGTTCCGGTGACGGAATATATTCCATCGGCGGATGGTCTTCTCATCTCTTCAACAGGAATTGGATTCTCCGTTCCCACGATGAGTGTGCAACGGATTCTTCGAGTGAAGAGGAACCAGAAGGTCACCGCAACGTCAATTTTGAAAGCGGCTGGTATCTATCAGACGCTGAAGTTTGGCAAGGCGACCATTTCAATCAACAAGAAGAATGGAATGTCGTACGCATCAAAGCGTTATCGCTTCAGTAAGACAAAGACCCTCGTTGTCACTATTAAGTATCGGTCGACAAAGTTGGCCATATCCCAACGAAAGCTCACTGTCTCCGTGACAAAATAGACGATTATGTCGTCACTTACCTACGGGTCATATCTCAAGGTCCCCGAGTTACTCGCTCTTCAACGACCATTGTCAGACGGCCCCGAGCACGATGAAATGCTGTTCATCGTCATACACCAAACATACGAACTGTGGTTCAAGCAAATACTCCACGAGTTGGTGGCAACTCAATCCGCCATGGAAGCAAATGATCTGTATCGTTCGCTGGCCTTGGTAGGTCGAATACGCACAATCTTGAAGACACTTGTCTCACAGGTGGACATTCTCGAAACAATGACACCGCTTCAGTTCAATTCATTTCGATCACGACTCGCATCGTCGAGCGGTTTTCAATCTGGACAGTTCCGTGAATTTGAAGCAGTTCTTGGTCGTCGTGACGGTTTTCAGATTGACTTTCTCGAAGACACGCAACGTTTACGCGTGACAGACGCAATGCAGCGCAGATCTCTGTGGGGAAGCACACTGGTGTTGTTGTCACAACGTGGCCAATACATCTCGCAGCATCGACTTGATGACCTCACATCAAGCATCACCGCACCAGATGAACAACTGCAGGAAGTCTTGGTGGATGTCTATAACAACGATCCAGAGACTGCATTGCTGCTCGAAAGACTGGTTGACCTGGACGAGGGAGTCCAAGAATGGCGTTATCGCCACGTGAAAATGGTGGAACGTACAATTGGCAATAAGCCAGGGACCGGCGGATCAGACGGTGTCAATTACCTGGCGTCCACATTGTTTAAGCCTATTTTCCCAGACTTGTGGGCCGTGAGAAATAGGTTCTAACTTCCCAGCAGACTTAACAGTGCAGAGTGAAAATGTGCTGTATCACCATTGAACTTTTCAAGTTCATTGCTTGTGAGAACAATCTCAAGGCCATTTGCGTAACGAGCAAGAACTAGTGGAAACTGTCTATTGGCCACCATCAGCACATCTTCTGGAGCATCGTTTCGATGGAATGAACGAAAGGGAATAGGAATTTGGGACTCGCAAGATTTCCATTCAGATTTCTTCACGAACATTCCATGAGTTAATTCACATAAGGAGCAATGAGTTTTCCCAAGCCGTGCTTTCAACCAGTATGAAATTTCTCCAATCACTGTTGAGTCGGCATCGTAGACACCGATGAATTCAAGAGGTCTAGAGGCGGTTGTATTCATGTTCTTCCCAAATGAAGTGCCGGCTGAAGATTCTTCTCCAGCCGGCTCTTCAACATTTGAACTGTCTTACAGCGCTGCGAGGTCCACAGTTGGTGGAACGATGACGGCATCAATCACGTGAATCACACCATTTGAGGCTTCAATGTCAGTTGCTGTCACGTTAGAAGCATTGTTGATCTTCACTCCGCCTTCTGTTGTCACCGCAAAGGTTGAACCTTCGAGTGTGGTGACATCTCCAGCTACAACATCTGCTGCCATCACTTTGGCTGCAACGACGTGATAAGTGAGAATCTTTGTGAGAACTTCTTTGTTTTCTGGCAGTAGAAGCTTTTCAAGCAGCCCTTCTGGCAATGCTTCAAATGCCGCGTTGGTTGGAGCAAAGACCGTCAACGGACCTTCTCCAGACAAAGCTTCTCCAAGACCAGCCGCGGTGACTGCTGCAACAAGTGTTGAGAAATCTGCGTTTGACTGCGCAACTTCAACAATTGTTCCTGGTTCAGCCATTACGTCAGTGGTGTCGGTTGCTGGAATGGTGGTATCGGCCGTGGAGCCATCGGCACCGCATGCTGACAATGCCATCAATGACACCGCAGCAAGGGCAAGAATCTTCTTCTTCATAGTTCCTCCTATTGGTGGGGGGTAATGCTGAATGCACTGCAAGGTAAAACTCTTGATGGAGCGCCACTATTCCATGAAGTCAAAGTCTTTAGTCACAAAAGTTCGGTAAGTTAATTTCATGACACGATTGGCTTATCAAATACCAAACTTCACCTACCCAACTGGAATAAACATCTTTCAACGGGTGGTAGATCAAGCAAAAGCAGCAGAGTCTGCTGGTTTTGATCGAGTCATGGTGATGGATCACTTCTACCAGTTGCCGGGAATTGGTGCGCCACACGAACCAATGATGGAGTGCTACACAATCTTGTCTGCTCTTGCACAGCACACATCAACGGTGCGTTTGTCGGCGTTGGTCACTGGCAACACATATAGGAACCCGACACTATTGGCGAAAACAATCACTGCACTAGATCACGTGTCAAACGGTCGTGCGACATTGGGAATAGGTGCTGGTTGGTTTGAACTTGAGCACAATTCGCTTGGCTATGAATTCGGTACCTTCACCGACCGCTTTGAAAAGTTGGAAGAAGCATTACAGATAATCATTCCAATGCTTCGCGGCGAGACCGTCACATTTGCTGGAAAACATTATTCAGTGACAGATGCAGTGAATTTTCCTGCGCCTATTTCGCGAATCCCCATCATGATTGGCGGGAACGGCGAGAAGAAAACTCTTCGCATGGTGGCTCAATATGCAGATGAGTCGAATCTCACTCGTGGAACTGTTGAAGATGTACGCCGAAAGCTAGACGTCTTGAACGAACACTGCGAGCGTCTTGGACGCAACAGAGACGAGATCAAAGTCACCAAAATGTTGAACGTGTGCGCGGCTCCCACTATGGAACAAGCTGAGGCAGATATGAAGACATTGATGGGAGTGAAGGGCTGGAATGAAGACGTCATCAGCATGCTGAAGGGCATGTTGATTTTTGGTGATCCAGACACTGTTGGAGAGCAAATTCAGGAGATGGTCAATACCGGTATTGATGGTTTGACAATCAATATGCCCGCCAGCGGCCACATTGTGGAACGCATCGGCCTTGTTGGCGAAATCGTCAACAAAATTTTGAAATAGTGGCTCCGGCCTAATTATTGGGCAGGCGCTTCGGTGCCTTCAATTGCAGCTCGGCACATATTGCGTTGAGCGGGCCAGTAATCGTGCACGGCGTAGTGCTGTGTACTTCTGTTGTCCCACATAGCGATAGTTCCTGGTCGCCAGCGCAAGCGAACTTGGTACTCTGGGATTTCAACTTGGTGTAGCAAGTAATTCATGAGGTTGTTTGACTCAAAGGTGTAGTCGGCGCCGACTCGAATTCGATCGAATCGCGCAAAGTTCACAAAATTCGTTGCAAAACCTTGGTTGACATACAGAATCTTGTCACCAGTCTCTGGATGAGTGCAGACGACTGGATGACGTGCTGGCGGATATTGCTCCACCAATTCGGCCCGTGCTTCTGGAGTCATGTTCCCACCAAATGACTGCTCAATGGAATGAATGGCCCATAGATCGCCAATTCTCTCTTTGATGCGTTCAGGCAAACGGTCGTATGCCATGGCCATGTTTGCCCACATGGTGTCGCCACCTACTTCGGGAACCACTTCGCAACGAAGAATTGCGCCCTTTGGTGGAATGTGGCGCCATGTGGCGTCGGCGTGCCATACGTTTTCGTAAGTAGAACGTTCTTTCTGTCTTTGGATCAGAACGAGTCCGGGGAAATCTGGATGAGAAGGGGCAACGGGATGGTCTTCAAGTGTTCCAAAAAGAAGAGCAAAATCATGATGCTGTTGGAGAGTCATTTCCTGTTCACGAAAGAACAGAACTTTGTGTTGCAGCCATAGTTGCTTGATCTCAAGGAATAAGTCGTTATTAGTGACAGCTTCTGAAATTTGAATGCCGCTTATTTCTGCACCGATAGCAGTTGTGCACGGCTCCACTTTCATCACACTTGTCGCTGTTGTGGTTGTCATTGTTCCCCCTTGGAGTCGTGATTAGATCTCGAAAATGCTGGAGCCAGTAGTTGCTCCTGACTCAAGTGCCTCGTGTGCTTGAACCGCTTGATCCAACGTCCATCGTTGATTTATAAGGACATTGACAGTGCCTTTCAGCAGATGAGAAAAATAGAAGTCAACTAGTTCTTTTTTCTCCATCGGATCAGCGATGTAATCCGCCATAGCTGGGCGTGTGATGAAAATGGAACCTCTGCGCATCAACAGCGGTGGGTCGAATGGTGCAACGGGTCCGGACGCAGTTCCTAAACACACCATGAGCCCGCGTCGTTGGACGCAAGCAAGAGAAGTGTCGAAAGTTTCCTTTCCAACTCCGTCGACCACCATTGTGGCGCCTTGACCATTCGTGAGTTCCTTCACGCCAGCAACGACATCTTCTGCCCTGTTGTTAAAGACGGCAATGCATCCAGCACTCTTCGCCAATTCTTTCTTCTCGTCGCGGCCAACAACTCCGATCACGCGCAATCCCATGGCGGATGCCATTTGGCTGAAGAGAAGCCCAACTCCACCAGCTGCAGCTTGAATTACAACGGCGTCGCCTGGTTCCAGATTCCAGATGCTTTTTAACAAGTAACTCGCAGTGAGTCCTCGCATTGTTGATGCTGCAGCAGTGTCGAACGCAATTTCCTGAGGAAGTGGAATGAGAGAGTCAATTGGCATATTGCGGGCGGTGCAGTAAGCACCTAGCGGGCTACTGGTGTATGTCACTCTGTCGCCAACTGAAAATTGACGAACATCTGAACCAACTGAAGTGATAATTCCTGACCCCTCAACTCCTAATCCGATTGGAGTCTTGCCAGGGTAGAGACCAGAGCGAAAATAAGTGTCCGCAAGATTGATTCCAACCGCGCGATGTTCCACCTGAACTTCTGTAGCACTGGGAGTTTCGATCTCGTCATTAATGAGATGCATCACGTGAGGTGCTCCGTGTTCACGCACGACAATGCGTTGAATCTTCATTGATTTGCTCTCTCTGTAATGAATGAATAGAGCATGGACGAAATGGCTTCTACAGATTCAGACTCACGCGCTTTGTAGTCGTTGTCCAAAGACTGAACGGCAAACGAAGAGAGAGTTAACGCAAGAGATAACTCAATGTCTCGTGGCATCTCATTCTCCCCACCCGCACGTTGCCAAGCTTCTGTTGCGACTGCAAGCGTGAGGTCTCTTCTAGAGGTGCGGCGCTGACGGTTTATTTTTGCTATCGGTGCTGGAAGATGTTTGTCGTCTGTTGCGGCTAACTCCCACATGCCTCGACCAGCTCGCAACTGTGATTGGTGAATAGACGTCACAACCGATGTCAGCCAAGTTTTGAAATCTGTCTCAACCGCAATGGAACTCATGACTTGCTTGTTGAAATGTTGAAGGGATTCACTGAATGCTCGGGCAATGAGGTCATCCCGGCTGGGGAAGTATCGAAAAATGGTACGACGACCAAGTTCGGCTTCGGCGGCAATGTCGTCCATGCAGACGTCGAGCCCCTT
>JBMTEX010000007.1:0-43273 GCA_049433485.1 Ilumatobacteraceae bacterium | reverse complement strand
CTCTTCGTGTTGAAAAACTGCGACCGTTTCGAATGCGATCAACTTCATAGCGAACTGTCTCACTGTTGTCCCCACGACGAATGAAGTACGCACGCACAGAGTGTGGAAGAAATCCTTCGTCCACAGTTGTAGATGCAGCGCGAAGAGATTGCGCAACAATGTGGCCGCCGTACAAACCGCCCCACGGATAAGGGAATCCTTCACCCACCATGACATCAGTGCCATGCGGAGACAGTTCAAACAGTTTCTCCAAACTCATGGTGCAGACACCCGCAAGATTGAAATGAGTTCGCCGGTCTCATGGCTTTCAATCTCAAAATCACCTGTTTTTGTTGCTTGAAATGTCATGGATCCTACTTCGCCCTTTTCAATCACACCTGTCGTGAGGTCGTACCCGTGAAGATGAACGTCGTCATGGCTTTCAGGATTCACGGCCTTCAGTGTCACAGTTGCACCTTGCAACACGTCAATGACAACGTCTGCGCCAGTGTTTTCACCAATAGTCATGGTGTATTCAAAGTTGTTTGTTGGTGCAACGGTGTCTGCGGTGGTGCGTGATGTAGAAGTCGTAGAACTTGAAGTTGAAGAGTCGCCACATGAGGCCAAAGCAATTGAAGCCAAGACAGCGATGACTAATTTCTTCATGTACATATTCTTCCAAGCAGTGTTGCGACGACGAAAATGCTTACGACCCGAATTCGAATCCGAGGTCAGGCGCCACGAGTAGTGGTTTGTAGGGAATACCAGCGTCTGCTGCCATGGCCGCGCACGTGCCGCCACGATCAACGATGACCGTGATGAGAACCGGAATGGCACCAAATTCGCGAATTGCTTCTACTGCTTCGAAGATGCTGGTTCCACGAGTCACCGTGTCTTCTGTGATAACTACTTTGTCACCTGGAAGTAGCGCCCCCGCAATGCGACCCGTAATGCCATGGTCTTTTGCTTCTTTTCGAACGCTGAAACTGCGCAGTAAGCGACCCTTCGTGGCGGCAACTGCGGCAATTCCGTACGCCACTGGATCTGCACCCATGGTGAGGCCACCGATAGCTGTGGCATCACTTGGAATTATTTCTAGCGCTGCGTCTGCAACTGCAAGCACTCCGTCTGGTCGACACATTGTCTGCTTGGTATCAAGAAACCACGTGCTCTTTCGGCCAGATTTCAAGGTGAAGTCACCAGTTTTCAATGAATGCTCAAACACGTTGTCTCGCAGTCGGGCTAACACCGGAGAGAGTTCTGGCAGGCCTTCAGGAGTGTGCGTGTACTGCGATGACATCAGTGCGACATTACTTGCCGCGCCGAAGATTCAGTTGCTGAAACGTTGGTTTAGAAAAAAGGTTGTATGTACCAATCAAAAAGTAGGTTTTCTGACACTACGGAGTGGAGCTGCATCCGTAATAATTAATCACCCCGACTATTTTCAGCATCAGATTAAGAATGACATCAAAACCAAAAACTTCCCGACAGACATCAATGAGTACTGCGCATAAAAAGGCGCTAGCGAACGGCCGAAATGAAGGACGCATCATTCGCGAGTACCTCGAAATTGTGGAAGCAACAAAGCCCAAGCGCGGACGCCGACGCACTCTTGAATCCATTACGAAGCGCTTGTCAGTTATTACAAATGAACTCAAGACTGCAGACCCCGTCACCAAGGTGCGATTGATTCAAGAGCGACTTAATTTGCGCAATGAACTTGCCAGCATGAAGACGAAAACAGAGATAAATGCCGCAGAAACTCGTTTCATCAAAGTGGCGAAGTCGTTCAGCGAACGCAACGACATCACATATGACGCATGGCGCGAGTTTGGTGTTACTCCAGCAGTGTTAAAGCGCGCGGGGATTGTGGCTGACTAGTTCAAGCCCTGATACGACATACACGTTTCTTGTAGTTCGCGCTCTGCCCGTTGAGCATGCTCGAGGACGCGATCTAAATCAAAAGCGTTGTCAAGTTGCCCGTTCGTCAACGTAACAGCTGAGTCTTTTTCTAGAACATCTCGCAGGTGAGTTCCCGATTCAATGGCACTTCGTGCTGCGGATTGAACTATTCGATAAGCCGAATCTCGATCCATTCCATTGTTCACAAGAGCCAACACCACCGACTGTGAGAAAACGACGCCATGCAGCGAATTGAGATTGCTCAACATTTGCTGCTCGTCAACTTCGAGATTCATGATGAGTTTGGCCATGCGACGCAACATGTACACCACAAGAGAGACAGCATCAGGAAGAACAATGCGCTCTGCGGATGAATGCGAAATATCGCGTTCATGCCACAACGGAATGTCTTGGAATGCCACCTGCAGATGGCCACGCAACACTCGTGATAAGCCAGTGATGGTCTCGGCGGAAATGGGATTGCGCTTGTGCGGCATAGCGCTAGAACCTTTTTGTCCGGCCGCAAATCCTTCACGCACTTCATTCACTTCGGTGCGTTGCAGATGACGAAGCTCAACGGCCAATGATTCCAGCGTTGAGCCAATAGATGCACAGACGTACAAGAACTCTGCGTGACGGTCGCGAGCAATGACTTGTGTTGCAGGAACAGGGGTCAGGCGTAGACGCGCAGCAACCGCACTTTCTACCTCTGGTGAAATATTTGAGTAGGTGCCCACTGCACCAGACAGCTTGCACACGGCAATGGAATTGAAAGCGTTCTTCAGGCGTTCGCGGTCACGCGCAACCTGCAGACCAAACAATGCCGTTTTCATTCCGAAAGTTGTTGGTTCCGCATGAATTCCGTGTGTACGGCCAATCATTGGTGTTCGTGAGTATTGACTGGAACCCTTCAACAGCAGATGTGTCACTTCAGTGAGTTCGCGTTCCATCAGATAACACGCATCGCGAAGTGCCCAACACAGCCCAGTATCAACAACGTCGGTGCTTGTTAACCCGTAGTGAATCCAAGACCCATGTGGGGCACCGATGGACTCCTGCACAACATCAACAAATGCAGCCACATCGTGATTTGTAATTGCTTCGCGGCCTTGCACTCGCTGAACAAACGCATCGTCAATGCGCGGTGCATTTTTTCTGCACGCCTCGGCTGATTCGCGTGGTACCAGCCCAGCGTCTGCCATTGCTTCAACAACACACAGTTCAATTTCTAACCAACGCGACATTTTCGCATGTTCAGAGAACAGCTCGTCTGTTTCTTTTGTGGAGTAACGGGAAATCATGAACGCACCACCATGGAATCTCGAGCAGGTCCTGTACCAACCATGGACACTGGAATACCTGTCTCTCGCTCCACAATCTTCACAAGCTCCTGCGCCGTTGGTGGCAAGTTGGAAAACTCCGTAATGCCTTCGGTACTAGACATCCATCCAGACAAGGTTTCATAGACAGGTTCTACCTGAGCCAGTCGTTCGACCGTGTCTGGATAATTGCGAACTATCTCTCCATTGATCTTGTACGCAACACATACCTTCACCTCTTCGAAGGTATCCAATACATCAAGTTTGGTGAGTGCAATTTCGGTCAGTGAATTAACTCGCATGGCGTGTCGCAGCATGACTGTGTCTAGCCAACCAGTACGGCGACGTCGACCGGTAACCGTTCCGAACTCCCGACCAATATCCACCAACTTCTCACCTAGTTCATCGGTGAGTTCGCTGGGGAAGGGTCCCATTCCAACTCGAGTGGTGTACGCCTTTGCAATTCCCACCACACGGTCTATATGCCGTGGTCCAAGACCGGAACCAACAGCTGCACCGCCTGCAATGGGATTTGAGGAAGTGACGTATGGATATGTGCCGTGATCGACGTCTAAGAATGTTGCTTGCGCACCTTCCAACAAAATATGGTCGCCACGCTCGCGCGCATCATGTAACAAATTGACAGTGTCTGCAACATATGGCGCTAGTCGGCGTGCATAAGCAACAAAATCGGTCACCACTTGCTCCACGTCGAAGGTATCGCCACCAATGTCGCTCACTTCTCGCCGTGCAGCAATTGCTCGTTCGCGCACTTTTGATTCAAACATTTCAAGATGGAGAACCTCGCCAACACGAATGCCGGCTCGCTTCACTTTGTCCACATAAGCAGGACCAATACCCTTCAACGTTGTGCCAATTTTGGATTCGCCACGCGCTGCTTCCAGTGCGGCATCGATTGCCTGGTGCCACGGGAAGATGAGATGGGCCAAGCTAGACACTTTCAAGCGGGCGGTAGAAATTCCGCGCGATTCAAGTGAATCAATCTCTTTAAACAGTGTGGGCAAATCAACAACAACACCATTTCCAATGACTGGGGTAACGGTGTCGTAGAAAACGCCGCTTGGTGTGAGCTGCAAGGCGTACTTCTGATCGCCAATAACAACGGTGTGGCCAGCGTTGTGGCCGCCCTGATAGCGGGCAACGATGCTGTGAGAAGCAGCAAGCAAGTCGATGACTTTGGCTTTGCCTTCGTCACCCCACTGGGTACCAACGACAACGGTGACGGACATACACGCTCCCCTTTCGGAACGTGAAGTAACTGTACTTGCTCTCACTAATGTCTGACTCCCGAATAGGGCAAGACAGGTAGGTTTCTTACTGTGAACTCTGTTCTGCGACGCCAGATTTGGTCAGACATGACCCCCGCCCAACGTGACGCCCTGTGCCACCGCGGGATGGACGACATCTTTCACCCAGGTCTTCGTGCGTCCATCGGTGAGCTCATTGAAGATGTTCGTGTTCGGGGCGACCAGGCTTTGTGTGATGCCCTTGCTCGATTCGATGGCGTCCGCCTAGAACCACATCAATTACGGGTCTCGGCAGACGAAATTGCCTCCGCCACCGTTGACCCGCAGGTGGAAAACGCCATTGTTGACGCCATCTCACACCTTCGAGCCTTTAACGACCAATTGCTGGAACGTGCCAGCGACTGGAGTATTGAAATTGAGCATGGCCTTACCGCTGGCGAAAAGATCACTCCTATCTCCAGCGTGGGTCTGTTTGTGCCAAGCGGGAAAGCCAGTTATCCGTCTGTTGCCTACCAATTAGGAGTGCCCGCAGTGGTTGCGGGTGTTCCCAACATCTCACTGATCGTGCCGCCAGTTCCCGGGGGTGCGGGCGAAGTGGACCCCGCCGTTCTCGTGGTGTGTCGATTACTCGGAATCACCAATGTCTTTCGAGTAAACGGCCCGTCGGGCATAGCTGCATTGGGATTTGGTACCGACACCATTCCTCAAGTGAGAAAAGTGGTGGGGCCTGGCAGCCCCGCCGTCACCTTGGCTCAGGTGGAGATGCAGCGTCACGGCTTAGCCACCATGATGCTTCTCGGGCCAACAGAGAGCATGGTCATTGCAGATCACACTGCACACGTCGGTCGACTGGCCGCAGACCTACTCATTGAGGCTGAACACGGCACAGACTCGTCCGTTGTTTTGGTCACCACATCGCAAGAGTTAATTGATGCAGTCGATGTTGAACTGACCATTCAGTTGGGTGACTTGCCTGAAGTTCGTGCCACAGCGGCACGAGCCTCGCTTGGCCCGAATGGTGGTGCCGTGTTGGTGAACAACCTCAACGAAGCAGCAGACGTTGCCAACATGTTTGCACCAGAACATCTTCAGTTGGCAGTAGCCGAAAAATACGAAGAGTCAATGGTTGACCTACTAGTGAACGCCGGCGAAATTCTCATTGGCCAGCACACACCGTTTAGTGCGGGCAACTTTGTGATTGGTTGTCCTGCATCATTGCCTACTAGTGGATTTGCACATGTGTCGTCTGGAATCACCGTGGATGCATTCTTGAAACGAACAGCCGTTGCCAAGGCAACTGAATCTGCACTGCGTCGTATGAGCAACTCAATTACTGCGTTGTCAGATCACGAAGGATTCTCTGCACACGGCAATGCCATCCGTCGTCGCTTCGGATAATCAGTACGGAGCGTCACCCTTCACGGTGACACGGTGGCCATAGCGACGGTGTGGCCAATAATCCCAAATTGCTCTGTGCTGTGCACACCTGTTGTCCCAAAATGCAATGGAGTTTGCTTCCCATTGGAAACGGCACTGGAAGTTTGGATGCTCCATGTGCTGATATAGGAAGTTCAGGATTGCATCGCTCTCATCACGCGGCACACCAACAATGTGTGTTGTGAATGAACGATTCACAAACAAACACTTGCGCCCAGTTTCTGGATGTGTTCGCACCACTGGATGCTTTGACCGAGGATATGTCGGCTTGTCTGCAACGCCGGTATACAAACCGCGATACACGTGCTCACCATCGTGAACAGCGACTAAACCGTCGAGATATTGCTTCATCCGATCACTTAATGCGTCGTATGCGGCATACATGTTAGAGAACATGGTGTCGCCACCACTTGGTGGAACTTCGTGAATATAGAGAATGCTTCCCATCGGTGGCTCTGATTGGCACGACACGTCCGAGTGCCAGGCCTCACCGTTTGCACGACTGGAGTTTTCATCGGCAGAAATCACCAAGATTTCATCATGTCCAGTGGTGTTAGCAGCGGCAGGATGTACATCTAAGTCGCCAAAGCGACGGCCAAATGCAATGTGTTGTTCAACGGTGAGATGTTGATTGCGGAAGAACACCACACAGTTTTCGGAAACAGCCCGACGAATTTCGTAAATTGTTTCGTCATCAATATTGGCAAGGTCAATGTCTTCAATGACCAAGCCAACGTTGGGGGTGTAGCGACGACTAGAGAACTTTGTAAATGGTGCAGAGTTATCCCACTGCGCTTTCGTGCGCGGTCCACCCTTTTTTGTTCCTATGTCAGCCATGGGTAAATGTTACGACTTGTTATTGGCCATCTCTTGTGCAGAGCTATTCGCGCACGCCAATGACAAAACTGGCAACAGTTGATAACGAACCGCCAATGTTCAGTGTTGCAAACGTCTTTGCATTGTCCACTTGAATATCTTCAGCGCGGCCGGTGACCTGTTTGGCGGCATCGAACACCATGCGCGCACCAGTTGCTCCAACTGGGTGCCCGCCCCCAATCAAGCCGCCACTCGGATTAATTGGCAGTCGACCAGATCGCTCAATGGTTCCATCTTCAATTGCTTTCCATGACTCGCCAGGTGCGGTAACTCCGAAGTGATCAATAGCCATGTACTCCGTGGTGGTGAAGCAATCGTGGGTTTCAATTCCATCAAGTTCAAACACATCTTTGATTCCGGCGCGCTGAAATGCATCGGCAATTGTCTGTTGTACATGTGGAAATACGTACGCATCGTTCTTGCTGCGCTCTAGCTTGTCCAAGAACTTGATACCTGCGTTCTTATGACCCCAACCGAGAATTTGCGCGGTCTTCCCAGAATCAATCTTGCGGCGTGCAGCTTGTGCTTCCATAAAGCGTTGCGATACCAGTACAACAGCAGTTGCACCGTCGGTGATCTGACCGCAGTCTTGTCGGCGCGTACCCGGTTCAATCACCGGATTAGCAATGTCATCATCAGTGAAACTCAGCTCCGTAAATTTCCATCCGCGAGTTTGTGCACGAGGATTTGATTTCGCATTTGTGTAGTTGATTTCCGAGATGCGATTTAGATACTGACGATCTAATCCATACCGATACGCGTATTCCTCACCAAGCAATCCGAAAACTGCAGGCCACATAAAGGTGCACGAGATTCCTTCATGGCCTTGCCACGACGCTGCATTTTGTGCAATTGATGATTGATCACCAGGAAGTGCCTTTTGTTCTTCCACTCCCACAACAAGTGCGCATTCATAGCGACCAGCTTCTAGTTCTGCCATTGCAGACAAGATGGCCAAAGATGACGACGCGCACGCGCCTTCATGCCGCATGGCTGGCTTGCCCCACAAACCAGGAACTACTTGCGATGCCATTGCACCCAAGTGGCCCTGCTGCCGTTGCAGTTCCGAGAACGCGTTGCCTACATGCACTGTTTCAATGTCTCGTGCATCGAGACCGCTATCTGCCAATGCACCTTCAATGGCTTCGCGCATCATGTCGGAAATGTCGAGACCATCACGCGCATAACTACGTGCGAAGTCGGTCTGATAACCACCAAGTACATAAATAGGTGTTCGCATTGTGTCCCCCGTTGTTGCTGAGCAACTACACGAAAGACTACGACATCTATTAGCCAGGCGAAACTGTCAGCACACCGTCTACAACGTCAACACGGACAGCGCCGTCTTCACCAACGGAACCTTCCAGAATCAACAATGCTGCTTTGTCGGCAATTTCTCTTTGGATAAGTCGCTTGAGGGGTCTAGCTCCGAAGAATTCATCAAAGCCTTGTTCCGCAAGTGCAATTCGGGCAGCAGGCGTGACCTGAAGCGTGATGCGACGATCTGCCAGACGTTGCACTAGGTGTTCCAGCTGTATCTCCACGATGTGGGTGAGGTCGTCTTGTGTCAGCGATTGGAAGCGGACAATTTCATCAATGCGATTCACAAACTCGGGGCGGAAGTACTCAATGGGTTCACCTGGCAGGTTGCTGGTCATAATGAGCACCACGTTTGAAAAGTCAACCGTGCGACCTTGACCGTCTGTGAGACGACCATCGTCTAACACCTGCAACAACACGTTGAACACATCTGGGTGTGCCTTCTCTACTTCATCAAGAAGAACAACGCTGTATGGCCGGCGACGAACAGATTCAGTGAGTTGGCCGCCTTCGTCGTATCCCACATATCCAGGAGGTGCACCAATGAGTCGACTGACCGAATACTTCTCCATGTACTCAGCCATATCGATACGCACCATTGCCTTTTCGTCGTCGAACAAATATTCGGCAAGGGCTCGCGCGAGTTCTGTTTTACCAACGCCAGTTGGGCCAAGGAACATAAATGAACCAATAGGTCGATTCGGATCACTGAGGCCTGCTCGGCTTCGGCGAATGGCATTTGCAACAGCCGCAACCGCTGTGCTTTGACCAACAACTCGTCGATGCAACAGCGCTTCCAGATGAACAAGCTTTTGCATTTCACTTTCCAGAAGTTTGCTGATGGGCACACCAGTCCACTTCGATACCACTTCTGCAATATCTTCTGCGTCTACTTCTTCTTTCAACATGCGATTGTCTTTTTGCAGTACATCAAGATGTGCAGTTGCACTATCGATACGTCGTTCAAGTTCTGGAATGCGTCCGTAACGCATTTCTGCCGCACGTTCAAGATCCACCTCGCGTTCTACTGCAATACGCAGCGACTCGAGTTCTTCCTTCAGGGTGCGTATGGCAGAAATTGCTTCACGTTCTGCTTCCCAGTGCGACTTCATTTTGTCAACTTGCAATTGCAACTCTGATAGTTCAATCTCCAGAGCGTTAATTCGCTCGCGAGAAGCCGAGTCTGTCTCTTTTTCAAGAGCAACTTTCTCAATCTCTAATTGCAGAATTCGTCGCTGCACAACGTCGATCTCGGTGGGTAATGAGTCAATCTCAATACGTAGCTTGCTGGCTGCCTCATCCACAAGATCGATTGCTTTGTCCGGAAGAAATCTGTTGGTGAGATAACGATTCGAAAGCACTGCTGCACTCACCAACGCTGAGTCTTGAATTCGAACACCGTGGTGTACTTCATAGCGCTCTTTCAAGCCACGCAAAATTGCAATGGTGTCGGGAACGGTTGGTTCACCGACATACACCTGTTGAAAACGACGCTCTAGCGCAGGATCTTTTTCTACGTACTTGCGGAACTCATCCAGAGTGGTGGCGCCCACCATACGTAATTCACCACGCGCCAACATTGGCTTAATCATGTTGCCGGCGTCCATTGCTCCCTCAGCGCCACCAGCGCCAACAAGGGTGTGCATCTCGTCAACGAACGTGATCACTTCGCCTTCGGCATCGGTGATTTCTTTCAGCACTGCCTTCAGGCGTTCTTCAAATTCACCGCGGTACTTAGCGCCAGCAAGCATGGATGCAAGGTCTAAGGACACAAGGCGTTTGTTCTTGAGGCCTTCAGGAACATCGCCATCTGCAATACGCCGGGCGAGGCCTTCAACAATTGCTGTTTTACCGACGCCTGGTTCGCCAATGAGAACTGGGTTGTTCTTGGTACGACGTGACAACACTTGAATGACACGACGAATTTCCTCGTCGCGGCCAATCACTGGGTCAATCTTTCCCGCACGTGCCCGAGCAGTGAGATCTTGCCCATATTTCTCAAGAGCTGCGAACTGTGACTCGGGGTCTGGAGTTGTGACTCGGTGCGAACCACGCACTTCCCGTAATGCCAACAGCATTTCTTCAGTTGAGATGCCAACTCGCTGATTCATCGCCAACAGCAAGTGCTCAACGGAAAGATAGTCGTCATGCAAATCTTTTCGTGCACTATCGGCATTCTCAAAGACATTCCCCAGTTCGCGGTTCATTCGCGCCTCTGCACCACCTTGTGCACGTGGCAATGCATTCACTGCATCTTCGGCCGTTGCACGCAACATGCCCGCTGCAATGCCAAGTTTCTGCAGCCAGGAAGGAACAATGGTTCCTTCCTGCGATGTCAACGCCACCATCACGTGATCCGGCGTCACTTCAGGATTTCCGTATTGGCGGGCTAGGTCTCCTGCAGCGCCTATTGCTTCGTTAGTTTTTGTTGTCCACTTTTTTGGATCAATTGCCATAACAGTTGACCTCCTTACCGATGGGGGTGAAAGATGCTGGGACGTTCACCAAACAAGGTGATTGCTTGTCGCAAAGGCACAAGCGCACCACGCGAATTATTTTCAAGTGCATTCACTGCGTCCATTAAGGCATGACGTAGCTCGGCAACTTCATGACGAAGACGTACAACTTCCTCTTCCAAGGACATCACGTGTCGAATGCCTTCTAGATTCATCCCACTAGATGCAAGTTCGGCAATACGTCGAAGGCGCGCAATATCTGCATCGCTGTATCGACGGTTGCCACCAGATGTTCGGGCGGGAGTTAACAAACCGCGGCGTTCATAAATACGCAAAGTTTGCGGATGCATGCCGGCCAACTCTGCAGCCACCGAGATGACATACACCGCTTGGTGATGTTGTCGGTTCATGATGTCTCCTTCATCCGGGGAGATGTCAGAACATTGTGTAGGGCTTCAATTGCTGCTCGCTCTTTATCTGTTAACGATGTGGGCACCGAAACATCAACGGTGATAATAAGATCGCCCGAGTTCTTTGGCGTCACGATGCCTTTACCCTTCACTCGATGACGAGATCCAGATTGTGTTCCTGGCTTCAAACGCAGTGTCACATCACTGTTTTCCAAAGTTGGAACCGAAATAGTGGAGCCCAATACAGCTTCTGTGAACGAGACCGGAACTCGTACTAATAAGTTCAGCCCTTCACGTTGAAAGACTGCATGTGGAGTGACGCGACATTCCACAAACAAATCACCCGCTGGTCCACCATTACGTCCCGGTGCACCACGGCCTTTCAATCGAATGCGTTGACCATCATTCACACCAGCGGGAATGCGCACATTCACTTCACGCGGTCGACGCTCAATTCCTGAACCGCGGCACGTAGAGCACGGATACTCAATGATTTTCCCGTTGCCGCCACACGAACGACATGGCGATGACATAGCGAAAAATCCCTGATTGTCTGCAACCGACCCACGGCCACCGCATGCACTACACATCTTTGGAGATGTTCCTGGTCGCGCACCAGAGCCGGTGCACGATGTGCACGTGGCATCGGCCGTGAGATGAAGAGTGGTGGTGAGACCATGTGCTGCATCGTCGAATGACAACGTCAGCGCAGATTCAATGTCTTTGCCACGTTGTGGACCAACACCGCTTCCCCCGGTACGACGTCCGCGACCACCAAACATTTGGCCGAGAATGTCGCCGAGTCCATCACCGCCCATGTCGAAGTTGAATGATCCATTACCGCCTGGACCAAATCCGCCCATGGGTCCCATGCGTCGTACTTCGTCATATTCGGCCCGCTTCGCAGTGTCGCCTACAACGTCGTATGCAGCGGAAATCTGCTTGAACTTCTCTTCGGCTTCAACATTCCCCGGATTCGCATCTGGGTGATACTGACGTGCAAGACGTCGATACGCCTTGGTGATGTCCTTGTCTGACGCGTCTTTGGACACGCCAAGAACTGCGTAGTAGTCCTTTTCGAACCACTCGCGTTGGGCAGTCAAGACCTACCCCCTCACCTTCACCATTGCGGCGCGTAGGACACGACCTTTCCATTCGTATCCCGTGCGTAGAACTTCAACAACAACTGGTTCGCCACCTTCGCCAGGTTCATGCATCACAGCTTCAGCTGTTGCAGGATCGAACGGCTTGTCTACAAGGTCATATGCCTTGAGTCCTTGTTGAGATAGCGCTCCAAGAAGCGCCTTCCATACAGGCTCCACTGCATCTGCACCATGGGCAAATGCAGCTTCACAAGCGTCGAGCACTGGCAACAACGCTTCAGCCAAACGACCAGTCGCGCGATCTACTTCATCAGATTGAAATTGAGCAACGCGCTTCTTGTAATTCTCGAAGTCTGCTTGCAAGCGCAGCGCAATGTCTTTGAATTCATCGCGCTCTGCCAGTAATGCAGCAATGTCGTGTTCCACAGCGGTGTCATCAACGAGATTTTCTTGGCTCTCGTTGACAACCTCTTCGTTGTGACCCGATTCAGATTCGTGGTCTGACATACGACTTACTGCTCGTCCACGATTTCTGCATCAACAATGTCGTCGTCAGAGGCGGCGGATGCTCCCGATGCAGATGAACCTGCTGCGCCACTGTCGCGAGCTGCTGCTTCATACAACTTCTGGCTGAATGCCTGGCTTGCACCCATCAATGTTTCAGTTGCAGACTTGATTTGCTCCAGATCATTTCCAGAGATGGCACTCTTCAATGCTGCGAGTGGGCCTTCCACTGCGTCACGCTCTTCTGCCGACACCTTGTCACCCTGCTCACGCAAAACTTTCTCAGTTTGATACACCAACGAATCTGCATTGTTGCGAACTTCTGCTTCATCGCGACGACGACGATCTTCTTCGGCATGTGCCTCT
The DNA here is from genome assembly GCA_049433485.1 of Ilumatobacteraceae bacterium. Lineage (GTDB taxonomy): Bacteria > Actinomycetota > Acidimicrobiia > Acidimicrobiales > Ilumatobacteraceae > UBA2093. The sequence continues at coordinate 30,333 of JBMTEX010000007.1, read as the reverse complement.
GCGTCGCGAATCATCTCTTCAATCTTGTCTTTGCTCAACGAGGTTGAGTTCGTGACTGTCATGGACTGCTCTTTGTTTGTTGCGCGGTCTTTTGCAGACACGTGCACAATTCCGTTTGCGTCAATGTCGAAGGTGACTTCAATCTGTGGAACACCACGTGGTGCGGGTGGCAAATCAACAAGTTGGAACTTGCCCAACGATGTGTTGTAGCTGGCCATCTCGCGCTCACCTTGCAAAACGTTGATTTCTACTGACGGCTGATTGTCATCTGCAGTAGTAAACACTTCTGTACGGCGGGTTGGAATTGTGGTGTTGCGCTCGATGAGCTTTGTCATCACCCCACCCTTAGTTTCAATACCAAGTGACAACGGGGTGACGTCCAGCAACAGAACGTCTTTGACGTCGCCCTTCAACACGCCTGCTTGAACAGCTGCGCCAACAGCAACCACTTCGTCTGGGTTCACAGTCTTGTTTGGCTCTTTGCCGGTGAGTGACATAACAAGTTCTTGCACTGCCGGCATACGTGTTGATCCACCAACAAGAATTACGTGATTCACTTGGCTCTTCGTAAGGCCGGCGTCCTTCAACGCTTTTTCGAATGCAACACGGCAGCGCTCTACGAGGTCTGCTGTCATTTCTTGGAACTTGGAACGTGACAGTGATTCATCAAGGTGCAATGGACCTTCTGCTGTTGCGGTGATGAAAGGCAAGTTGATCTGTGTCTGCTGTGTTTGCGACAGTTCAATCTTTGCCTTTTCTGCTGCTTCCTTGAGGCGCTGCAAAGCCATGCGATCTTGCGACAAGTCAACACCGTGTGCTGCCTTGAACTGCTGGACCAACCAATCGATGATGCGTTGGTCCCAGTCGTCTCCACCAAGATGTGTGTCACCATGTGTGCTCTTTACTTCGAACACACCGTCACCAATTTCAAGAACTGACACGTCAAATGTTCCACCGCCAAGGTCGAACACAAGAATGGTTTCGTCTTGTGATGACTTATCGAGACCATATGCAAGAGCAGCCGCAGTTGGCTCGTTGATGATTCGCAACACGTTCAAGCCAGCAATTGCTCCGGCTTCTTTGGTAGCTGTGCGCTGTGCGTCATCGAAATATGCGGGAACAGTAATAACGGCATCGGTGACCGTGTCGCCCAAGTAGGCCTCTGCATCACGCTTCAATTTCATGAGTGTGCGAGCGCTGATTTCTTGTGGCGTGTACTTCTTGCCGTCAATGTCGTCCGACTTCCATGCGGTGCCCATCTCGCGCTTGATGCTGCGAAATGTGCGGTCTGGGTTGGTGATGGCCTGGCGCTTTGCCACCTCGCCCACCAACACTTCGCCCGTCTTTGAGAATGCGACAATTGATGGGGTGGTGCGAGCACCCTCTGAGTTCGGGATAACTACTGGATCGCCTGCTTCGAGGACTGCCACCACTGAGTTTGTGGTTCCAAGGTCGATTCCTACTGCTTTTGCCATGGGGGTTCTCCTCATCGTTGCCAGGTTTGGCATGGATAGATGTGCTCAGAATAAGGCTCTCCACGGACTGTTACAACCTTTGTGACAGAAAACTTGATACAAGGTGACTCAACATTTGTTCTGGCCACGACCTTCTGTGGGTTTGCCCTCTCGCCCTACGATGGCGATGTGCTCGGAAATCTCGTCCTCCTCCGCCACGGTCAAAGTACGTGGAATGAACTGAACCTCTTCACCGGCTGGCACGACGTGCCCCTTTCCCCACAAGGGGAAGCCGAGGCTGCAGAGGCCGGCCGAGTGATGAAAGCCGGCGGACTCACTTTCGACGTGGCCCATTCCTCTTTATTAACTCGCGCATGCATGACCTGCCACCTCGCCCTCAACGAGATGGGGCAGGTGTGGTTGCCAGTGGAACGCCATTGGAAATGGAACGAACGCCATTACGGCGCACTCCAAGGACTCGACAAGAAGGCCACCACTGAAAAACATGGTGCCGAACAAACCCTCGCCTGGCGGCGCAGTTACGACGTTCCACCTCCACCGGTAGACCGCACTAGCCCCGAGCATCCAGTCAACGATCCGCGCTATCGCTTCATAGACCCTCAGGTCTTACCGGACACAGAATGTCTGAAAGACGTTGTGGAGCGAGTGGTGCCTCATTTCATGGAGACCGTGGTGCCCCAGTTGCGACAAGGGATGAACGTTCTCATTGCTGCGCATGGCAATTCACTACGAGCTCTTGTGATGTCTCTTGAAGGAATCGCAGAAGCTGACATTGCTGAATTGAACATTCCTACTGGCGTTCCACGCCTGTATTCATTGACTGATTCGCTCGATGTCGCATCCGTTGAATATCTCGGAGATCAAGAGAAAATTCGTGCCGCCATTGAAGGCGTTGCTAACCAAGCAGGCACACAGAAGTAATCACGACGCAATTGTCACATGTGACTCCTCTCAAGCGAGAAGTTGCCCCTCAGTGAAAAACACGCCTTTCTATCTGCATTACACTTATGCACATGGCAAGCACAAAGTCCACCGTTAACCACCTTCGCAACATTGCTCTCTTTTCAGAGTGCTCCACCAAAGAACTTGGTCTTGTTGTCAAGAACTCCACCGAGCGTGTTCTCAAAGCGGGAACCATCATCATGGATCAAGGTCAAACTGGTCGTGAGGCCTATGTGATTCTTGAAGGCTCCGCTACCGTGAAGCGCAACGGCAAGAAGATTGGCACCGCAAAGTCTGGCGCCGTAATTGGAGAGCTTTCATTGCTTGACCATGGTCCACGTACCGCTGCCGTCATTGCCGATACCGATGTTCGCTTGCTGGTGGTGTCCGAGCGTGCGCTGAAGGGCGCCATCGACAACATTCCCGCTATCTCACGCAAGTTACTGAAGGCGCTTGCTACTCGAGTTCGTGAACTCGACCGCGCACATTACGGCTGATTCCAGCACTGAATCTGACCTGCAGAGCAGGGCTTAGACCCCTCTCGGCACTAGCGTTGGGTTCGTTATGAGCACGAACGCAGCACCTGCCACAGAGAAGACTCCAAGGCGTCTTCGCCCGTACCAGTTGTCCATTGCCCTCGGCATTGGCATGGGTACGTTCACACTGTTCTCTGGCATCATCCCCAACTTCACCGGTTGGCACAGCACGTCCGACATTCACCGTGAAGTGTTCGGTGGAATTCCCAGCGCATTGAAAGTTGCGTTCTACACCGTTATCCCTGTGATGTTGGTGTGGGGCTCGTTCCGCTTCGCAGATCGCATTCGTAACTGGGAGCGCGGCGCACCAGATCGTCGTAAGACAACCGCAAAGAACGCAAAGCGCCGACTCGCTGACTACCGCGCCGGTGTCTACATGCGCACCTTGTTGCGCGATGGTGCTGCTGGCCTCATGCACTCCATGATCTATTTCGGTTTCTTGGTGTTGTTGGGTGTCACCACCACTCTTGAAATTGACCACCAGTTGCCAGAGTCTCTGAAGTTCTTGCACGGCGGCGTGTATCAGGCCTACGCCTTCATTGGTGATCTTGCTGGTCTTGTCTTCACGCTTGGTGTGGTGTGGGCAATTGTTCGTCGCTACATCCAGCAGCCGTACCGCATCCGCATCAAAACGAAGGCAGAACATGGCGTCATCCTTGGTGTTTTGCTGGCCATTGGTCTCACCGGATTCGGTGCAGAAATGTTCCGCATTGCTGCGTCTAGCGCCGCAGGCAAAGACATGGGCTTTGAAGTGTGGTCATTCATTGGATACCCACTTGCACAAGCAGTAGAGGGAATGTCTGCTGGTGCACTTGAAAACTGGCATCAAGGAATGTGGATCGGTCACGTTCTTGCATTTATTGCATTCCTTGCCATCTTGCCCATCACCATGTTGCGTCACATCTTCACCTCGCCGTTGAACATGTACCTGAAAGACCGCGATCGTCCAAAGGGCGCAATGCGCGCAATGCCAAACCTCACTGAAACATCACTTGAGTCATTTGGTGCTGCTGTGGTTGAAGACTTCACATGGAAGCAGTTGTTGGACACAGATGCATGCACCATGTGTGGCCGTTGCACCAGCGTGTGTCCTGCACATGCAACAGGTAAGCCACTTGACCCACGCGAAATCGTGTTGAAGACCGGCGAAGTCATGGCAGCAACAGCTACACATGCACCGGGTGGAACAGTGTCTCCGCCACTGTCAGTTGACTCAGAAATCACCATTGGTGCTAACTCTTTGTTTGAGCGCATTAGTTCTGAAGAAGTGTGGTCATGCACGACCTGTAAGGCATGTGACGAAATCTGTCCAGTCAACATTGAAATTCTCGACAAGATTCTCGACATGCGTCGCTACTTGTCGCTCATGGAATCAAACTTCCCCGCTGAGCTTGGTAACGCGTACCGCGCTATGGAAAACCAAGGCAACCCATGGGGTATGAACCAAAACGATCGTGCCGACTGGGCAAAGGATCTCAACGTTGACGTTGTTGATCCGGGCGCAGCGTTCAACCACGAATACCTCTACTGGGTTGGTTGTGCAGGTTCCTTCGACGACAAGAACAAGAAAGTCACCCAAGCAATGGCCAAATTGCTCGAGCGCGCAGGCGTTGACGTAGCAATTCTTGGACCAAGCGAAATGTGCACAGGTGACTCTGCACGTCGTTCAGGTAACGAGTACTTGTTCCAGATGTTGGCGTTGCCAAACATTGAAATGATGAACGGCATGGGCGTGAAGAAAATCATCACGCAGTGCCCACACTGTTTCAACACATTGAAGAATGAATACCCGCAGTTGGGTGGCAACTACGAAGTTGTTCACCACAGTGAATTCCTTGAGCACCTCATTGAAACAGGTCAACTCGACATGCGTAATGCATCGTTGGAAGACCGCATCGTGTATCACGACTCGTGCTACCTCGGACGCCACAACGACGTCTACATGGCCCCACGCAAAGTTGTTGGCTCCATCAAGGGTCTACAGATTGTTGAAATGCCACGTAACGGCACCAAGGGAATGTGCTGCGGCGCAGGTGGTGCACGTATGTGGATGGAAGAGTCCATCGGCGTCAAAGTGAACGACGAGCGCGCACAAGAAGCAATCAGCACTGGTGCTGGACGCGTCGCCACCGCTTGTCCGTTCTGCTACATCATGCTGGACGACGGCGTAAAGGCCGCTGGCGCAGAAGAAGATCAAGTCAAAGTTGCAGACATTGCCATTCACGTGCTGGAAGCACTGGAGAATGGCGAGAAAGCACTTGTTGCTGGAGAAGCACCGCTAGCCGGCTCCGTTGGCGAGTAACCATTCTCAACATGAAGTAATCCAGTTCACGCGCCAGTCGAGCGTCGTCCACTGCTTATGATACGTCTATGAAGCGGGGGCATCGAAGAAGTCATATTGTCGTCTTTTCTCTGCTCGCGCTCATCTGCATCGATCTTTCCCCGGCGGCAGCCGCATCTAAACCAACGGCCAAATTCACGTGGTTGGTTAAGTCGTTACAACCCTCACGCAAATACAAACTGTCGACTCTGGTATCAACCAAATCAACTGGGAAGAAGACCTGGAAGGTCTCGGGCTCATGCAGTCGCACTTCAACACATCTCAAGACAAAGAGTTCTGGACGTTGTCGAGTCACACTAACCGTGGCGAGCAATAGGCGCTATCGCGGTGCAAGTTCATCGCGAACTTTCTTGTTGTCACCCGTGACCACAACAAACTCAACTGTCCCTCCGACAACTTCGACATCGAGCAGCACAACGACAACCGTTCCACCGACAACGACTTCCTCAACCACCACTACGACAACTTCTACAACGACAACCACAACCACCGTCCCCTTCGATCCCTCTGCGGCCCAAACCGCGTTGATCAATGCGACGTTTCCCGAGCGAAACTGCTTTCACGGCCAAGTCGGTGACACCGAGTACGACAAGGTGATGACCGGGCTCGGAAACAGCTCGCACAGGGCCGTACTTGGCACCTGTGTCGCGGTGTTCGGCGGGCCGATGCCGACCGCCATTCCCGTCGGGTCGGCCGCTGCTCTCGCTGTGTCTCGGTCGCACGACCATTACAACTCGATGCCTACAACCACAACGTCGCGATTCAACATTGTGGTCAACCCCTCCACGCCGGCGTGGCTCGAGACGAAACTGCGGACGGCAATTCTCGGCACTGCTCGCTTTTACGGCGAATCGCGACTGCCGAGCGTCGACATCATCATCGGCACCAACGACGAATGGACTGCGGAAGAGATTGCGCTCTACCTCTACGGGTCACGCACTACAAACATCGAACAGGCACGAATGTGGGCAGAATTCTGTACGGCACCCGACACGCACGACAACATGTCGGGATGCGCACTGGCTACCAATGAGTATGTCAACCCGAGCGATCCAAGCGGCCGACGATGGACGTCGTATCCAATGCTCATCATGGGATACGGTGCCCGCCTTCGCGACCATCGCTGGCACGATTCAACGGCATCGAGCACAATGCCCCACGAACTCAGCCACATCGTGCAGTGGTTGTCGAACGGGACATCTACTGACCGCACCACGCGACTCGCAGAGTTCAATGCCATCGAGGGAACCTGCCAATTCGCTCAATGCGATGTCAGCTGGTTCACCGGATTCAACAGCGCGCTCCTGGAGGGACAATCAACTTTCTTCGGCGCCGTCATCGCCGACATCATCGGACAAGACAGATACCGCGACCCATTAGACCAATACAAAGGTGCGATGTCACCGACCATGAACCCCGACTTCGGGCACTACTTGTGGGTGAACTACCCAAACAGTTACTGGCAGGGTGGCGATGCCGGATACTTTGACCCCCGCTACTACGTAACTGGTCTCGGCACAGAGCTTATGGTCGCCCAATACGGCGTCGCCAAGACATTGGCTTTCCAGAAATCAATTAACTTCCGGTTTTGGTACGACTCGTCGGCGTCATGCTCGGCGGATCCCTGCCCAGGAATAGTCTCCCTCGTGAACCGTCAGGCCACCGAGTTCCAGCAGATCTTCGGCGTCAGCATCGGATCATGGATGGCCAAAGCTCGTGACTACATCGCTCTGCGACACTCGGGGCAGTTCCCCACGCTCGCCGATGTAGGGCTCACGATTGATCCGTGAATCAGTCGCCCAGCGTAACTCTGAAAAGATCATGGCCCACCGTGACCTGACCGGTGTAACCGCCGGTGCGCACGTCGGTTTCAAATTTTTGTGCCTCAGCATCAGTACGAGGTTGTGGAATGAGGTGAGTCAAAACAAGGTGCTTCACTTTGTATTTCTCTGCCAATTCACCAACTGCTACTGAATCAGCGTGATAGTCAAAAATAGTTTCAAAGACTGTGCCTTTAATGTTTGCGGCCATTGATTGTTTCCGACAGGCTTCGTGAATCAACACATCACAACCTTCTGCCATTGCAAACACTTCGTTGCAAGCGCGTGTGTCGCCAGAAATAACAACACTTCCGTTAGGAGTGGTGACTCGGTAGGCCACAGCGGCCTCAACTGGTTCGTGATGAACAGCAACTGCTTCTACTTTTACTTCACCGTCCGCGCTGCGCCACACTTCAGCTGGCTCTGACATTGGGACAAATGACTGAGCATTCACTCGTGGGTCGGGTGCACCCGTGTGTTCGCGCCGAACTTGGATGTCATCATCAAATGGTTCCAACATTCGAGATACAAAACGGGAGGCAGGGCCATCTGGCGCAATCACTTGTAGAGGTTCTGTTTTCTTCATCTGCTGTTGCACCCAATGCGTAATCACTACATCGGGCAAATCCATTACATGATCACTGTGATAGTGCGTCACGAAAACTGCAGTGATATCAGTTGGGCTGATTCCAGCTTCAATAATTCGCAACACGGTCGCACGACCGGCATCAAATTGCAAGATGGTGTCACCGTGTTGCACCAACACACCAGCACCGGCGCGACCAGGTGCAGCGTGTGGAACACCCGTTCCGGTCAGAACAACATGTGTATCAGTCATGTGTTGAGCGTAGAACCCACAACAGAAACAGCACTTACCGTCGTGGTAGTCGTCATCAATCCTTAGGTGGAACCCAGGTAGACAAGAAGCGGCCAAGTCGTCCGATTGCTTCAGTGAGATCTTTGGCCCACGGCAAGGTGACAATGCGCAAGTGGTCTGGCTTTGGCCAGTTAAAGCCTGTTCCTTGAACAAGCAAAACGTGTTCTGCACGCAAGAAATCGAGAACGAAACGACGATCATCCTCAATGGGATACATCTCGGGGTCGAGTTTTGGAAATACGTACAACGCACCTCGTGGTGTCACGCATGACACTCCAGGGATTTCCTCAAGAGCTTTCACTGCGGCATCGCGCTGAGCCAGCAAACGCCCACCAGGTAACACCAAATCGTTAATGCTCTGACGCCCACCAAGTGCAGTTTGAATCGCGTGTTGCGCTGGCACATTCGGGCACAAGCGCATGTTGGTCAACATGTTGATGCCTTCGATGTAACTCTCTGCATGTTTACGTGGACCAGTGACCATCATCCAACCAGAGCGAAAGCCTGCGAGACGGTATGCCTTTGACAAACCATTGAATGTAAAAGTCAGAACGTCTGGTGCAACTGCTGCGAATGTGTGATGCACAGCATCGTCATACAGAATTTTGTCGTAAATCTCGTCAGCGAAAATGATGAGGTTTCGCTCGATTGCAATGTCTGCAATTTGTCGAAGAATCTTCTGGCTATACACCGCACCCGTTGGATTGTTCGGGTTGATCACAACAATTGCGCGCGTTCGTGGCGTGATCTTTGAACGAATGTCTTCCAAATCTGGATTCCACGAGTCTTCTTCATTGCACAAATAATGAACCGGTTTTCCACCAGCCAAGCTTGTCGACGCAGTCCACAACGGATAGTCCGGTGCAGGAATGAGAACTTCGTCCCCTTCATCTAGCAATGCGTTTAATGCAAGCTGAATGAGCTCACTTGCACCATTGCCCAACCAGATGTCATCGGGGTCTGTGATATCAATACCGCGAAGTTGATAGTGCTGGACAATTGCAGTACGTGCCGAACGAATACCTTGAGAATCTGAGTATCCCTGTGACTCAGACAAGTGGCGAACCACATCCACCAAAATTTCTGGTGGTGCTTCAAAACCAAATGGCGCAGGATTACCAATATTCAGTTTGGTAATGCGATGGCCCTGTTCTTCCAATCGCTTAGCTTCCACCAGCACTGGTCCGCGAATGTCATACAAGACATCTTCCAGTTTCCGCGACTGGTGAATTTCTCCAGACATGACTACTTTTTGAAATTCTCGAAATAGCGACTAGGTGTTGGGCCGCGCTGACCTTGATACTTCGAACCTGCTGCACCAGAACCGTATGGCTTCTCTGCTGGTGATGTCATCTTGATGAAACTGATTTGGCCGATTTTCATACCGGGGTACAACGTGATGGGAAGATTGGCAAGGTTCGCCAACTCTAAGGTGACATGGCCATCGAAGCCTGCGTCAATGAATCCGGCAGTGGAGTGAATCACTAAACCAAGACGGCCAAGTGAACTCTTGCCTTCAACTCGGGCCACCAGGTCGCTAGGGACTGCGACACGCTCCAACGTGGAGCCAAGAACGAACTCACCCGGGTGCAGAAGAAATGCCTCGCCCTCTGGAACTTCCACCAATTCGGTGAGGCCGGTGAGATCTTGCTTTACGTCGAGGACTGCGGCGGTGTGATTGCGGAACACGCGGAACAGATTGGATACCTTCACGTCGATACTGCTGGGCTGAACACAAGACTCGTCGAAAGGCTCAATGATGATGCGGCCTGCTGCCAGGTCTGCGCGGAGGTCACGGTCGGAAAGAATCACAGATGAAACCCTAGCGAAATGCCCCCCTCAGATGAGGGGGGCATTTACACAACGAATGGTATTTCCTTAGTGCGTGAAGGAAATCTCTGGGAGGACCTTTGCCATCCACTTCGGGATATACCACGCCTTCTTGTCCAAAAGTCCGAGAAGAGCTGGCATCAACATCATTCGAATGACGGTTGCATCCAAAAGAACCGCGACCGCCAAGGTGATTCCCAACTCTGTTGGTGGAATTGGTCCGGTCACACCGAATGCAATGAACACCACGATCATGATGAGAGCCGCATTGGTGATGGGGCGTCCGGTGCGAGCGATGCCCTCGCGTACTGCAACCTGTGCATCGCCCGTCTTTTCGTGTTGTTCCTTAATTGCTGCCAGCAAGAAGAGTTGGTAGTCCATCGACAAACCGAATAACAGCGCAAAGAAGAACAAGGGGGCCCATGCGTTAATGAATCCTTGATGCTCAATGCCAATGAGGCCAGCACCGACGCCATGCTGGAACACCAACGTTGCAAAACCGAAACTGGAAGCAACGCTGATGAGATTCAACACAATTGAGGCAATCGCAATGTTGAGGCTGCGGAACACAATCAACAACAGCAGGAACGCAACCAACATGATGAGACCCACCGCTAATGGCGCACTTGAGATCAGTGCATGTGTGAGATCGTGGTTTTGTGTTCCTGGACCACCAATGAGCGCGTCTGGAGAAACCTCTCGTACAGATGTACGAAGTCGACTTGTCATTGCATCGGTTTCTTCTGAACTTCCGCCGGTCTTAGCAAATGCACGAACCAAAGAACGTCCTTCACTTGATGTCACACCCATTGGTGCCACCATCATGGTGTTTGCATCTGCGGCAATAACTTCCATAACCTTTGGAATATCTGCCTCTGGAGCAGTGATGTAAAACGGCGCAACAGCACCTAAACCGAATGCATTAACCACGGCGTCGTTTCCATCGCGGCTTTGTGCACCGCGGTCAACAACTGTTGCGTCGGGCATGCCCAAGCGCATGGTGACTGCAGGGGCAGCCAACGCCAACATGAGAACGAGGCCCGCAATCAATGTGCGGCGTGGCTTCCACAATGCTTTTGATGTCCAACGCGCCCAACGGCCCTCGGCCGCTTTGTCTGGATCTTCTTTTGCACGATTCACGAGAACCTTGTCGCCAAGTCCGGCGAGTACGGCTGGAAGAAGCGTTAGTGATGCAGCTGCAACAGCAATAACTGAAACAATCATGCCGAAAGCCATGGCGCGGAACACCATGATGGGAACAAAGAACAATGCAGCTAGTGACAACACAACGGTGAGTGCTGAGAGGAACACTGCTTTACCTGCTGTTTCTAATGTTCCAGCCATGGCCTCTGGCATCACTTTTCCTTCTTCACGTTCTTCTCTGTATCGAGACACGATGAACAAGCTGTAGTCAATACCAACTGCCAAACCAATCATCATGGAGAAGTTCATTGACCACACCGACAATGGCGTGATTGCAGTGGCAAGGTTGAGAACGGCATAACCCACTGCGATACCAGCAATTGCCAAAATCAATGGAATGCCTGCAGCGATGGCGGAACCAAATGCAACGAACAACAGAATCAAGGTTGGCAATCCGGAGAGTAGTTCAGCTTTGTGCAGTGCCTTTTCGTTTTCAGCATTGAAGTCTTCCCACATTGCCCATTCGCCTGTGGCGTTCGCAACGGTGCCCTCTGGAAGTTCTTGTTCTTCCAACCACTCCATGACGTGTCCTGCAGAAACAGGAAGGTCTGCATCTTCCGTACCCTCCAACATCACGGGAATGATGATGGTCTTGCCGTCCATAGAAATGAGCCCAGATTCTTTTGGAAGCTCTAATGGGTTCATTGCGCCTGCACTGCCCGGTGCAGTTGCTGCACCCGTCGCCAACTTTTGAACAGTTTCGGGAGACGTTGTGACGGGTTCGTCTTGAGTTACGACGATCATTGCTGCCTCAGCACCAACCTGAGGGAACTGGGTGCGAAGTTCGTTCCGAACTATTTGGGCTTCCGAGCCCTGAGCATCCCATCCTGCGCCAGACAGTGCGCTGGTAAGGCTGACGGCCAGAGGTGCTGCTGCAATCACAATGATTGCCCACAACAACATGACTGTTTTCTTCTTGGCCACGGAGAATCTCGCGATGCTGGCGAGAGGGCCTTGGGGTGTAGGTACTTTCATAAACATGTACTATACCATACCCCCTAGGGTATATACTCACATTGTCCCGAAGAGTTGAGGAGAGAGTTATGTGTTCAACAGTTCGATGCCCGGAATGCCAGAAGGTCACCTGGGCTGGTTGCGGTATGCACATTGAGCAAGCGTTGGCTGGTTACAGCGATGATCAGATTTGTCGTTGCGATGACGACAATGCAGCGGAGCCACAGAAGGAAGGGGCTTCCCGATGAAGTTCCTCTCTTTCATGAGTACCCCTATCGGGCGAGTTCTTCGCGTTGTGATGGGTGCCGTCATCATCGCCATTGGTCTCACTATTGGTGGCACAGCCGGAACCGCTCTTGCCGTCTTTGGTGTCTTACCGCCACTAACGGGAGTGCTGGGCATTTGCCCCATCAACCCACTTGTTGGTCGACCATTACGTTGCGACGAGGCATGTCGTACTGCGCCAACGGCTCAGTAATTGGGTCTTTACGGTTCCAGGACGACCCAGCCGCGTTTCTGAAGTTCTGCCGCCAACACTTCTGTAGGCACATTCTTCAATGACTTTTCCGCTGCGGAGACTTTGGGTTTCACTGGTGCTGGAGTAGCCGGTGCAGGAACTGCGTCTGCTGCTTCAGCTATTTCTGCCCACTCTTGTAGCTGAGCAATAAATGCATCTGCTTCGTCGCGGGTGAATTTTCCACCGGCCTGACGTTGGGTAAACCCCATCGGGCCCCGCGCGTCACGAAAGTCTGTGTGGCCGGCCGCGTTCAGCAATTGCATGAGTTCTTGCAACTGTTTTGCTGATGCCGGTGGGCCTGAAGGTTGTCCGAATGCCATGTGTTGACCGTAGTGAAAGGGTCGTTCGTTACTTGACAAGGCTGGCAATTGCCCACACCGCAGCTGTTGCACCAATGATCGCCATCACGAGACTGCGAAGAACCGGAGCCTTTTGTAAGTCGTTGTTGTCTTCGTTGTCTTTCTTAGAATCTGACATTTTCTCTTTGTCTGGTGGGCGAACTAAGGCTGCAATGTTGCCAACTGCTAGCGCGCCACCTAGTGCAAGAACGAGATAGACGATGAGATTGTCGCCAAGGAACATGTGCTCACATTAGACGCATAAAGCGCATCACTCTGGCTCGTCAACGAACTGCGTGTATGCCTTGTTGAAGATGAGTCGAATGGTATCTGTTGGACCCGAGCGGTGCTTCGCAACAATCACATCTGCAAAGCCACGATCGTTTGGACGAACCTCTGCGTTCGCTGCCTCTTCGCGATACAAAAACATGACAACGTCTGCGTCTTGTTCCAATGCACCAGATTCACGCAAGTCTGACAAGTTAGGTCGACGATCAGCGCGTTGCTCGATGCCACGACTTAGCTGGCTGAGAGCAACGACCGGAATGCTGAACTCGCGTGCCAACATTTTCAAACCGCGCGAGATTTCCGCAACTTCTAGCTGACGCGTTTCGTGATTGCCGCCACCCATCAATTGCAAATAGTCAATAACAACCATTGCAGGAGGTGCATCGGACACTTTCACACGACGTAATTTCTGACGAATCTGCATTACAGAAATTTGCGGCGTGTCATCGATGTACAGCGGAATGTTCAAGCGATTCATCGCGTGTGTAATTTTTGTCCAGTCGGCGTCTTGCAAACGGCCACTACGCATGCGGTCTGAATCGACTTGCGCTTCGGCAGACAAGATACGTTGCGTTAATTCAGGTGCGGACATTTCTAGAGAGAAGAACAGCACTGGACGATTTGTTGTACGCGCAGCACTCACTGCCATTCCCAGCGCAAATGCAGACTTACCCATTGCAGGGCGAGCACCAACAATGTTTAGGGTTCCTGGTTGCACACCAGAGAGCAACTTGTCTAACTTGCTGTATCCGGTTCGAATACCGGTGATGTCGGTGCCAGAGTCGTAACGTGCTTCAAGAATTGACGTAACAATTCCGGTTAGTTCATTCAACTTTTGTAGCGAGTCGGTGATTTGCTCATCACCAATGTCGAACACAATTTGTTCGGCGCGGTCGATTGCAATGCGAACATCTGCTGGAGACGAATACCCAATATCTGCAATGTCGCTGGCGCCCTTAATGAGTCGTCGCAACATAGACGTATCGCGCACAATAGAGATGTAGCGACCAGCACTACTTATTGAAGGTGTTGCGTTCTGAAGCTCGTTCAGAAAGTTCAAACCACCCATGTCGTCGAGCAGGTTGCTACGACGCAATTCTTCAGACACGGTGACCGCATCAATTGCTTCACCTTGGCCGGACAAAGAACGAATGGCGGCGAACACATGGCCGTGCGCTGGCTTGTAGAAATCGCTTGGATCAAGCGACATTTCAATTGCAAGACCTACTGGTGCGTCGTCAAGCAACATGGCGCCCAGCAATGATGCTTCTGCATCGAGGTTGTGCGGTGGCGTGCGACTATCCGTTCGCGCTGCAGGCTTAGAAGTGCCGCGCTCGGAACGGTCGCTGTAGTCAGACATAAGAGACCTTTACCATGCCCGCAAAGTCCTGTGGATTGCTAGTGGACAACCCTGCGAAATCCTTGTGGATTCAACTGGGGATAGTGAGGAATATCTGTGGATAACGATGTGCGTGGCCAACTCAGCCAGGCACAACCGAAATCTTGACGGTGCACTCAACGTCGGCGTGCAGACGAACTGTTGCCGTGTGTGAGCCTGTGGTGCGAATTGGCTGCGCCACGATCTTCTTACGATCGAGAGCAACTCCAGCCTGTGCTGCAAGTGCTGATGCGATGTCTGCAGTGGTGACGGAGCCGAACAAGCGACCCTCGTTACCAGACTTTGCCTTCACAGTGAATGTCTTTGATGTGAGTGCTTCTGCAACAGTGCGAGCGGAGTCGCGGTCTGCGGCTTCACGCAAATCACGTGCACGACGCATTGCATTGGCTTGGTTCACTGCACCATCGGTAGCAACAAGTGCGAGACCGCGTGGCAAAAGGTAGTTACGTGCATGACCGTCTGCAACGGTGACAATGTCGCCGCGGCGTCCTACGCCAGCAATGTCTTCACGAAGAATTACGTTCATCTCAGGCCTCTTCTGCGCTCTCCACTACCTCGTCGGTAGCTACGTCTGTGGTGGTGTCGTCGTCATCACTGAGGTTTGCAAACTCAGAGGTGATGGGCTGCTCTGGCATCTCCAAGGTGCTCTCGTCTTCACGGCCTTCCTTGCCTGGACGAGGCGCGCGCGTAGACACGGTGCGCTTGGTGTACGGCAACAATGCCATTTCGCGAGCATTCTTGATTGCAGTTGCCAGTTCACGCTGTTGCTGAACGTTTGCACCGCTCATGCGCTGACCGCGGATCTTTGAACGATCTGTCATAAAGCGCTGCAGCAGGCTGACATCTTTGTAGTCGATGAAGACAACCTTCTCAGCAGCGAGTGGGTTTGCCTTCTTCTTGAACTTGCGGTTTAGCTCGCGTGCGTTACGCAGCTTGTTCTTCTTGCTAGTCATTGTGGGGTCCTTGTATCAGGGGAAGTGGGTAAGAGTTAGAAAGGTTCTTCGTCGGATGGGAAGTAGTCGCCGCCACCGGTGTTGCCACCAGAGTTGCCGCGATTGCCGCCACCGAAATTGCCGCCCTGGCCGCCTTCGCCGCGAGGGTTGCGCTCAATAGAAGCGGTGGCCCAACGAAGGCTTGGCCCGATTTCATCGGCATTGATTTCAATTGAGGTGCGCTTTTCACCTTCACGGTTTTGGTACTCCCGTTGTTCCAAACGTCCGGAAACAACAACGCGCATTCCCTTGGTGAGAGATGATGCAGCGTTTTCGCCAAGCTGACCCCATGCAACGATGTTGAAGTACGAGGTCTGGTCTTGCCATTCGCCATTCACTTGGTAGCGACGGTTAACAGCAAGGCCAAAAGAGGCAACGCCCTTACCGCCAGTGGTGAAGCGAAGTTCTGGATCCCGAGTGAGGTTTCCAACGAGAGTGACTGAGTTGTCGGCCATAGTGGTGGCTCCTTCTATGAGGTAGTGATTGGGAGCAGAGGGCTCGATGGAGGCGGACTAAGCCGCCGACACCATTCCGCGACGGGCTGCTTCATCGTCTGGAAGACGGAGAAGCTTGTGACGAAGGACGTCGTCGGAGAGACGGAAACCGCGCTCCACTTCGTCCATAGCTCCCGCAGGGGCAACAACGTTGAACACTGCGTAGTAACCGTCATCCTGTTTCTTGATGGGATATGCAAGACGACGCTTGCCCCACCAGTCAGGATTGCCGTGGACCGAACCACCAGCTGAGGTGATGGATGCCGAGATGGACTTCAGCCAACCATGGGCGTTGCTCTCTTCGAGCTTGCCGCTGATAATGACCATTAGTTCGTAAGCACGCATTGCGTGTGACCTCCCTTCGGACCCGAGTTACGAGCTCGGGGCCCCATGTTTGGAGCAGGGTGAATATGACCCCGAGAGCGTATCTGCTTGCTGGCACCATCCCACAGGGGTGGGTCAGACATGAAACTTCATGACTGGCAGGGGTGATGTGCGCTAACCCCTGCCAAGGGAGGAAACCCTTACTGGGCTTCGCCTGAGCGAGCAGCGCGAGGGCGAGGACGGCCCGAGATGGGGAGGACTCGAAGCAAGTGATGCCATCGGCATTCTGTGCATGCCTCTACGACATAGGCGGCATATTCGTGGCCGGTGCGTTGGATCTTCTCGATGTCTTTACGATCGGTAACGCATTTCCCGTGTTTCGGCAAGCCCGGCCCAAACACATAAGTCACTAATACAACGTTGGTGACTTCACAAATGGGGCACACGGTCTTTGATGGTTCGCCAAGATGCTTTGCAGCACGAATGAGTTCCGGATGCGCATCGCACACGGATTCACGACTCACTCTCCCCCGCTTCACCTCGTTAATAAGAGCGCGACGAGATAGTTGGTGGTCGACGACTCCGACGTCACCTCTCAGCATGTCGACGGAGAAACCCATGAGCCATCAAGATAGTCATAAGATTCGCCTATGTCAGACCCCACATCAGTTGTCACAGACGGTCGCGCTGTCTCTTTCGGCGCTTCGGTCTACAACGACGATGAATTGCGGGTCTGTGGAGACGTGAAAGGCAAGCGCGTTCTAGAACTGGGTCTGTTTGGCACGGTTCCTAACTGCGTGGCAATGGCTCAGCGAGGCGCTCGCAGTATTGCCATTGACCCATCCAGAGACAACATCCAACGCGCAAGGCAAGCTGCTCGCAACGTAGAGGTTGTGGTGGAGTGTCATGAAGGGGCGCTCGCTGATTTGGGCTTTCTCATGAATGCCGCCGTCGACCTCGCGGTATGCGTTCATCACATTGATGTCAACACCGACATTGCACGTCTGTTTCGACAAGTGCACCGCGTATTACGACCTGAAGCTGGATTCGTGTTCGCGCTTCCACATCCAATGTCCATGGTGTTCGATGGAAGCGATCCTGTGGCGCGTCGTCGCTATGGAGATTTATCACCAACAATTGGTGAACTCACCATGGCATTACAGCGCGCGAACTTCACCATAGATGTCATGCACGAATTAACTCCTCTGCATCAACCCAATGCAGTAGCACCATCTACTTTGGTGGTGCGTGCGCGCAAACTTGGTTCGTAACAGAACTAGCCGCGGTTAATGCGGCGCGTTGGTCGCAATGTAGATGCACGTGATTCGTTTTCTTTCCACCACAACTTCAATCGCTCTGTGATGACCTCTTCTCCAAGTAGGCCCTCTTCTAAACGAATGTCCATCAGGAATTCAAGTGCTGCACCAACTATGGGGCCAGCCGGAATTACCAATAGGTCCATCACCCCTTGACCATCGATTTCAGGGCGCAAACTTGCAAGCTCTTCACGCTCCATCACTTCTGCGATTCGCTCTTCCATTTCATCCATGCGCCGAGAAAGTAAGCGTGCCTTCTTTTCGTTACGAGTGGTGCAGTCACAACGCGTAAGCACATTCAATTCAGACAAATATGGGCCTGCGTCTCGCACATAACGGCGCACTGCGGCGTCGGTCCATCCCATTTGATATGTGTGAAAACGCCCGCTAATTGCGACCAATTCAGAGACAGCAGCAATGTCTTCGTTTGGATATTTCATGACTTTCATGCGCTCGCGCGTCATGCGTGCACCCACTACTTCATGATGATGGAAAGTAACGCCTTTCCCTTCTTTGAATCCGCGGGTGCGAGGTTTTCCAATGTCGTGATACAACGCAGCAAGACGTGTAATTCGGAAATCAAAATTTGGTCGTGCGTCGGCACGCACGTTCTCTACAACGGCAAGGGTGTGCGTTAAGACGTCTTTGTGTCGATGAATGGGATCTTGCTCAAGTCGCATTAAACGCAACTCGGGAAGGAAATGATCCACGAGACATGTGTCCACCAAAAACCACAAACCTGCGCTAGGTGAATCTGTAGTCATCAACTTGTCAAATTCAATGCGGATTCGTTCTGCCGACACAATTGATAAACGATCAGCCATCGCAGTGACGGCATTAGTAACTGCGGGATCTGGCGTGACACCTAGTTGTGAAATGAATCGAGCGGCGCGCAACATTCGCAACGGATCGTCTGCGAAAGATTCTTCTGGTGACAATGGCGTGCGCAATGTGCGCGTCATTAAATCTGCTGCACCACCAAATGGGTCCACAAGTATTGGTGAGTCATTGGTGATCTCAAGCGCAAGAGCATTAATGGTGAAGTCGCGACGCGAGAGATCTTTCTCAATGTCGTCGGCGAAGACAACTTCTGGTTTCCGCGAATCCGGCGAATATGCCTCCGCGCGATGCGTGGTGATTTCATACACCCGCCCGCCAATCTTCAATCCAATGGTGCCGAAGCGTTCGCCTTGAGTCCATACGGCATCTGCAATGTCGGAGACAATTCGCTTTATCTCTTCTGGCCGAGCCGTCGTCGTGGCGTCGAAGTCCATGGCGGTTGGGTCAATCACCGTGGATGCCTCGGCCATCAGCAGGTCTCGAACCGTGCCGCCCACGAGGTAGAGGCGATGGCCCGCCGCGCGGAAACGCTGAGCGAGTGGGGCCATTTCCTCTAGGACGGGGGCAAAACGGGGTGGAATCATGGTGCAATAAGGGTTCTACGGGCATGTGGCTCGTGGGCGTTCTAAGGCTAGGCACCGAATGGCCCTCTTGGTGACCATATATATGTGGTGAGCCCCACACACCCTCCGCACAAAGTGGACGGGCACTACCGTCTTGGGGGTGAATGTGGTGGAACAAAGCCCGGGCGTGGGAGTGCTGTGGTCAGACTCCCTGCGCGCTCGCATCCGCCCTTGGACTGGCGACCCAACATGTGGCTTTCTCGTCATGACCACCACGGGGTCAGCGGGGCCGCATTCTTCTGATATCCAACAATGGATCTCCACCGCCCAGCAGTGGGGATACCACCGACTACGCACCAGTGCCCTCCCACCAACACTCACAGAACCTCTTCATGAGGCTGGCTTCACCGAGGTACAGGAGCTCACAGTTCTCTCCGTTGCGCACTCAGACGCCCCAACGTTTCATGTACCGCGAGACGTAGCGCCGAAACCTCTTCGACCTATGTCACGAAAACGTCCATCACAGAAGATGTTGGAAGTTCTACACATTGATTCGCTCTCGTTCCCGGCGCCATGGAATATGGCGTGGGTTGATATGAACGATGCCATGCGCGCCACCGAGCAATCACGTTTGTTCGTGTCTCGTAATAAGAAAGACATTGACGGATTTGTGTTAGTGGGTGCCACGCAGAACACCGGCTTCATTCAACGACTTGCGGTTCATCCCACAGCTCGGCGCACCGGTGTCGCATCCCGATTGGTGGCTGCGTCTGTGGAATGGAGCTATCGACACGGTTGTAGCACCACTATTGTTAATACGGAAACATCTAACACTTCTGCGTTGGGCTTATATGAATCGCTTGGCTTCCAACGAATGCCTGACGGACTTTCTGTGCTGGAGCGTGACCTCTAATGCGTGTCCTGCTGAGACACTTTGTGTCTATTGGTGCATTACTTCTGGTTTCCCTTCCCTTTTCACGTGCAAGCATCGTTACGGCTGCCACGGAATCAACTCCGCGAATCAGCGTTCTTGAGCAACCTTTCCTCGTCACTTCTTCCACCCGAGGTCGGTTTGTTTTTCAACTTCCCGAAGGAATTGCAACCCGAAACACCACTCTTGATGTGAGAGTGCATCGACGTTTGGCTTCGCGCACATCATTTCAATCCATTGCAAACGAAGAGGTGGAAGCTGCTGTCATTGACACATTTTCTGTTCCTGTTCGTCAACTTTCTCTATTAGATAACCAGGGCTACCTAGTAACAATTCCATTTAGTTCCTCAGCAAAAAGCGCTTCTTCACTGACCGTTCCATTTGAAGGCGTGTACCCAGTGAGTCTGGTTTTACGCCGCAAGCCCGCCGACCCACCACTGGCCAAAGCATTGACGTTCATTCACAAACGTGACACAGATAGCAAAGTTCCAAAAGTTGCTTCAACAGTGGCCGTGCGTCTTGCGCCAACAATCTCCACAAAACCCGATGGCACACTTACCATCACCGACACAGTGCGTGCAGAGGTTCAAGAGTTCATTTCATTTATTTCGTCGTACAACTCTTCACTGACGATTTCTGTACAACCCGAAATCGTTTATGCACTTTCACTGTCAACAGACCCTCGAGATATCGCACTTCTTACTCAGTTGCAGTCGTTGCTGAGGACACGCACCATTACCACCAGTACATTTGCAGCACTAGATCCATCATTGTTTGCTGCCATCGGCCGTGGTCAAGAATTCATCGAACAACTTCGTTTCGGTGAAGCCACACTGAATCGAGTGTTGCCTGGTGTGCCCATTCAACGTGGAGCATGGTGGGTCACTCACCCACTCAGCAACGCAGGGGTGTCCCTCCTACGAACAGCGGGAATTGTGTCACTGGTGTTGTCACCAGCTGCACAACGCGGCGTCAACACGGAATCTCCACTTGGCGTGTTGAGTCGTCCGGACGGAACAAATTCAGAGTTCATGTCCGTTGTGTCAGTTGACGCCGGCGTAACGCAAACAATGTCGCAACACAATGACGCAATATCTGCCTACCGAGCTGTTGCAGAACTCATCATGGAACGAGATGACTTGTTAGCGCAGGGTCGGTCCCCAGAGACACTGCGACTCGTTCTATCCACGCCGTCTGGATCGTTAGACACAAATGGCGCTCTAGCGAAGGCAGCACGACTCCTGGCTGGACTAACCGCGACAGATATGGCTGCTCCACAATCAGTGAATGCGCAGACTCCAGCAATTGATTTTCCAGCCACCACCAACCATGGGGGCGAAAGTCGCGCAGCCGGAATTGCAGTTGCTCGTACTGAATTGCTCGCCACAGCCTCCATGACGGACGAGGCCGATAGCCGACGAACGCTCTGGCAATCCCTACTCTCACTGGGTGAATCGTCCGCTGTTTCCGACCCAAACGAATACATCGCAGGGCTTCGAGCCCAATTAGCCGCCACGCGACGAGCAGTCTCCGTAACAACCCCGAACTCCATCACCTTGTCGGGGCGTGAAGGAGTTATCCGTTTTCAGTTGCGAAATGACTCACAACAGCCATTATCCGTGAAAGTTCGGATGGCGAGCGTGAAACTTCGGCTTTCAGAACCCATCCGGGTCGTCGCCCTCGCCGCAGGAAGCACCACCGAAGTGGAAGTCGTGGCGGGCACTAGAACAAATGGCCGATTTCCCATCTCGGTTCGGGTCACCACTCCAACGGGAAATCTTGAAGTCATTCCGTACATCTCTATTACAGCAAAAGTGAACGCCATTGCTGGATTGGGCCAATTGGTGAGTATTTCACTCTTGCTCATCATCTTGGCGTGGTGGTGGTCCCACTGGCGTCGCGCACGCTTGAAGGCTGCAGAGGCGACTACGGTTTCTGTCCAATGACTGTTCGAATTGTTACCGACTCCTCCTGCGACCTTCCACAGAACATGGCCGATGCTCTAGGCATCACCATTGTTCCGCTCAGCGTCCGATTCGGCGATACCGAATACATCGACCGCACCACCATCACCACCGATGAGTTTTGGGCGAAGTGTTCACAATCAGCGGTGTTGCCAGAAACGGCAGCTCCGGCTCCGGGTCAATTCAAGAAGGCATACGAAGATCTCGCCGCTGCTGGGGCAACAGCTGTTGTTGTCATTGCGTTGTCCTCTTCACTGTCGGCCACCATGCAAAGCGCGGAGCTAGCTGCAAAAGATGTGGCTGGTTCTATTGACGTTCGCATCATCGATAGCCGCAATGCCTCCATGGGTCTTGGGCTCACCGTGCTTGACTGTGCAGAGGCAGCCAATAAGGGTGCGTCAGTTGATGAGATCGTCAACTTGGCCAACTCGCTCATCCCGCGCACACACGTCTTTGGCGCATTGGACACTTTGGAGAACCTCAAGAAGGGCGGCCGCATTGGTGGCGCTAAGGCAATGCTGGCCAGCGCACTCTCCATCAAGCCACTCATTGAAGTTCGCGACGGACTCGTCGAAGAAGCTGGCAAGCAGCGCACTCGCTCGAAGGCGCTTGCATTTTTGATTGATGTGCTGAAGCAACACGATGGCAAACTCGAGCGCGTCGGCATTCTTCATGCTCAGTGTCCCGACATCAACGCATTCCTTGAGTCAGTGAGGGCCGTGTACTCCGGTGAGGTCATCGTTGGAGACATCGGTGCAGTCATCGGAACACACGCCGGTGTCGGCACCATCGGAATCGCGTTTCGCCAATCCGCATAAGGGGTATCGCCCCATCAAGGGGTTATCCACAACTAGCGTGAACACCCAGTAATGGCTGCTTCACGACGATCCGATGACCTAATAGGCGGTAGGTACCGCTTAGAGAGCACAATTGCATCTGGTGGAATGGCCGACGTATGGCTTGCAACAGACATGCAACTGCGTCGAGAAGTTGCAGTGAAGTTATTGCGCGCCAGTGTTGCAGACGATCGCACTGTTGCAGAACGTTTTCGTCGCGAAGCACGTGCGCTTGCACAACTCACACACCCCAACATTGTTCCGGTGTACGACTGCATTGAAGAAACAGACGGTCAAGTTGCACTTGTGATGCGATTGATTCGTGGAAATTCTTTACGCGAGAAACTTGATGATGCAGGTGATGGTCATCGTGCCGGACAGTTAGGCGCGTATCTCACGGTGCATATTGGTCGTGCAATTGCAGCCGCGCTTGCAAAAGCTCATTCAAAGAACATTCTTCATCGCGACATCAAACCGGGAAACATTCTTCTCACGAAGAACGGCGAGATTTTGTTGACTGACTTTGGAATCGCTAAGCCATTGCGAAGTTCTGAAGATGATGGAACTGACCTCACCAAAGCAGACATCATGATGGGCACCGTCAAGTACTTGTCGCCAGAACAAGTACAGGGCCGTGATCTTGATGAACGAGCAGATATCTATTCGCTCGGAATTGTTTTATATGAATGTCTGGCGGGTGAAGTTCCCTTCCACGAAGAGAACAATCAAGCAACCGCAATCGCTCGGCTTGAACGCGATCCAACTCCGTTGGACGGAATTCGCACAGACATTCCAAGTTCTGTCATTCACGTGATTCACAAAATGTTGCGTCGTAAACCTGAAGCGCGTTATGCAAACTGTTACGAAGTAGTTCAAGCGCTTGATGAAGCGATGAAGCATTTGCACGACGCTGCTACTCCCGTTGCAGGAACAACGCCCTCTCTTCCTCGTCCTCGAACCGAACCAATTGATCCGTTGATGCCACCAAAAGGCACAAGAACATTGATTCCCGTGCCAGATTCAGACACTCCATCTCGCGAACCGCGACCTCCTCGCAAAGACACCACACCACTTGGCGCAACACGTTCGAAGAATGCGCTGCCCGCCACTCGCCGCACATCAACCAAGCGCAACTACATCCCTGTCGCTTTTCTGTTGATTATTGCAATGGTGATGTCCGTGATGTTGTGGAAGGGATTACAGAACACAAAATCAACCACAACCGTTGTTGACAATGTTGAAGTGGGTCCCGTCAACCTGGTGGGCATTCGCAGTTTTGATCCAGGCGGCGACGATGGGCAAGAGAATGAAGCGCTCACGCCGTTGTTGCTGGACAAGAATCCTGGAACGCAATGGACAAGCGTTTGTTACGGCAGCAAGTACTTCGGGTCCAAAGGCGGCCTTGGTCTTGTTGTTCAACTGTCTGGCATAGGTCTCGGAACAGTGACGACAAACTTTGTGAATGGTCCGTGGAATGCAGAGGTGTATGTCTCAACAGCAGAGACTGCGCCGGCAACGTTGCCCGAATGGGGTTTGCGTGTGGGCACTGCAAATTCTTCAAAGCCGGGCATCGCCACTTTTGATGTGAAGACTCCTGCGCGAAATGTGTTGATCTACTTGCGCGAAATGGGCCGAAGCCCAAATTGCAGCAACAAGAATCCATTCCAATCAATGATCTCAGATCTATCCTTCACTTCGGCGAAGTGAGCCACGACGAATTACTCGTGCGCCGCGCACAACGCGGTGATCAAAAAGCTGTTGATGCTCTCTTGCGAGAAAATTACGACACGGTGCGCGCAGTATGTCATCGCATCATTATCAATGCGTCTGATGCAGACGATGCAACACAGATGGCATTAATTTCCATTGTTCGAGCGTTGCCAAATTTTGATGGGCGATCAAAGTTCTCGACGTGGGTGTATCGAATTGCGACAAATGCAGCACTTGACGAACTTCGTCGCATACGTCGTCGCGCCATTCCACACGATGACGCCACTTTCTCGTCGGTTCCTGTGGCCGACGCTGTCGGCGCCGTTGATGCTCAACTTGACGTCTCTGCGGCGCTAGCGCAGGTTCCCGAAGAATTTCGAGTGGTACTGGTCCTTCGCCATATTGCTGACTTGGAATATGACGAGATTGCTGTGATTCTTGAAATACCCGTCGGCACTGTTCGGTCTCGCCTCTCGCGTGGCCGAGCTCAACTCTCGGCACTGCTGGGGAACCCCGATGGTGCACGTGATCGTCATAACCCAGAGACCGGAGGTCAGTCGTGAGTGATTTTGAAGAACTTGACCCCTCCATTCACGACGCATTACGAGATGTTCCCCCTGCTTCTGCCTCTTTGCGCGATTCTCACATTTCGGCCGCCCTCGGTGAGATGGCCCCGTCATCGCGCCGCACTCCTGGCCGGCTTCGAATTCTTGGCTCAGTTGCGGCCGCCGCAGTTCTCGCCATCGGCGGGTTGTCTGTGTTTCGTCAGACAGCCACTGACAACAACCAGGTCAGTGTGAATTCAACTCTTCCTCCAAAGACGGGGGCCACCTGTATGTCAGATCTTGAGAACTTGCGGAAAAATGCTCGCGACTCAAGAGAGATCACACACAAAAATCAGACATATGCCGTTCTGTTCGGAGACGACATCATCGATGTTTACCTCGCGACAGATCCTTGTATTGCTGTGGGAACACTCAATTACCGAGGGGCCCTTGTTGATCGCGACAATGAACCGCAGCCACCAAGGCAAGCTTCTGTCTGCAGTTACGCCATCGAACCTGTATCTCGATTTGCTGGCGCTGCAGCGGGAGATTCATATGTTCTTGTTCTTGTACAAACCGACGCAGGTCTAAGCCTGCATTTTGAAGACCGATGCGACATTCCTATCGCCACACTGGATTTGCCGTAGTTCTTTATCAAAGTGCGCACACCGCGTGCCGTTAGGCTGACCCCATGGTGTCTAACCCTCTTACCGATCCCGAATGGGCGGACCGCACAGTCGACTTCATCGACCGTGTGGTGGGCACCATCCGCAAGTACACCACGCAGCCTCTCGTCACCACGGCGCGCGGCATTGTTTTCGGACTTCTCGCATCGTTTGGTGTTGTCACCGGATTAGTGCTGTTGCTAATTGGTCTCGTTCGTGGATTGCAAGCAGCACTTGACGCACTGGTCAGCCACGAAGTCTCCGTATGGTTGTCGTACTTCATTCTTAGCGCACTATTCCTCGTGATTGGAATTGTTCTTATGCGCAAGCGCTATACCCCGAAAGAAGATCTCTAAATGAGCAATGCACGCAAAGTCATCATCATCGGAAGTGGTCCAGCTGGACTCACCGCTGCCATTTACACGGCACGCGCATCTCTGGAGCCATTGGTGATTGAAGGCGAACCGAGTAGCACCAGCGATCAACCTGGTGGACAGCTCATGCTCACCACCGAAATTGAAAACTTCCCTGGTTTCCCTGAAGGAATCATGGGTCCAGAACTCATGGGCAATTTCCGTTCGCAAGCACAGCGTTTCGGCGCAGAAATGATCACTGAAAAAGTCACCAAAGTAGATTTCGCGTCGAAGCCCTTCAAAGTGTGGGTGCGTGACACCGAATACACCGCCGAATCAGTCATTGTTGCAACTGGCGCCCAATCTCTCATGTTGGACCTACCGCGCGAGGGCGAACTAATCGGTCATGGCGTGTCCACGTGTGCAACGTGCGACGGTTTCTTCTTCCGCGGACACGAAATTGCGGTAGTTGGTGGTGGCGACAGCGCCATTGAAGAAGCCAACTTCCTTACAAAGTTTGCATCCAAGGTGTACTTGGTGGTTCGTCGTGATGCCTTGCGCGCTTCGCGCATCATGCAGCAGCGTGCACTTGAAAATCCAAAGATTGAAATCTTGTGGAACTCACGCGTGAGCGAACTGCATGGCGACGGAACTCTGAGCGGCGTCACCATTACCGACACCGTCACCAACGAAACCCGACCTCTGGCCGTCACAGGTTTGTTCATTGCCATCGGACACAAGCCAAATACAGTCCTGTTCACCAACATCTTGGACATGGAAGAGTCTGGCTACCTGCTCACCCGCGAAGGTTCCACCTACACCAATGTTCCGGGCATTTTCGCCTGTGGTGACGTGCAAGATCACACCTACCGCCAAGCGATAACCGCTGCAGGCTCGGGCTGTATGGCAGCCATTGATGCCGAGCGTTGGCTTGAATCGCAACACTAAGGCGATGTCATGATCCGCATTGGTGTCATTGCGGTGTCCGATAGAGCATCGGCTGGACACTACGAAGATCGTGGCACTCCGGCTCTAGTGTCGTATCTGCAGCAAACATTGCTCACGCAACATGAATGCCTCACGCGTCTGATCCCCGATGAAGCCGACCTCATCTCAGACACCATTGTGGAACTGGTAGACGGCGAAGGCTGTTGTCTGGTTCTCACCACTGGTGGAACCGGCCCGGCAGTGCGCGATGTCACCCCGGAAGCAACCGAGGCCGTGTGCGATCGAGTTATTCCAGGCTTTGGCGAATTGATGCGGCGAATCTCTCACTCCATCATCCCCACCGCCATCCTCAGTAGACAGTTAGCGGGAACGCGCGGCTCGAGTCTCATCATCAACTTGCCGGGAAACCCCAAGGCAATTGCCGAGTGCCTCGATGCAGTGCTTCCAGCTGTTCCCGATTGTGTCGACCTTATTGGTGGTCCCCGCATCGATGTCATTGAATCATTGAACGCATGGCGCCCTCCCTCTTCTTGAGGACAACGGCAGTAAAGTGTGGTGAGACGAAAGGACACCGCAATGGCTGCCGGAATCATCACTCTTACAAGTGCAACATTTGACGAAACAGTTAATAGTTCTTCAACACCAATTCTTGTTGACTTCTGGGCCGAATGGTGTGGGCCTTGCAAGCAGATTGCGCCACTTCTTGAAGAAATTGCTGGCGAAAAAGCTGGTCGCATAGTGATTGCAAAACTGAACGTCGACGATCACGGCGACATCGCCGGACGATTCAACGTCATGAGCATTCCCACCATGTTGTTGTTCGACAAAGGTGAGATCAAGACAAAGATCGTTGGCGCAATGCCAAAGAGCCGCATGTTGTCGGAGATTGAGCCATTTCTTCCGATTTCCTAATCGGGCCGGGCCATCGCGGTCCTGCAGTACGCGAACTTCAACGTAAGTTGTCGGCAGCTGGTTTTCTTGCACCTGGTTCAGCCGAAGATTCAAATTTTTGTGCGCGTACGCATGCTGCGCTTTTGGCGTTTCAAGATTCGTACGGATTAAAAGCCACTGGAGAATGCGACGACCAAACGTGGTCTGCATTAATTGAAACGTCGTGGTCATTGGGTGAACGACTGCTGTTTTTGCGTTCGCCGAATATCCGCGGTGACGACGTTGCGGAGTTGCAAACACTGTTGAATCGCTTGGGGTTTGATAGCGGTCGCGTTGATGGAATCTTTGGTCCATTACTTGTGCGCGCAATTTCAGATTTTCAATTAAATGTTGGCGTTGAAAGTAACGGTATTTGTACGCCTGAACTTGTTGCAGTGCTACATCGAATGAGTTTGCAAACAGGAAGTGGTCCCGGCATTGCGGTTGTTCGTGAAGGAATCGAATTAGGAACTCAACACGCAGGCGATACCGCACGAATTGTGGTTGGTTATTTCCACGGTGGTGCAGCAATTGCGCACGCAGTAGTAAGGCGGACCAAAGAAACGCACCCTCTTACTGCAACAGTTGATTCAGATGCATCTGCACAAGCACAAACTGCAAATCGTTTTCTTGCAGAGGTTTATGTTGGTTTCGAAGTGAGTGATGAACCGCTTTGTACGTTGTCGTATTACGAAGTACCAACATTTGTCAGCGTTGGCGGCCGCAACCTCGCCAAACGAATTGCTGGTGCTCTGAAAGATCGCGCACCTGAATTGTCTATTCAGCTTCAAGGCGTACGACATCCCATCTTGCGCGAGACACGGATGCCTGCCGTGTTGTGCTCCATGGGCCCGGCCGACATTGTTGGCCTGAAGACGTCGGCCATTTCTGCTGCAGTTGCTGACGCAATTGACGCCTGGCGAGCAGATCCCAGAACAGAGATCTAGTTATCCACAGTCATTCCACAGGTGTGGGAAACTCTGAAGCCTGAACCCCCACATGAGGTTCATTGTTGTGGACAAAGTTACGCCGTTGAAATTTAGGCGCTACGCCTCGGTCATTCGACGATAAATGCGCTCAAGGTCGATGAGATCGGCAAAGTCAATGCTGATGCGTCCGCGCTTGCCATTCATGGAAACGCCAACTTTTGTATCCAAGAATTCAGCGAGGAGGCTTTCAAGTTCAAGAAGTCCAGCTGGCTTCAAGTTTGTGGAGCCACCACCGTTGCCGGTTCCGCCTGTTCCACTACCGGTGCTGGGGCTGTTTCCCTTGACCGCTTCTTCCACCTGGCGAACGGACCAGTCTTCGCGAACAGCTGTGGCCGCCAGGCTTTCCATGTGCTTACCGTCTTTGCAGGCCAGAAGGGCGCGTGCGTGACCGGCGTGAAGTCGACCATCAGCGAGGTATCCCTGGATGGAGGCTGGGAGGCTTAAGAGACGAAGAGCGTTGGTGATGGCTGCGCGGCTCTTCCCTACTCGCTTCGCCACTTTTTCATGCGTTAACCCAAAGTCGTCAGCGAGTTGTTGATATGCCGAAGCTTCTTCCAATGCCGTGAGATCTTGACGGTGAAGATTTTCCACCAGTGCTTGTTCGACTGACTCCAGCTGATTGATCTCGCGAACTACCACCGGCACTTCTGTCAGCTTGGCTCGTTGTGCTGCGCGCCAGCGACGCTCTCCAGCAATCAACTGATATACCCCGGGGGACATCTCACGAACCAACAGTGGCTGCAAGACACCAATCTCCTTAATTGAATTAGCCAGGTCGTTCAACGAGTCTTCATCAAAGTGAACACGTGGCTGATTGGGGTTCGGGCTAATCGATGATGTGGGCACATCGCGCAGTGCCGATGCGGGCAACTCCGTTGATGACGGCGCAACAGCCGGAGCTGGTGCGTCACCAGCTGGCGGGTTGTCTGTTCGCTCTGTGGGAATAAGGGTGGAAAGACCCTTACCTAGCTTTCGGCGTTCGGCCATTGCTCAGCTCCTTTGCTACCGATCGATATGCCTTGGCACCCTTAGACGTGGAGGCATGCTTCAAAACAGACATCTCCATGGAGGGGGCTTCAGCCAATTTCACGTTGTATGGAATGACGTTCTTGAAGACCTTGTCGCCATACATATTTCGCATGTCAGATATAACTTCTTGCGACAGTTTCTTTGAGGACTCTGCCATCGTTAATAGATAGTGGCCAATTTCCAGGTTGGGGTTCAACGCCTGTCGAACTTGACGCACCACGTCACTGAGATCGCGGAGCCCCTCCAGGGCAAAGTACTGAGTTTGCACCGGCGCCAAGATGGAATCTGCGGCCATGAAGGCATTCACGGTGAGGCGACCAAGTGTTGGGGGGCAGTCCATCAAAATGTAATCCCAGTCGTCGCGACAGGCGTCAATTGCGTCTT
>JBMTEX010000006.1:0-45249 GCA_049433485.1 Ilumatobacteraceae bacterium | reverse complement strand
AACTTGACCCGCAACTCCCCACGTCTCGGCGAATGTTCGACGTCATTTTTCGAACACTTGCACAAGGTGACTCCGCAGTTCCTGCATACGGCATGGGACAGAGATCAACTCAACTCGCTTCACAATTGAAGACAACATCACTACACCTCAACACAGCTGTTGCAGCCGTGAAGCCCCGCTCAGTCACATTGACAAACGGCCACAGCATCACTGCACAGCGAATCATCGTTGCCACAGAAGGCCCCGTCGCGTCACAACTCTTGGGACTTCCAGAAGTGTCTTCTCGTGCTGCGGGGTGCGTGTATTTCTCGGCTCCCATTGCACCAGTCAACGGGCCATTCGTGATCCTCGACGGCACCGGACAGGGCCCCATCTTGAATGTCGCCGTCATGTCTCATGTATCGCCGTACTATGCACCCGCCGACAAGCATCTCGTTGTCGCCGCACTTCCCGGAGTATGCGAGGGCGACCTTGAAGGTGCTGCGCGCACACAACTTCGCCGATGGTGGGGCGCACAGGTTGACGATTGGCGTCATTTGCGCTCATATCGCATTCCTCACGGACAACCTGGCCAAGATGCACCGTTTTCTCCAAAGAAACGAGTGTCTCTCGGTAATGGTCTATTTGTCTGTGGAGATCATCGCGATACTGGTTCCATACAAGGAGCCATGTATTCAGGTCGTCGAACCGCAGAAGCAGTTCTCGAAAACATCAGGAGTTCATCATGAGCACATCAGACCCAGCAAAAATTGTGTCGCATTCTGTGGTGGTGCCAGCGCCAGCACAAGACATCTTCAATCTTCTTGCCGATCCACGTCGCCACAGCGAAATTGATGGTTCTGGTTCGGTGAAAGCCGCACGGGTGAACGCACCAGAACGACTGTCCTTAGGTGCAAAGTTCGGCATGGACATGCGCATTGTTTTGCCATACAAGATGACGAATGAAGTGGTGGAGTTCGAAGAAGGAAAGCAAATTGGTTGGCGCCACTTTGGTGGTCATATTTGGCGCTACATCCTCGAACCAGTAGAGGGCGGCACCAAAGTCACCGAACAATTCGACTGGAACACCAACAAGAGCCCCCTCATGTTGAAGGTAATGAAAGCAGTTGACAACAACAGCAAATCAATCCAGAAGACACTCGACAACTTGGTGAAGCGCTTTTCCTAAGCGTTAGCGAATGTGTTGCGACACGTCGCGACGCAAATAGCGGCCACGACCTGCACGACCCACGAAGTTGCCGTTTTCAACAATGACGTCTCCACGAGAGATCACTGTTCGCACGGCTCCTGTGACTTCCATTCCTTCATAGGCGGAGTGGTCCAGGTTCATATGGTGATTCTTTGCGCTAAGAACATGCTTCTTCGCAGGGTCGTAAATCACCACGTCGGCGTCTTTGCCTACTTCTAGAGATCCTTTGCGACCAATTCCAAATAACTTGGCTGGCGCCGTAGAACACACTTCCACCCAACGCTCCTCTGAAATATGGCCAGATACAACGCCTTGATACACCAAGTCCATTCGATGCTCCACGCCACCAATTCCGTTCGGCACAACATTGAATGATTCACCATTAGCCAACTTTTGTTCGCGCAAACAGAACGGACAATGGTCGGTGCTGACAACTGCAAGTTGATCAACGCGTAGACCTTCCCACAGGTCTGCGTGATGGTGTTCATGCTTTGAACGCAATGGTGTTGAGCAAATGTACGCAGCGCCATCTGGCCAGCCTTTGCCAAGGTGATCTTCTAGCGACAAATGCAAGTACTGCGGACACGTTTCGGCAAACACATTTGTTCCCCGAGACCGTGCTTCCACCACTTCGCGTAATGCGTGCGAACTAGATAAGTGAACAATGTACAACGGCGCATTTCCTGCCACACGTGCAAGCACTGCCGCACGGTGCACAGCCTCAGCCTCAAGTTCAGGCGGACGTGTACGTGAATGGAAATCTGGGGTGATGTTTCCTGCAGCAACGGCCTGCTCAATGAGAACGTCAATAGCGAGGCCATTTTCAGCATGCACCATGGCCATCATCCCGGTATCGGCACACATTTGCAGTGCGCGCAATAGTTGCCCGTCATCTGAATACAAACGTCCCGGATATGCCATAAATAACTTGATGGATGCAACACCTTCTCGCTGAATCAATGAGCGGGTATCAATCAACGCTTGCTCATTAACCCCGCCAAGCACCTGGTGAAGACCCCAGTCGATAACGCACTGACCTTCTGCTTCAGCAAAACGTTTCTCAAATGACTCCAATACATTGCCGCCTTGGCGTTGCTCGGCGAAGTCAACAATGGTTGTGGTGCCACCGTGTGCGGCAGCAATGGAACCAGACTCAAACGAATCCGACGACACCATGGTTCCGGTATCCAACTGCATGTGCACATGCGCATCGACTCCGCCAGGAACAACAAGACAACCCGTTGCGTCAATTACTACGTCATCAGGACCAGCGGGGATTCCGCCATCGGAACGAGGAACAATGGCAACAATCTCATCGCCCACCATCGCGAGGTCGGCTTCTGCTCGACCAGAGGCGTTGATAACGGTTCCGTTGGTGACAATGGTGCGCACATGGCAAATCTAAACCGTTGCCACCCCGCCAGTAGTGCTAAACCGATATGTCGTGACAATCTCTCTTCCCTCAGGCTTTACGTCATACGTCACCAATGTGGGCGTCAAAGATGACAGCAAAGACTTCACCGTTGTTCTCGCCGCAGAAGGCTCTACTTCTGCTGGAGTGTTCACGCAGAGCCGATTCGCAGGACCGTCAGTAGAAGTATCTCGTCGACACAACACCGGTCATGCACGTGCCGTTGTGGTGATCTCAAAAAATGCAAATGTTGCCAATGGTCCAGAGGGTTTGGCTCATGCCGAAGAAATCACGGAACGTGTGGCAGAGAAACTTGGTGTTGCCACGTCTGACGTTTTCATTGCATCCACCGGGGTGATTGGTCGCCTCTACCCCATCGACAAGATTCGTGCAGGTATCAACGCCTTGCCATCAACACTTCCCTCTACCGATGCCGAAGATGTTGCACGCGGAATCATGACCACCGACACCGTTCATAAAGTGAGCGAAGCAACGGTTGCTGGTTCCACTGCGCGCGTCGTTGGAGTTGCAAAAGGTGTGGGAATGATTGAGCCAAATATGGCCACCCTCATCGCAATGGTGTTCACCGACGCAGCCGTTGATACCCCAACACTTGATGCAGTGTTTCGTCGCGTCATCAATAAGACACTTAACTGCGTCTCGGTAGACACCGATACATCCACCAGTGACACTGCAGTAATTCTTGCAAGTGGTACGTCTGGCGCGGTTGATGAAGCGTCATTTGAACAAGCCCTTAGCTCTGTGCTTCTTGATTTGACCAAAAAAATTGCGCGCGACGGCGAGGGTGCCGAAACATTGATTGAAGTGCGCGTTGATGCCGCAAGAGATGAAGTACAAGCAAAAACTGTTGCCAAAGCAATTGTTAACTCACCGTTGGTGAAAACAGCTGTTCACGGCGCTGACCCCAACTGGGGACGCGTAGCAATGGCAATTGGTAAGTGCAGTGAGTACACCGACATCAATCAAGATGCAGTCACTATTCGTTTTGGTGCGCAAGAGGTGTACCCCTTGCGCGTGAACGATGCGGGACTGGCGCAACTCAGTGAGTACATGAAGGGCGACGATGTGTTGATTCATGTCTCGTTGAACACCGGCACAGCAGAGGCCACCGTGTGGGGCTGCGATCTCACTGACGGATACGTGCGTATCAACGCCGACTACACCACCTGAGTCAACTATCGCGAACTGAGATAATCGAACAATTTCTCGCGGTATGGCGCAATGCTCTTGTACGTCGCCACATCTTCCGGAATCTTGTTTACCAAGTCCGCAATTTCATGAACCAGTGCATAGTCACGTTCCATGAAGTCCGACAATTTCTCTCCATATGTGCGGATGGTGAACAAGATGGCACCCGTAATTGGTAAGCGACGCAATGTTTGCCATTCCACGCGGAACCACATGTCCGCTGCATCCATATCCGGTGTTGCAGGCGGGATGTCTGGCTGAAAGAGCGACGGATGATTAGAGATGCCCCAATTAATTCGCCACACCGGTCGATCGGCAGATAAGCGCATCAACATCGCATTCACCGGAGACGACAAATCGTCCTCATACCGCGCAACAGGCGCATGGATGGACTCCATGGTTCCACCGATTTTTTCAGCAAGCCGCCACCGGTTTGGCGAACACAACACTGCGGCGCTTAATCGTGGAACACCAGAATGGTCTGGTAACAACACACACAAATCGTCTGCAACGTGTAGAGATGCATCAATTAATGCATCTAACCCAGATTCAGTGGAGGGCGGCAATCCCACAGATGCCAACACGCCAGCGGCCACTTCATCGCATGCTTCTTCGGCTCCGTCAATGCACGCCACCACTTCCGTTGGGCGTTTGCGCAACAAGTCACGTTTCATCTCAATTGTCCGTGACCAATCATCGTCTACTGCCGACACCCACTGATCAATATCTAATGGCCGAGCACCAACCCGTAGTCGCGCTGCGTCGGACGCACCCGGTAAATACTCAAAAGGAATCGCTACAGAACGACGAAACCCCGAGCCAGTGCCCGGGGTTTCGCGTAAAAGTGGTTGCCGATCAAACGGCGTAAATGGATCGTTGTGAAAAACGATGCTCACTTAGGTGGCATACGAATGCCACCGTCAACTCTGATGGTTTCGGCATTCATGTAGCTATTAGTGACGCACTCAAGCACCATTGATGCAAGCTGTTCTGGCTTACCCAACTTCTGTGGGAAGAGAACACCTTTTTGCAACTGTGCCTTGAATGCTTCGCTCTGGTCGCCTGAACCGTAGATGGGAGTGTCGATAAGACCAGGAGCAACGGTGTTCACGCGAACACCAACTGCAGCGAGGTCACGAGCAACTGGCAATGTCATGCCGACAACGCCACCCTTTGATGCTGAGTATGCGTTCTGCCCAATCTGACCATCGAATGCAGCAACAGATGCGATGTTCACAATTGCGCCGCGCTCGCCGTCTTCCAATGGCTCAGTCTGGCTCATTGCGGTTGCAGCGATACGAATTGCATCGAAGGTGCCGATGAGGTTGATAGCGATAACCTTCTTGAACGCATCAATGTTTGCTGCGGAGTCGTAGCTTCCATCTTTGCCAATGGTGCGCTGTGCCCAACCGATGCCAGCTGAGTTAACGAGAACGCGAAGTGGTCCCATGGACTTTGCCATCTCCACTGCATTGATGATGTCTTCGGTGTTGGTGACGTCGACGGCACAGAACACTGCGTTGCCAACTTCCTTCGCAAGTGCTTCGCCTTGCTCTTTCTGACGATCAAGGTCTGCAATAACGACCTTGGCCCCGCCTTTAGCGAGGAGACGAACTGAGGCTGCACCGATACCCGATGCTCCTCCCGTAACAATTGCGCTGACGCCTGAAATATCCATTCCGTCAGGCTACGCAAGAGCGTGGTGTTCCACCTAGCCCAAGGCAACTAGCGAATGTGCTCCTGAGAGGCCGCCACCGCCAATGAATCCACATAATCGTTCATGGGGTCTCCGCTGTGACCTTTTACCCATGAAAATTCAATATTCCCGCGAGCGTTCACCATCTCAATAAATGGCTCCCACAAGTCCCGATTGGCAACCGGTTGGCGCTGCGAGTTTTTCCAACCGCGCTGCAACCAGCCCTTCCACCACCCATCGTTGAAGCACTTCACCACATAGGTGGAGTCCGACACAATCATGAGCCGACGAGGATCATCAAAGAATCGTCTGACGGCATCGAACGCAGCCAGCACTTCCATTCGCTGATTCGTGGTGTGAGGTTCTCCACCACTTGCGTATTCGGACCCTCGTGGCGACACGGCCCACGCCCATCCGCCAGGACCTGGATTTCCCGAACAGGCACCATCTGTGTAGATCACCACAGTGTCGTCAGAAAATTCCATAACGACGATTGTTCACCATCTCACACGCCCCGACACGCATTTGGACAAATTGGTGGGAGAATGATGAGGTGATCTTCGACGATTTCGTCCACCAGTTACCCGACACCGACCCAGGCGAAACGCAAGAGTGGCTCCAATCGCTTGATGCAGTTGTTGATGTCCACGGAAAGAACAGAGCGCAATATCTTCTGGCTCGACTCTTAGAGCGCGCGCACGACAAGCAAGTGAGTTTCCCCGCAACAGTGTCCACGCCATACGTGAACACCATTCCTCGCGAAGACGAACCGTGGTTCCCAGGCGACGAACATATTGAACGCCGTATTCGTGCATATGTTCGATGGAATGCAGCAGTAATGGTGACGCGTGCAAACTACACATCTGAGGGAATTGGCGGTCATCTGTCAACGTTCGCAAGTTCGGCAAGTTTGTACGAGATTGGTTTCAACCACTTCTTCCGCGGCAAAGACGACGGCCTACCTGGCGATCACGTCTACATCCAGGGTCATGCTGCACCTGGCATTTATGCGCGCGCATTTCTTGAAGGTCGACTCACAGAAGATGACCTCGATCATTTCCGTCGCGAGATCGGCCGCGGCGGTCGGGGCCTCTCCAGTTATCCGCATCCGCGCCTTATGCCCGACTTCTGGGAATTTCCCACGGTGTCCATGGGACTTGGGCCACTCACCGCGTTGTATCACGCACGATTTAATCGTTATTTGCAGAGTCGACAGATTGACGACACGTCGCAAAGTCGCGTGTGGGCATTTTTAGGTGACGGCGAAACAGACGAACCAGAAACCCTTGGCTCTATTTCTCTCGCCGCACGTGAACATTTGGACAACTTGGTGTTTGTTGTTAATTGCAACCTGCAACGACTCGATGGTCCGGTGCGAGGAAACGGCAAAATCATTCAAGAACTTGAAGCGGTGTTCCGCGGCGCCGGATGGAACGTCATTAAAGTCATTCTCGGATCCAAGTGGGACGAACTTCTCGCCAAAGATGTTGACGGTGTTCTATTGAACAAACTCAACTCCACCGTCGACGGCGAATTCCAACGCTTGTCTGTTGAGGGCGGTGCATACATTCGCGAAAACTTCTTTGGTCCAGACCCGCGCTTGCGTCAGATGGTGGCCCACCTCACCGATGAAGAATTGGTCAACTTGCCACGTGGCGGTCACGATTATCGCAAGTTGTATGCCGCATACAAAGCAGCCGTGGACAATTTGGGTTCTGGCAAACCAACAGCAATTTTGTGCAAGACCATTAAAGGCTGGACGCTTGGCCCACAAGTGGAGGGCCGCAACGCCACGCACCAAATTAAGAAACTGAACGTTGAACAGTTGCGGGCAATGCGAGATCGTTTGCATCTTCAAGAAGAGATTCCCGATTCCGCATTAGAAGCCGGTGAACTTCCCTACTTCAAGCCGTCCCCAGATTCGGTGGAGTACCAATACATGATGGAGCGTCGTCGCGCACTAGATGGCTCGCTACCAAAACGTGTGCAGTGGAATCGACGTCCCATCACATTGCCAGCCCCCGCAGTATTTGGTGAGTTTGCAAAAGGCTCTGGCGAGCAAGAAGTCAGCACCACCATGGCATTCACTCGTTTGTTGCGCAATTTGGCTCGTGACGACAATTTTGGCCCGCGCGTAGTTCCCATCATCCCCGATGAAGCACGCACATTCGGAATGGACTCATTGTTTCGAGAAGTTCGTATCTACGCATCGCAAGGGCAAAAGTACGAACCAGTTGACCACGACTTGTTGTTGTCATATGCAGAATCCGCACAAGGTCAAATTCTTGAAGAAGGAATTACAGAAGCAGGAGCAATGAGCAGTTTTATTGCTGCCGGCACTAGTTATTCCACGCGCGGCGTCCCTATGGTGCCGTTCTACACGTTCTATTCAATGTTCGGTTTCCAGCGCGTTGGCGACCTCATTTGGCAAGCTGCAGACTCACGCACTCGCGGCTTCCTCATGGGTGCGACTGCAGGTCGTACCACTCTCATGGGCGAAGGCTTGCAGCACCAAGATGGCCACAGCCTTCTTCTTGCCAGCACCATTCCGGCCTGCCAGGCATACGACCCTGCATTCGCATACGAGATGGCAGCCATCATTGAACATGGAATCAACAAGATGTACGGCCCATCGCCAGCGGACATTTTTTATTACATCACTCTGTACAACGAGAACATGGTGATGCCAGTTCGTCCTACACACGTCAGCACAGACGACATCATCAACGGTTTGTACAAATACTCACCTGCCGCCACGTCAGCTGATGCAAGTGTTCTGTTCTCTGGCACTTCGTATAAGGCAGCTCAACGTGCCAGCGACATTCTTCGAGACAAATACAACATTCATGTTGATCTGTGGTCGGCAACCTCATACAAGTCTCTACGAGAGGACGCCATTGAAGTTGAGCGATGGAATCGTTTGCATCCCACGCAGGCGCAACGCACATCACTAGTAGAGCAATCCCTCGGCGGCGAAAACACTCCCGTCATCGCAGTGAGTGATTTCATGAGAATTGTGCCCGAACAAATTGCGTCGTTTGTCCCACATCGCAAGTTTGTTGTCCTCGGTACCGACGGCATGGGGCGTAGCGATACGCGCGAGGCTCTGCGTCGCTTCTTCGAAATCGATGCAGAACATGTGGTGGTCGCAGTGCTCACAGCCTTAGTGGGAACCAAGAACATTTCCCGCGAGACTGTTGCACAAGCCATTATTGACCTTGGCATTAACCCCGAGGCCGAAAACGGATTGACGCGAGACTAAGAAACAACATGGGCACTCTCTACATCACCGGAAATCCACAGTCCGACAAGTTGCTGAACAGCAACGGCACCGCTCTTCTCATTGGCATGTTGCTCGACCAGCAAGTCCCGATGGAGTGGGCATTCAATGGGGCTTACACCTTGAAGCAACGCTTGGGTCATCTTGACCCACAAAAGATTGCCGATATGGATCCAGAAGAGTTCTTGCAGGTCTGTTTAGAGAAGCCAGCAATTCACCGCTTTCCAAAGGCCATGGCACAACGAATTCAGGGAATGTGCACCATCATCGCTACCGAATACAAGAACAAGGGCGAGAACATTTGGAAGGGCGTCACTGACGCCACCGTGCTGTTCGAGCGTCTGCGGAAGCTTCCTGGCTACGGCGAAGAGAAAGCACAAATCTTTATTGCGCTACTTGGTAAGCGATTCGACATCACGCCAGACGGCTGGAAGAAAGCCGCCGGAGTCTTCAGCGATTCGAATCCACGCACTATCGCAGACATCACGTCACAAGAAACCCTGTTGAAAGTTCGCGCATGGAAGAAAGCCGAAAAGGCTGCAGATCGTGACAAGCAATCACGACCACTTCCACCAAAGAAGACAACGGCCAAGAAGGCTGCTGCAAAGAAGAAGTCGTGACCACACTCATCACGGGTGGCGCTGGATACATCGGCTCCATTACTGCACGCCTCATTAGATCCACCGGGCGCGGTGTTGTCATTCTTGACACTCTTGAAAACGGTCACCGCAAAGCTGTGGGAGATGCTCCGTTTGTGCAGGGCAATGTTGCAGATACAGATCTGGTGGAGCGAATTTGTCGCGAACACAATGTTGAAGATGTTGTGCACTTCGCCGCGTACAAGGCCGTAGGCGAATCAATGGAGAACCCTGCAAAGTACTTCAACAACAATGTCACTGGTTCGCAAAAACTCTTCGAGGCACTCTCATGTGCTGGCGTTAATCGTGTGGTGTTCTCCTCTACCGCAGGCATCTACGGAACCCCCGATCACGTTCCTGTGACTGAAGATGCAGAACCTCGTTGCGAGAGCGTGTATGCAGAAACAAAACTGATGATCGAAAAGACACTCCAGTGGTATTCGCATACGACATCTATGCGGCATGTTGCGCTTCGCTACTTCAATGCTGCTGGTGCCGCCACCGACGGAACCCTGGGTGAAGATTGGCGTTTTTCGCAAAACCTCATTCCCCACGTCATGAAGGCTGTGATGGACCCGTCACAACCGCTCACCGTGTTCGGCAACAACTTCCCCACCCCAGATGGCACGGGCGTGCGTGACTACATCCATGTGGAAGACCTAGCACATGCTCATGTCTCTGCTCTCAACTATTTGCGAGACGGCGGACAAAGTGTCACCTGCAATGTAGGAACCGGATTCGGAACCAGCGTGATGCAAATTATTGAAGCCACAGAACGCGTGACTGGAAAGAAAGTTCCACACACCGTCGCAGGTCGACGCGCTGGAGATCCGGCTGAGTGTTACGCAGATACGCAACGCATTCAACAATTATTTGATTGGTCGCCGACAAAAACATTGGACGACATCATTGCCACCGCCTACGCATGGCATTCATCGCATCCGCGCGGACACGACAGCTAACTACATCAATAATGCACGCTGGCGATCGAGCCAGCCCAACAACACCGCAATAGCGCGTGGGTCGTGACGCAGTCGATGCCCCGCCCCTGGAATGATTCGCAACTCTGCAGAACCATGTGCACGCGCAAGATCTCGTGAGTCTGCAACGGGAACACTTTCGTCTTCTTCTCCGTGCATCACTAGCAAAGGCCGCGGTGCGAATCGGTGCGCTGCGTCCACTGGACGGAAGCGACGTAGTTCGCGGCTCCATTCATCAAACTGTTTGGGGAAACCACTTGTTCGAATAGCGCCAATCTCCTTGGCATGTTCAAGGAATCGACGCGGCTGCCCCGCCCAATCATCAAAGTCGGCGCGCGCACCCATGAGTGCACAGCCTCGAACTCGCGGATCATCTGCAGCAACACACAGCGCCAATGCTCCGCCAGTGTTTGTACCCACAAGCCAAATTCCTTGCGGCGATACTTCTTCTTCTAGGTGATCTATGGCAGCACGAAGATCGTCTACCCACCCTTGCATGGAGAAGTCTCCATCACTAGTTCCACACCCGCGGAATGTGAATGTCAGTGCGGCCCAACCCAAATCGTTTGCGATGCGATCCATTAACTGAGGAAACGTGACTGCAGATTGACGCGCGTCAAGTGGCCCAATTGGAAAACCATGACACAAAATGACTCCGGGCAGCTGAGGTTGATGCCCACTTGGAACTGCCAGGTAACGATTCAGCGTGAGCGAGCCAGAACGGAAAGTGCCGTTCATTGCGCCGCTCACAACAGTCCCTTACGCGCGTGGCTTGCGGTGGCGACGCTTAGCGCCCGGGGTGGCCAAGGTGTATCCGCGGTTACGTGCTTCGGCCAAGGTGTCTGGCCCAAAACACAGACCAACGCCGGCATCAACAATCTCATTGATGATGTCTTCATCGGTCCATTCATCAAGGTCGTACACAAGCTGTGTGCGCTTGTCGCCAAGGAATCGAGTGTGTTCAAACCGTACGGGACGTTCCATGGCCACAACGGTAGTCGCCCACTGCCCCAACACCACGAACAGCGCACTAAGTTGCGGTCATGGCAGACACCACCCAGCCCGAGACCATCGAGTTCTTCTTCGACATCATGTGCCCATACGCGTATCAAACCTCCGTATGGATTCGAGAGGCACAAGCCCAAGTGGGCTTCAACATCACGTGGCGATTCTTCAGCCTTGAAGAGGTCAACCGCGAAGAGGGAAAGCCGCATCCATGGGAGCGTGAGTTCGCATACGGCTGGACCCCCATGCGCGTTGCTGCGTGGCTTCGTCGCCAGAACAATGATTGGTGTGGAAAGTTCTACGAAGTATGCGGTCGCACATTGCATGTAGACGCGCGACGTCACTACGACAAAGAAATTGCTCTGGAACTTCTGGCGGAGGCAGGACTGCCCACCGAAGCGTGGGATGAAGCATTGGCAGATCCCACCACCAGCGATGAAGTACGAGCAGACCATGAATACGCAGTTAAAGAACTCG
The DNA here is from genome assembly GCA_049433485.1 of Ilumatobacteraceae bacterium. GTDB lineage: Bacteria > Actinomycetota > Acidimicrobiia > Acidimicrobiales > Ilumatobacteraceae > UBA2093. Next base: position 33,364 of record JBMTEX010000006.1, on the reverse strand, counting down.
CTGGCTTTGGTGTTCCCATCATCACTATTCCTGGCGGACGCGCAGTGTTTGGACCTGTGGTTCTTCCAGCACCAAGTGGTGAACGCGCTCGTGAACTATGGGATCTGACAGTTGGATATTCGCGATTCCCTGGACTCTTTGAAATGAAAACCCCGAAGACCGATGCCGACATGCAGATGATTGGCACCATCTTTTCGCCGTACCTCGAAGCACGCCAATGGCGCACCATCCAAAACCAAGCACGATAAGGACACACAATGATTCCCGTTGACACAATTGACAAACTCGAACAGACCTGGCGCTCCATCACAGAGTTTTGTTCCACCTTGACTGAAGCTGAATGGAAAACCATGACGCAATTGCCAATGTGGACAGTGCAAGACAACTTGTCGCACATCATCGGCACAGAATCATCCATGCATGGTTTGCCACGGCCGCAGCACACCGCAACAGACAAATCGCACGTGAAGAATCCAATTGGCGATATGAACGAAGACGATGTAGATGTTCGTCGCGCACGTACTGGTGCAGAAGTTCTTGAGGAATGGAAAAATCTCATGGAGATGAGAATTCAAGTGTTTCGCACGGCAGACGATGCTTATTTTGATCAAGAAATGATGAACCCCACTGGTCCGGGGACACTTGCAGATTTTCTCCATGTGCGAGTTCTCGACAGCTGGGCGCACGAACAAGATATGCGTCGTGCGGTGAACAAGCCAGGCAACCAAGGCGGACCAGCAGCAGAACACACTATTGATCGACTCATTCGCACAATTCCCATTGTTGTGGGCAAGCGTGCGGGCACACCTGAAGGTGGCTGCGTTGTTATCCGCATCACAGGTGCAGTGCAACGAACCGTTGCCACCACAGTGGTGAATGGCCGTGCACAGATCGGCACTGAAGTTCCAGCAAATGCACTGTGTGACATCAGCATGGACAGCGATACGTTCGCACAGCTAGCCATGGGTCGTGCTGGTGCAGAAGAACTCGCAACACTCATCTCCATTAGTGGAGACGCGGAACTTGCTCACCGTGTGGTGAGTCAGTTCAACATGATGATCTAAAGCGATTCCGCCTGCGGGCCCACTGCGCCAATTGCTGCGAAGTAGGCGTTGTGTGCATCAACAACATGGATGACATCAACATCGTCCAATACTTCAACACCGCGTTTGGTTGCTTCATTCAATAAGTGCGCAGCCAAATGTGTTTCATCAACGACGAGTGGTGAATCAATATCTTGACGGCGATCAATGACGTCTTGTGGAACAAGGTTCTTTTCTGCCAGCCAGTTCATGTGGCCAATGAGTAACTCACGGACTTCATCAAGAGTGAGGCGAGCTTGCGTCTCTGACGGCAATGCATTAGCCACAAAATCCACTGCAACGTCAATTTCGTACACCACTCGGGGAGCGACTGCGTCGAGCCGACGTGCTTCTCGCCCAATAACCACTGCTGCTATCACGAAGACACAGATGATGGAGAGAACCAAAAAGACAATGGTGATGGCGGACATGAGTTCAGCCTACGAGAGTTACCTAAAAGCTCTCCATCACGAGCCACGCAGATTCGTCGGCAACTGTCACAACTTTTGCGAGAAAGTGTGATCCGTCAGTTCCCCACGAGTACTCCATGTATTGAGGTAGCCCGGGCCGATAAATGAGATCTCGCCCACGAAACGCAAACTCATACGCAACCGACGGACAGATATATGCCGTGGTGCCAGCAAACGGTGCAGAAAATGTCATGTGCGCGTGCCCACTCACCACGGCCACCACATTGTGTTGGCTCACTACATCGGTAAGTCCGGCGATAGATGCATCGTCCAAACGAACAGAGCTCAACGCTGGGCCACCAATCGCAAAACATGGATGATGCATTGCAATCAGCGACGGCGCTCCACTTGCGAGGGCTTTGTCTAACCAGTTCAATTGATCATCATCAAGAACACCATCTTCACGACCACGGCGCGATGAATCCATCACAATGAGTTGCCCGTCAGGCAACTGTTTCACGTAATCAAGTCGGCCGTTGTTGCTGGGCAGCGCATACGTCGTTTGCATTCGCTGCGATTCATCATGGTTTCCAGCGCACAACAAGACTTCAACATCCGCACTTTTCATCACTTGCGAGAATCCGCGGTACTCATTTTCAGTTCCCGCACGTGCAACACAGTCACCTGTAATCACAACCGCCGTACTGCGTAGTGCGGCGTGTTGCAGAGCGGCAGTGAGATTGCCCACTGGGTCAGAAGATGCAAACAATTCATCACCAGGGCCTGGAATATGCGGATCAGAGATTTGCGAAACAACGGTGCGCGGCATATGCGAAGAGTAGAACACAAACAAAAGAGCCCGGGCACTAAGCCCGGGCTCTTTCTGAATTCTCTGATCGGTGAAATCAGATACCGATGCGCTGAGCAAGAAGCTCGCGGTGGTAGGTGGGGTCACCGAAGATGAGTTCACTTGACTTTGCACGCTTGAAGTACAGGTGTGCTGGGTGTTCCCAGGTGAAACCAATACCGCCGTGAATCTGAATGTTCTCAGCTGCTGCGTGGAAGTAAGCCTCAGAGCAATATGCCTTAGCAAGTGATGCAACTGATGGAAGCTCTTCGTTCATTTCTGCTGCACACCACATGCCGTAGTAAGCAGCGGACTTTGCTGATTCAACTTCCAACAACATGTCTGCACACTTGTGCTTGATGGCCTGGAATGAACCGATGGGGCGTCCGAACTGGATGCGGTCCTTTGCGTACTGCACTGCCATTTCGAGAACCTTCTGTGCGCCACCAACTTGCTCTGCTGCAAGTGCAACTGCTGCAAGATCCATGACCTGGCTGAGGACGTCGCCGCCCTTGCCTTCGGTGCCGATGAGCTTGGCTGGAGTGTTGTTGAACTCAAGCTTTGCTTGCTTACGTGTCTGGTCCATGGTGGACAATGCGGTGCGGGTGAGACCTGATGCATTGCCATCTACTGCGAACAAGCTGACACCCTTTGCGGTGCGTGCTGCAACGATGATGAGGTGTGCAGAGTGACCATCGAGAACGAAGCTCTTTGTTCCGCTAATGGTGAAGTCTGAACCTGCACCCTTTGCTTCGATGGTGATTCCTGCTTCGTCCCAACGGCCTGATGGCTCGGTGGTTGCGAGAGTTGCAATTGTTTCGCCGCTTGCGATACCTGGCAGGTATGCCTTCTTTGCTGCGTCATCTCCGGAGAGAAGAAGCGTGTTGGCTGCAAGCACAACGCTGGAGAAGAACGGTGCACACAACAATGCGCGACCCATTTCTTCAAGAACCACACCGAGTTCGATGAAGCTGAATCCCTGACCACCAAACTCTTCTGGAATTGCAAGACCTTGCAATGCCATTTCGTTTGACATCTGCGACCATACGCCTGCATCGAAACCGTTGACGGTTTCCATCTGCTCACGAACCGCTTCTTCTGATGACTTGTTCTCAAGGAACGAGCGCACCATCTTGCGGAGTTCTTCCTGTTCTTCACTAAATGCAAAATTCATGTCTTCATTCTGAACCAGCAGGACCACCCGCCGAGAATTGATGTGTGTACGCCCGTGTACACAATCTGGCTAGGCTGACGGCATGGCCCACATTGGCATGAGAGAACTACGCGCCACCTTGTCCACATTTCTGCGGCGCGCCCAGCAGGGCGAACGTGTGGTGGTCACCATCGACGGCACACCGGTTGCCCAGCTAGGGCCACTCTCAGGAGATGTAGACGGGGTGTCGCTGGCAGACCTCGTCGCCCGCGGTGCGGTGGTGGCACCACGCCGGCGAGGAGATTGGGTGCCCGGAGACCCACTGCTACTCACCGCTGGCGCTCGCGTTGATCGTGCACTGAATCAGGTGCGCACGTGAGTGTCTTTCTTGACTCCAGCGCATTGTTGTCCCTTCATATCGACAACTCGTCACGCACCGTTGTTCTGGACGCTCTGAACTCCGACACCACATGGGTGAGTTCTGCACATGCTCTCGGCGAAGCTGTGTCGGCTGCGGCCCGGCTGACCGATGAACCCGTATTGGTTCGACATCTCGAAGACATGATTCGCCACACATGGGACTTCTTGCATGTCGTCCCGCTGGACCAAGCACTACTCGATAACGCAACTGCGTTATGCCAACAACAGCCTGTTGGTTTCTCCACGGCGGTACATCTTTCTGCCGCAGCCAGACTTCCTGGCCGCACTCAATTCGTCACATTTGATGCGTCACAAATTCCCGTCGCCATGTCATTTGGCTTCGAAATTGTGTCAGGCTAGGTGCATGGCCACATCCCTTGGCACTTTGCATTACTTCGATCACAACCTCGACGTTCACCGCGTCGTTGTTGGACCATATGCAAACAATGTGTTCGTCATTCGTTGCAAACATACGGGCGATGCCGTGTTAATTGATGCCGCCAACGAACACGAACGACTCCTCGACCTCTGCCAAGCGCTCGGTGTGCGCAGAGTTCTTGAAACACACGGACATCACGACCACATTCAGGCAGTTCCTGCCATGCGCGAAGCCGGGTATGAAGTTGCTGTTGCGCCAGACGATGCCGCGATGTTGAAAGACGTGGGGTATGACGTCTTCATTAACGACGAAGACGTCATTGAAGTTGGCCGACTTCGACTTGATGTCATTCACAACCCAGGTCACACGCCCGGATCAATTTCTTTCAAGGTGCAGAATGCCCCGTTGCTGTTCACTGGAGACACGCTGTTTCCTGGTGGACCAGGTGCAACACATTTTCCTGGCGGCAGCTTTGACACCATCATCCAATCAATCGATTCACGGCTTTTTACTTTCCCTGGCAACACTGTTGTTCTTCCTGGTCATGGTGTTGACACCACCATTTCAACAGAGCGGCCTCACCTTCAAGAGTGGGTAGATCGTGGCTGGTAAGTCTCCATTTCTTGGCGGAATGGCGCCATCAACTCTTCCAGTGGTGTCGCCAACAGCGCACGTGGCATTAGACGGACGCCTGCAACCAGATGACCGTATTCGTCTTCGCAAGATTCCATCATTCAAAAATGCATTCAGTGTGTTCTGGTTATACGGACAAAACATTTTGTTGCTCGTGGCAGCAGCGCGCATCAACAACATCGCGGTGTGGGTCGCTGCGTTTTTCCTGATGGGGCGCGCGCACGCGCAGTTTCTCTCCCTCATGCACGAAGCTGCTCACCGCTTGTTGTTTGCACACAAAGCAACGAACGACCTTGTTGGCAATTGGTTACTTGGTTACCCCACGTTGACCAGCACACAGGCCTACCGCCGTGTTCACATGGCGCATCACAAACGTGAGTTTGGAGACAGAGAACCAGACATTGCTCTGTACGCCAAGTACCCAGTCACGCGTGACAGTTTGCGACGCAAGTTGTGGCGCGATGCCTCGGGAAGAACTGGACTCAAGTTGCTGCGCAATCAAATGCGTGGCTTTCATTCACCAGACCAGCGTGTTCGTCGAACACTGTGGAAGATGATGGGCGTTCAACTCGTCATCATTTCTTTGTTCTCTGTCACCGGATACTGGTGGATGTATTTGGTGTTCTGGGTGGCGCCGTATCTCACCGTGTGGAGAGTCATTAACCGACTCCGCTCTATTGCTGAGCACGGCGGCATGCGCGAAGATGACGATCGTCGCTACACCACTCATTCCGTGCACCAAAGCCGACTCGCTCGTTTCATGATGGTTCCGTACAACATCGGCTTCCACATGGCCCACCACGTCGACGCCGGGGTTCCGTTCCGCCATCTTCCCGAGTACCACCGCCTGTTACACGAGGCGAACTACCTAGACGACAATCTGGAATACCCCTCATACCCAGCCCTCTGGAAAGCTCTCGCCAGCGCTTAGTTTCCACTATGCACATAGTGGTAATGCCCTCATGCCCTTTTAGACTGGCAATGTGAGCGAACTTTTCCGCATCTCTAACCTCCATGCCCGCCCTGTGTCCGATGATGTCGACACCACGGACGAGATCCTGAAAGGGCTGAACCTCACAGTGAATGCTGGCGAGATTCACGCCATCATGGGCCCTAATGGGTGCGGCAAGTCCACCCTGGCCAGCACACTCCTCGCCTCCCCCGAGTATGAAGTCACCGACGGCGACATGTTCTTGAAGGGTGAAAACATCACCGACTGGACCACAGATGTGCGCGCCAAAGCCGGAATGTTTCTTGCATTCCAATACCCGCAAGAAATTGCAGGAGTGTCCGTCATTCAGTTCCTTCGCCAAGCTTTGTCTGCCCGCAAAGGAATCGATCTTTCCGTTCTTGAACTTCGTCTGTCGGCAATGGACTGGATGAAGCGGTTGGGAATGGATTCCTCATTCGTGGATCGCTACCTCAACGAAGGTTTTTCTGGTGGCGAAAAGAAGCGCAATGAGATCATGCAGATGGCGTTGTTGGAACCAGAATTTGCAGTTCTCGACGAAACAGACTCCGGACTCGACATCGACGCGTTGCGTATCGTGGCGAAAGGTATTCGCGAAGTTCGTGCAGATCGCCCGAACTTGGGAATCTTGCTCATCACCCACTACCAACGCTTGTTAGACGAACTTCAACCAGATGTTGTTCACATCATGATTGATGGTCGCATTGTGAAGTCTGGCGGAATGGAACTTGCAGCTGAACTTGAAAAGAACGGCTACGAGGCATACAAGGTCTAACCATGCCATTTGACGTTGCGCAGATTCGCAAAGACTTCCCTGTCTTGGCTAAAACCATCAATGGCAAACCATTGGTGTATCTCGACTCTGCCAACTCATCTCAAAAACCATTCAGCGTTATCTCAGCCATGTCCAACTTCATGGAACATGCGTATGGTCCTACCAACAGAAGCGCGTACCAACTTGCTGCTCATGCAACAGATTTGTACGAAGGCGCTCGTGCAAAAGTAGCGGAGTTCGTCAATGCACGTCGCCCTTCAGAAGTCATCTTCACGAAGAACGCCACGGAATCACTCAATCTCATCGTTCGTTCATGGGGCGCTGCGAACTTGGGCCCAGGTGACGCCGTTGTTCTCACTCACATGGAACATCACGCCAACATTGTTCCCTGGCAAATGCTGGCCGCTGAAAAAGGTTTCGAAATTCGTTGGGTTCCGCTCACGCACGACGGCCTCCTCGATCTCACCAACATTGACTCTCTTCTCACTGGTGCGAAAGCATTTTCATTCACCGCCATGTCAAACGTGTTGGGAACAATTAACCCAACAAAACAGCTCATCGCATTAGCGCACCGCCACGGAGCAATTGCAATTGTTGACGGTTGCCAATCTGTTCCGCACATGTCCACCGATGTGCAAGATCTCGATGCAGACTTCCTCGCTTTCAGTAGCCACAAAATGGTCGGACCAACGGGCATCGGCATGTTGTGGGGACGCGAATCACTTCTCGATGCAATGCCGCCGTTCCTCGGCGGCGGCAACATGATCGCCGACGTCAAACTCGACGGTTTCACATGCGCCGAGTTACCAGCCAAATTTGAAGCTGGTACGCAGCCCATCATTGAGGCTGTCGGTCTAGCAGCAGCGGTTGATTACCTCACAGCATTGGGCATGAACAACATTCGTCAACACGAAATTGACATTACTCGTTACGCACTAAACACTCTCACTGAGCGTTTCGGAGACGACATCGTCATTCATGGCAGCCACAATGTTGAAGTTCGTGGCGCCACCATCAGTTTTGCGTTCCGCGACGTTCACCCGCATGACATCAGCCAGGTTCTCGATCAGAACAATGTTTGTGTTCGCGCTGGACATCACTGCGCCAAGCCACTTATGCGTTTGCTGGGGGCGAATGCCACGGCGCGCGCAAGTTTCTACCTGTACAACACCACCAGTGAAGTTGATGCTCTCTGTGATGCACTAACCGAGACGGGCGACTTCTTCACCCTCTAGCCTGAGAGATAACCCCACGGAGACCCACCATGCCCGGACTTGAAGACCTCTACAGAGAAATCATTCTCGACCATTACAAGAGCCCACGTAACCGCGGATCTCTTGAACCACCAGCAGTGCGCGCAGAAGGACACAACCCGTTGTGCGGTGACGAGATTGAAGTATTTCTCAATGTCACCGATGGAATCGTGTCAGACATCAAGATTGGTGGCCAAGGATGCTCTATCAGTCAGAGCTCTGCATCCATGATGAGTGCTGCTGTTAAAGGAAAACCAATTGCCGACGTTCGTGCATTGATCTCACGCTTCAAGTACATGATGTCCATCGACGAAGACGGACCAGAACCAGATACCTCTGCACCACTTGGTGACCTTGAAGCGCTGCAAGGTGTCGTGAAGTTCCCTGTGCGTATCAAGTGTGCAGTTCTATCGTGGAACACGCTTGCCGAAGCTCTCGATATAGCAGCTGAATAAGGCGTGTGGCCCTATGCCACCCCTTCGGTGTTCATCACAATTAGCCTGATTGCAGTCATGAAATGTCGAATCCTTCCTCTCATCACAACACTTCTGGTAGCAGTTCTGTTGCCATCTGTTGTGCATGCCACAGATGATTCCACTCCAACAACAACTCCCAATACGGTTTTTGAAGCCACGACAACGAAAACAACATCAACGTTGCCCCGCGTGTCTACTCCGCAACGTCGAAAGATTGCAATTGCGTTTGCGAGAGTGGTGCTTGACGAACAGCGCGCGTACTTCTACAACAAGAATCGGCGCCTCATTGCCACACTCCCCGTCTCCACCGGAGTGGACGACCAAACACCTGTTGGCGTATTCAAAGTCTTTTCAAAATCTGCACAAACCTTCTACACACCAAATCCGCGTGAACGAATGCGCTTCATGACGCGATTCACGGTGGGACGAGAAGGCGGCAACATCGGCTTTCATGGCATCCCCTATAAAGCCACGAAATACGGTGAAGTTCCGTTCTACACGCCACTTGGCCTCGCCCCGTCGTCGCACGGTTGCATTCGTATGCGCGTCGCCGACGCCAAATGGGTCTTCCAGAACATGGCCATCGGTTCCACGGTGTCGGTTCTTCGGTCTCGCCGCTGACAAACACATTCTTAGGTAGTAAGTTCTGCCCTAGCGAGAACTAGGAGGTCACTATGGAGCGCGCCACATTCAAATCTTTCCAAGAATCCACCAAGGAAGAATGGCAAAACATCATGGTCTGTCTGCAAGACACTCAAGCCATGGTGGCAGATCGTGTGCTGGAACAACTTCGTTATCTCGAAGATGACCACGGCGGCTTTCCGGTGAATCGTCTCGAGCATTGTTTGCAAACGGCCACACGTGCCGAAAAAGATGGGCGTGATGCTGAGTACATCGTGTGTGCGCTTATTCACGACATTGGCGACAACCTTGCACCGTTCAACCATCCAGAGATTGCTGCCGGCATATTGAAACCATTCGTTTCTGAAAAGAACTGGTGGATGGTGAAAAACCACGGCATTTTCCAGGGTTACTACTTCTGGGATTACATCGGTCTGGATAAGAACGCACGCGAGCAATTCCGCGGCCACGAATACTTTGAATACACCGAAGAATTCTGCGCAAAGTACGACTCGCCAGCATTTGATGCCGACTACAAGAGCGCTCCGTTGTCACATTTCGAGCCACTAGTACGCGACCTCTTCAAGCCACGCGGCCGCTAGGGAAAATGAATCGTGTTCGCGCGCGATTCAACACTGTGCCATTAAGTTGCGTTCATGAAAATCACCCTGCTCGGTACTGGAAGCCCACTCCCTAGCGCAACGTGCGCTGGCCCATCAACTCTTGTTCAAGCAGGTGGACAAAACATCGTTGTAGACACTGGACGTGGCGTCATCATGCGTCTCGTTGGCGCCATGTGCCCGCCGCCGCTGGTATCCGCGGTTGTTCTGACCCACTTACACAGCGATCACATCTGCGATTTAAACGATGTCGTGACCACACGATGGATTGCATCTCCCGCAGCAACTCCACTGCCTATCTACGGTCCAGTGGGAACTAAGAAGATGGTCGATGGCCTGCTTGCGATGCTCTCTCAAGATGAGGGATACCGCATGGACCATCATGACGACCTTCGCGCCGGTGGCGGGATGGCCGTTGAGGTTCACGAAGTAGAAGCTGGCGAATCATTCACCATCGGTGATGTAGCAGTCACAGTTCACGCCACCGATCATCGCCCCGTGGCACCAACCGTCGGTTTTCGTTTCTCACACGATGGCGTTGTAGCCGCACTTGCGGGCGACACCATTCCATGTGACGGCCTCTACGAGATGTGTCAAGACGCAGACTTTTATGTGCAAACAGTCCTTCGCGAAGACTTAGTTCGAACGTTCGCACCGCTTGTCCCAACAGGTGAACGATTTCTAGACATTCTTGACTATCACTCCACCGTTCAACAAGCAGCGCAAACTGCAACACGGTGCAACGTGAAGACGCTTGTGCTCACCCACTACGTTCCAGCTATCCAGCCAGGACAAGAACCCGAGTGGCATGCCATGGCTGCCGAACACTTCTCAGGGGAAATTGTGATTGGCCCGGACCTCACGTCTGTAGAGAAGTAGTTCTCTGTGTGGTCGCCAACCACACACCAAGAATCGCAACAATCAATCCAATCATTGACAATGTTCCGAGTTTTTCGCCAAACAAGATTGCACCTTCAACGGTAGACAACGCTGGTGTCAAGAAGAACAAACTGCTCACCTGCGATGCAGCTTGTCGATGAAGCAACCACAACATGATGAGAATTGCTGCTAGCGACAACACACCAACCGCCCACGCCAGCGACAGTAGGCTTTGGGCGGTGACCGTGAAATCCCATCCTTCGAATGTCACTGCACCAACTCCGAGGATGACCGTTGTGGCCACGTACTGCCATGCCGTTCCAGCTAACAATGGAACTCCAGTTGCAAACCGACGTTGAATCAGAGTTCCACCAGACATTCCAAATACCGCAATCGCCATTGCAATTAATGCGACTGCACTAATTCCATCTGATGCGCCACCTCGTTCCGCCACCACGGCAACAACACCGATGCAGCCAAGTGCAACACCAGTGATTCGGCGACTAGTGAGATCTTCTCCCAACATAAGTCTCCCCAGCACAGTGGTGACCACTGGATGAAGCGCAGCAATGAGAGCACTCACGCCAGAGGGCAGACCATGGTCGATAGCCACGAACACTCCACCTAGGTACATGGCATGGATGCCAGCTCCCACTATCCATTGCACGCGAATCTGCTTCCCGGTGAGGGACTCGTCATGCGTCAGACGCGAGAAGAGAAACAAGATTCCAGCGGCAACGGCAGTGCGAATGGTGAGAAACGTCAGCGGGCCAGCGTCTTTGGTGCCATAGCGAGCAACAATGAAACCCGTACTCCATAAGAGGACGAAGATCGCAGGGGCAAGTGCAGTTACCCGTTTAGACAAAGTTGACTCCGCAGACAGCACTCCAATGACTGTAGGTGCTGCCAAGTTGGATACTCTGCCAAATTATGAACAACAAAGAACTTCTCGATGCAGTGTGCCCCACCATTAATGCTGTGGGCTCGGCTTTCTATTTCATTCCCGAGACCATGGCGCTCGGAAAAGAACTCGGACTTGGTGGAATGGAGTTCTACGTTCAAGGTCGCGGTGGGCAAATGGGAAACACCGATTCAGCAGCTGTGGCCGCAGCATTCGGTTACTTCAGCCCAGCACTCGTCAAGAGCGTGTGGGATGCAGCCTGCGCAAAGTGCGATCCACGCAAAGCTGGCGCTGCCCACATGCAAGCCGCAGCAAATCTTGGACGCGCAAAATTCACATCGCTCGCCAACCTTGATGCCTTCGTTGCGGCAATGGACAAAGTGAACAACGCCGCAAATCCAGAGGGCCTCGGTTTATATGCGGCCATTCGTAGCGAAACACTTGCAACAGACGCGCCAGGTCGTGCAATGCAACTTCTCGCTATCTTGCGCGAATTCCGTGGAAGCGCACACCTTGTTGCTCTTCGGGCAGCAGGTATTGATGGAAAGAAAGCTCACGCCGCAAAGCGCCCAGACATGTGGAAGCAATTCGGATACAGCGAAGACGACATGCCCACCATTGACGACGCATTCCTTGCACAAATGGCAAAGGCCGAAGAAATTACCGACGCAATCGTCGAACCTGCATTTGCAGTCCTAAACGACGCCGAGCGCGCAACACTTGTTGCGGGAGTGCAGGCAGCGAAAGAGGCTTTGGCCAACTAGTTCTGCTGTTGAGCAAGATTGTGCGCAATCTTGCTGAATGCAGATGCAATTGCCTTTATCTCTGCCGGAGACAAAAGATCAATCATTAAACGTCGCACGCTTTCAAGATGTTCAGGTGCAACTTGTTTGAGCAGTTCAAACCCTTTTGGCGTCAAGCTTGCATACGCAGCACGACCATCGTCCTCCGACTGCACCCTGGTCACCAGTTTCTTCTTTAGTACCCCATCCATACGGCGTGTTAAGCCACTACGTGTGAGGCGAAGACTTTCGGCCAAGTCACACATTCGCAACCGTTGATTCGGGGCCTCGGACAACATGGCCAGCAATTGGTAGTCCCCTCTATCCAAACCATGTGGCGCAAGATCTTTCTCAATGGCGCGCATCAAGTCGCCCGACGTCTCAATGTAGGTACGCCACGCCGCCATTTCTGCCGGAGAGAGCCACTTTGTCGTCATATCTATACCAATCCGGGGGAAGAGAGAATGATTGCTATCACAACTATATCGATATATAGTTGTGCTCTCAACTACCCCTAGTGAAAGTGAGACATCATGGACATCGTCCTCCTCATCGCAAGAGTCCTCTTTGCATTCATGTTCCTTGGTTCAGGTCTCAACCACCTGAAGCAAGCAGATGCAATGGCCGGCTATGCACAATTCAAGAAAGTACCAATGCCAAAACTGTCAGTGCAGTTAAGTGGCGTTGTCATGTTGCTCGGTGGTCTCTCCGTCATCCTTGGGATTTGGACAGATATTGGCGCACTCGCTCTGGCAGTTCTTCTCGTCCTGATGGCGCTCAAGATGCACGACTATTGGAACGCAGACGAAGCTTCAAAGCAAACGGAAATGATTGGCTTCATGAAGAACATCTCCATGGCCGGTGGAGCATTGTTCATCTTCGCCGTATCAGCAGCAGATGGTGCACAGTTCCCACTCCAAATTGTCGGCGGACTTATCCAGGGTTGATCCCCTCTCCACATTGTTAGCGAAGCCGGGGTAGGAATGCCCCGGCTTTTGCATTTCTAGTGCGTCATTCGATTCAGCAATTCAGAAACACTTGTCACGCAACTACAAACAGCCCTTGATAGTCGCATCATCATTGAGCAAGCAAAGGGAGTCTTGGCCGCCACACACAACACGGACGTGACAAGCGCTTTCACTCACCTACGGGCAACTGCCCGAAGAGAGCAACGCCCGGTGCAATCTGTTGCTGCAGACATTGTGTCGGGCGTTCAGATGACGATGCGGTAGTTATCCGAGAAACTGCAACACTGCCTGTGCGATAGCTTCAGGCTGTTCTGGTAAGAGCGCATGACCTGCATTGTTAATCTCCACCAATTGTGCATGAGGTGCTGACTCAGATTTGTAACGACGGCCATTTTCCACTGGTGCTATGGCATCGTTGAGACCTTGAATCACCAATACCTTGTCAACATTTGCAGGCCACCAGTCCTCACGCGGTGTCCGAACAACAGCGGCTCTTTGATACTGCATCATTTGCGGAAACCATCCGTCCACCCACACGCTTGCGTCATTTCCAGGCGCAAAAAATGCTGTGCTTACATATTGAAGATGTTCCTCTTGCGACAATTCAGAATTGAAGCACTCAGCCAGAGCAACCCAAATGTGCTCTTCTGGTTCTACTAATCCGCCAGCTGCAAGCAAAGTCAGCGATTCCACCCGAGTGTTGTAATCCGCAGTGATACAACGCGATAGCCGGTTTCCAAATGCGTGACCAATCAGATGAAACCGATCCACTCCGAGCGAATCAAGTCGACTAACGACCTCATCTGCCAAATCGTGCAATGTGGGTTTTCCATCCCATTGCGGAACTGGATCCATGAGATGCGGAGTGAAACCGGCAGAAGACAGCGAGTCTGCTAGCTGATTGAAATCTGAAGCCGGGCGGCCCAACGAAGGGACAAGAACAACATTGTTTACTCGCATACTTAACTCTTACTTGACAAATTTTGCAAAATCATCAAATGGCATGCGCTCTGATACCAACGAGTTCACCGGAGCAGATGTGTCTGTGTATCCAATAGCCATGCCACAAAACAGCAACTCGTTGTCTGGTGCTCCACAGAACTCGCGAACAGCTTTGTGCTGAACGGACCAATACTCCTGTGCACATGTTCCGAGACCACGTTCTGTTGCCAGCAACATAAAGGTCTGCAGGAACATGCCCAGATCGGACCACTGTGGTGCGCCCATGCCGCGGTCAATAAAGCAAAACATTGAGGCTGGGGCATCAAAGAACTGCATGTTCTTTGCCATTTGACGCAGCCGACCAGCCTTGTCTTCACGTGGGATTCCCAACTTGGCGTACATCTGCTCTCCCAAAGCAAATCGGTTCGTGCGATACGGCTCGACCAAGCCTGATGGGTAGATGTCGTATTCAGGCGGCGCTACTTCTGGATTACCAGCAATCACAGCACGAAGTCGATCTGTTGCTTCTTTTTCAAGAACGTAGATTCGCCACGGCTGAACGTTGCCACCGCTTGGCGCACGCGATGCGTCAATAACTAATTGACGCAAGACGTCGTGCTCCACTTCTTGGTCTGTGAATTGGCGAACAGAGATTCGTTGATTGACTGCGTCGATGACGTTCATGCACTCACCATAGTGGAGACTCTCTTCGGGCATTACAGTGAAGGCATGGCCACTGATAACGGAGACCGCACGAAGTTTTTTCCGCTCATCGAGAAGAAGCATGGCGGGAAAATTGCCGACTGGATCTCTCGCGTGAAAGATCTTGGCGATGCCAAGTACGCGGAACAAGTAGCGTATTTGAAAGAGGAACATGGCTTCAGTCAAGCTCACGCCAATGCATTGGTGATGTATGTGCGTGGCTCAGCATCGTCGAAGCGCCACGACACCCCCGACGCATACTTCAAGAGTATTGACCCACAGGCTTCCAAAACTATGAAAGCAATCTTCGCGGTGATTCAGAAGAAGTATCCGAAACTTGAACTTGTCATTGCGTGGAATCAACCGGTTTTACGAATTGGGAAACAAACTGTTTTCGGCATGTCAGCATCAAAGAAACACATCCTGATTAATCCATTCAGCAAAGAAGTCCTGAAGTTACACGAAGAAAAACTCTCAAAGTACGTCGTCAGCAAACACACATTTCAGATTCCGCTTGATTGGAAACCTAATGCCACACTGCTTCATTCGCTGGTGCGAAGTCGCATAGAAGAATTGGCGTAATTACTTCACAAATCTGATTGCTACAGATCCGCCAATAGCTAGAAGTAAGACATAAGCAACAACAAGCGAACTGAGTTGACTGTCTAATCCACTTGACACACCAATTCCGGCGAGCACAATTGAAATTTCTCCACGTGGAATCAGCGTGACAGCAGCCCGCAGTGAACCTTTTCTAGACAGCCCACTTCGCTTGGCTGCAACCCATCCAGTGAACAGTTTTGTGATTGCACTAGCAAGCGCCAGCCCAACTGCCGGTAGTACCACATCAAGTAATGATGACGGAATAACTTCAAAGCCGAAGTAAACAAAGAAGAGCGCAGCGAATGAATGCCGCAATGGTTGCAGCAGTTCTCGTGCACGTTCCGCTACTTGACCTGAAATCGCAATGCCCAACAAGAACGCGCCAATTGCGTACGACACATGAATATATTCAGCCGCACCTGCAACCAAAGTTGCCAAACCTAACAATGTGAGTAGAACAATCTCTTGTGAGGTTCCCCCAAGTAGTCGAGTGAGCGTGCCACCCAATTTGGGCGAGAAAGTCAGTACAACCAAAACGATGAGTGCAGAAATGACACCCGAAATGATTCCCGTCACAACACTTCCGCCAGACAACGCCACCGCTAGAACTGGAAGAAATACAGCCATGACTAGATCTTCAATCACCAAGATGGACAGCACCAGTGGCGTCTCTCGGTTTCCTAATCGACCAAGATCCGTCAATAGTTTTGCGATGATTCCCGACGACGAAACATACGTGATTCCACCCAAAACCGCCGCACCTAACGCACCCCAGCCCAACAACAGACCAACAACTATTCCGGGCACTACGTTGACCACACCATCAAGAACCCCAGCAAACATATTCGATTTCATGCTGTTCTTTAGTTCTTGGGGTGTGTATTCCAAGCCAAGCATGAAGAGAAGGAAAATCACGCCTAATGAGGCTCCGATTTCAATGAATGGCCGTGCTTGATCAACCGGGATGATTCCACCGTTACCAAAAAATAATCCTGCGACAAGGAACAACGGAATCGTTGGAATTCCTATCCGAATTGCAAACCGACCCAAGACAGCAAGCGTCAACATAATGACGCCTAACTCCATGAGCGCAAGATCGATTTTCACAAAGAGTTCTAGCCAGCGATGAGGCGAGCAGCTGCGGCAACACCATCGTGCGAACCAGTCACCAGTGCAATATCACCGACATGAAACTGAAATTCTGGACCGGGCCCTGGAATTGATTCTTCACTGCGCAGCACAGCAACCACCGATGCACTCGTTTGAGTTCTAATTTTCCCGTCGCCGATAGTGCGATCTGCCAAAGGCGAATCAGCCATAATTTCCACCCACTCAATTGCAAGCCCCTGCACGTCGTGGCGGAGGTCGCTGAGTCTTTCTGTGATCTTTGTTCCGCCGAATAACTCAACCAGCGCTGCCGACTCGGCAGTATCTAAATCAATTGTCTCACTGCATGAATCTTCATCACCTTTGCAGTAGATGAGTAATTCACGTCGGCCGTCGCGGTGCACCAGAACACCAAGCCTTCTGCCCCGTGCCGTATCGAATTCATAGCGAACACCTATGCCTGGGAGTGAGGTTTCAAAAATCTCCATAGCCACAGTTTGCCGTACAGAGGCACCGCTGACCACATGTGAAAACTGTGTGAGAATAGAGGAATGGAACAAGAATTCTCAGCCCTCAGACGTCTCAATATTCAGGCTGGTTTGCTACACCTCGTATCGTTGATTGCAATCATTGCCCTGTCAAACGACACATCTCTTCCAGTAAACGCGGTCTACTTGGCCGATGCTCCTGGGCGAGGTCTCTATAGCAATCCCATCACTTTGTTCAATCTAAATACCAGTTTCATGGTGGCAGCGTTTATGGCCCTGTCCGCGTTCTTTCATTTCTTTGTTGCGTCCCCAGCCATCTTCCCGAAGTACGTATCTGGTCTTAAGAACCACATCAACCCTTATCGATGGGTGGAGTATTCATTGTCGTCGTCCTTGATGATTGTGGTCATTCTTCAACTAAACGGCGCATCCGACTTCATCGCACTTCTTGCAATCATTGGTGTCAACGCGAGCATGATTCTGTTTGGATGGCTTCAAGAGCGATACACCACACCTGGTGACGGTGATCTTCGAGCATTCTGGTTCGGCTGCATCGCAGGTGCAGTCCCATGGCTGGCAATTGTGATCAATATGTTCTCGCCCAAAGGTCCACCAGAAACCACAGTTCCAGGGTTTGTCATTGGAATTGTCATCTCCCTGTTCATCCTCTTCAACTGCTTTGCATTTGTGCAGTGGAAGCAATACCGCGCCACCGGCAAGTGGGCCGACTACCTCTACGGCGAGCGGTGGTACATCCGACTCAGCTTCATTGCCAAGTCCCTGCTGGCTTGGCAGGTGTTCGCAGGAATTCTTGCATCGTAAAGTTGCTTTCAAATACTTGATTTTTATATCATGTATTTGTGGTCAAGAAACAAACTGAACCAGAAAGTCCTGCGTGGACGTTCCTCTCAAACCATGCACATGTCCTCATCTGCATTGCTCGACAGCCTGACATTCGTCTCAGCGAATTGGCAGACCTTGTAGGGATCCAAGAACGCACCGCTCATCGCATCATTCACGAACTGTCAGATGCCGGCTACATCTCGGTGGACAAGGTGGGGCGCAACAATGTGTATGAAATAGACCTCAATCACCCACTACGTCATCCTCTTGAATCAGATCACGACATTCGTGAAATCATCTATCCGCTGATCAAGAAGAAACGAGGCACATCATGATTGCCGCTTCGCTTGCAGACAACCTTCTCACAGCGCCAGTCATCGCATTTCTGGTGGCCCTCATTGCAACACTTCTTCGCTTTGAAGTACGGCTTCCAGAAGCCCTCTACCCCGTCTTGTCCACATATTTATTGCTGGCCATAGGTATCAAGGGCGGCCGAGCACTAGCTGCATCGTCATTTGGCGATATTTGGAAACCTCTCATCGCTGCACTTTTTCTTGGCGTCATCACGCCAGTCATCGCATTCGGGCTATTACGTCTCTTTGGCAAGTTAGACCTCATCAATTCGGCAGCAATCGCGGCCCACTACGGTTCCGTATCGGCAGTGACCTTCACCGTTCTCATCGCATCTCTCGATGCCAGAAATATGACCTACGAAGGTTTCGCCGCCGGACTGCTTGCAGTTCTTGAAATCGTCGGAATCATCGTTGCGTTGTTTTTAGCACGTGGAGCAGCAGCAGAATCATCGTGGAAAGAGGCGCTCAGCGAAGTTGTTCGTGGACGCAGTATCGCCCTGCTCGTTGCAGGCCTCATCATTGGTGGCGTCGTAGGTGGTGAGCGACTCGCGCCGACCGACCCGGTCTTTGTTGGCTTGTTCAGCGGAGCACTCGCACTGTTTCTTATTGAACTTGGCGTTATTGCAGCAGAACGCCTGCGCGACATTCGCGAAGCTGGTGCTCGACTCGTTGGGCTGGGAATTGTGATTCCGCTCATCAATGGATTCCTTGGTGCACTTGCTGGCAGTGCGGCCGGACTCAGCACAGGTGGAGTTGCGGTCATGGCAACGTTGGCTGGCAGCGCGTCCTACATTGCTGCCCCAGCAGCCGTACGAATTGCATTACCAAAGGCGAGCCCGGGTCTGTATGTGACAGCGTCGCTTGGCATCACATTCCCGTTTAATCTCACTTTCGGAATCCCGTGCTACATCGCCATGGCGAATGCACTCACCTAAGGGCTACTCACATGAACACAGCAGCACGCCAACTCATCACCATCGTCGCCGAGTCAGTCGTTGAACAGAAATTGATTGATGACATAAAGAAATGTGGGGCCAAGGGGTATTCGGTCAGCCATGTTCGCGGAGAGGGCGTCACTGGCAAAAACACACTCGATCTCAATGGGCCCAGTATTCGATTGGAATCGGTGGTCACTGAAAAAGTTGCCGAGTCAATCTTGAAAATGCTTGCCGAAAAGTACTTCGAGCGTTACGCCGTGATTGCTTGGGTTACGCCGGCTCTTGTTGCACGCCCCGACCGCTTCTAAATCAAGTATTCACCACACAACAGGCTGCGTTGCCCCCACGGCCCGACCTTCAACACGAACTCCTCGATCCACCATCGGTTCTGCAAGTTCCTTCCACAGTGCCTTCAGCTTGTAGTGCGGTACGCGCGGAAACAAGTGGTGCATTGCATGGTGATCATGACCGCGAATCAACATTCCAGAACCACGAAAAACGGCAACACGGGTATGTCGATAACGACTTGTTTCATTCGCGGGATGATGCGGATACCACGCAAAAATAAACATCAACCAACACAATTGCAGTCGTGCTGGAATCCACCACAAGAGCAACGCCTCCATTCCGTGACCTTTTGCGAAGCTTGTGACCAGAACAATTGTGGTGAGAAGCCAGAAACGAACTTGCGACTTCCCTTCTTTCACACTTCCGCCGCGGTCGTCAAAGACAGGCCGCAACGACTGTGGTAGGAGAATTCGTAGAGGCGGAATGAGAGCGAAGAATGGAAGAAATGAATACAACATGGTCATCCCGTAAAACTTCACTGGTAGTTCCCGCAATCGCCCATCGGTGAAATGGTCTGGGTCACGTTTGGGGTCATTCGTATAAGCGTGATGACGCATATGACTGGCACGATGCGCTGAAAAATTGATGCCAGTAGGAACGGAAGACAACATTCCGATTACCTCTTCTACCCACCGGCCACGAGGAGTCTTACCCCAAATGTTTTTGTGCGCCGCTTCGTGCATCGGCATATAAAACGTTGAGGCAAAGACAGTGTTCAAGATGAGGCATTGCCACAACGGCAGAGTGCCATTCACGCCAAGTGCAATCACCCCCACCCAGCACACGGTGAACAACAAGAAGGTGACGACAATTCGATATTGAATTCCACCCCAGTACTTTGCTGCGACCATATTTTCTGCCCGAACATTGTCAGATCCAATTCCCACAGAGGTCGACGATGTTGCTCGACTTGCTTCCTCAACGAGAATCTCTTCAAGGGCTTCTGGTGCTGGCGTCATGTCGCTCATGCCGTCAAAGTACATCTACTTGGTGCCCCACAAAGTCACTGCCGAGAATGCGATCTACATTCCGAGGATCAGTCGCCGTTAGACATTGTCCTATAAGCCGTGTTCGGCCCTGAAGTGCGCAACGATTGCGTTGGCGTGGCCGTGACCCATCCCGTGGTCGTTCTTCAACATGGCCACCATCTCTGAATGCTTTACCTTCTTCATCGGGACGAGAAGCTTTTTCCAGTAGGAAATCGGTTGTCCATACTTCTTCTCGATGGAGGGAAAATATGACGCTGGGCCTTTGACCTTTTCATCTGCCATTGCCGAACATTAGTGGCACACCTTCGCTCTATAGTGAGAACTACATCAAGAGAAAACTTCTATGAAGTTTCAGCAACCGAGCCAGTCCGGCCACGGTGCTTCCCGTCTGGGGATGTGGCGCGCAGCGCAAACATCTAGGGCTCCTGATGCAAACCGAGAGGAGCCACTATGGAACAGATAGCACGAGGTCAAGCCGTTCGCGAGTTCATTGAACAACTGGATGCTGGAGGCCGAATTCCAGAATTGCGTCACGATGGTGCACGAATCTTTTTTGAAGAAGCTGTTCGCAGGGCAGCACCGAAGACGTGTGTTGTGTGCGGACTGCAATTGGTGGGACGTCAATCTCAATTGTGCGCTGGCCATTGGGATTGGTTGAAGTTTGAACCACTTGAAGAGTTCGAATATGAAATGAATCCTCGAGCATCAGTCATTGATTTTCTTCACATCAATCTCATGCGCACGATGATCATCCCAACAAAGAATCATTGGCAGGCAGCACTTCATGGTCACTCCACATGCGAGATGTGTTACCGCATCACGTTGAATGTTGAACAACTGGTCATGCTGCCCTTTGGATCCACATTGAAGCGCCACACCGTCTGCCCTGAACACGCAACCTTTCGATGGGAAGACCCCATTGGACCGGAATGAATTTCTGGGCCAGGTTGCAATTCCCGACTAAAAAGGTCATAATTGTCGGGAATTACCCAACAAACCGAAGGAAACCCATGTCAGTATTGAAAGAAGTACTCGCCGCAAATGATGCTTATGCGTCAGATTTCGGCGACAAGGGCGCTCTTGCCCTCCCACCTGCTCGACGTTTCGCCATCCTCACCTGCATGGATGCACGCCTCGATCCAGCCAAGTACGCAGGTCTCGCCGAGGGTGACGCACACGTCATTCGCAACGCCGGTGGACGCGCAAGCGACGATGCAATTCGTTCACTCGTTATCTCCTACAAGTTGCTGGGTACCGCCGAATGGTTCGTCATCCATCACACCGATTGCGGAATGGAGTTCTTCACAAATGACGTGATGGCTGGCTTGCTGGAATCAAGTCTTGAGACTGCAGCACTTGGCGCAGACGGATTCACCGATATCGGCAAAGGTCCTGGCTCCACTGAAGGCCGCTACATCAACTGGTTAACAATCGCGCACGCAGAAAACAGTGTGGTGGAAGACGTTGCCAGAATTCGTAACCACCCACTCGTGCCTTCAAACATTCCTGTGTACGGATACATCTACGACGTTCGCACAGGGCGCCTTGTTGAAGTTCCAGCAGCAACGGCAGCAGGCAAAGCTAAATAACTCTTCGTTTCTGCTCACTCGTGATGTGACAGCATGATGATGTGAGCAGAGACAACGAAGACCCCGTGTTGGCGTCCGTTGAGACGTACAACAACGACCCACACGGGTACCGCGAAAAATACAGGCAACACAAGCTTGACTTGCCAGAGCGCTTTAACTCACTGCTTGCACCCAACTCCGACGTTCTCGATATTGGTTGTGGCCCTGGTCGCGATCTTGATTTCTTCGCGTCATGTGGACATCAAGTTGTTGGAATTGAACTGAACTCCTCCTTTTATGACATGTGCAGTTCGAAACACAAAGTTGTGAATGGTGACATGCGAGAACTAACTACTTTCTTCTCGCCGCAAACTTTTGATGGCATATGGACTCAAGCGTCACTAGTTCATTTATCTACCGATGAGGTCGAAGCGGTGATTGCCGATTGCGTCACCCTTCTTCGCGCCGGTGGTTTGTTCTACGCATCACTTCCGTCATCTGGTGCCACAGGGTGGCGCGATGAGCCAGATGGCCGGCGCTGGTACACGGTGTGGCCCGATGAGACCATCACAACTCCTTTGCACAACGCAGGGTTTACGGTCTTCGATATTTCGTCTGGCCCCTACGTTGAAGTGTGGGCACGCAAATAATGCGCGTCCGTCACCAATAGTCGGCCATTAGCTCACTTGACCATTGCGGTTGATGAACTTCTCCGCGCGGGCCGAACTCGCTCATCCACGGCTTGATATCAACAACCGGTGTTCCGTTAATTGCATCTAGCCCCTTGAGATACAACGACGCACCGTCTACTTTCAGAATTTGGCAGACGGTCACTCCTAGTCGATTTGGTCGGTCTTTTGCACGTTGAGCAAAGATGCCAACTTCGGGCCACTCTTTATTGCCTCGCGGGTGACGAGACATTCGTGATTCATCCCATGAAGCGCGGTCGAAGACATACACGACGATGCAATGACTGAAGTCAGCTAGACCTTTCAGAGATCGTTCGCCAAACGGCGCATTCAACTCAATTCGTGATGATTCAGAATCCCAGTTGTCATCTTCTGCTTCAGATCGGGATGACACCACAGTCCCAATCGATGACACGCTGTACTCGATGCCTGTCATTTTTTCCTCTCGTCAGTTCGACTGATTAATCATCCAGCGAATGCCGAAGCGATCTTCAAAGCTCCCCCAATACGCGCCCCAGGGCATATCTGCCATACCTGGCGCAAAAGCTGACCCCACGGACAAGGCCGCATAAAGCTGATCGGCCTGCTCGCGGGAATCAGGATGCAAGTTGATAGAAAAATTATTTCCTTGCGCAAACTCGTGACCCAATGACTCCAACATGTCAGTTCCCTCCAAGACATGGCCGCCGAGAATTGGTAACTCGATGTGCAAGATTGCATTCAGATCTTCTTCGGAAAGTGTTGCTGATGCAGGACCCATGTCCATGTCTCGAAATCGAACGAGATCAGTGAACTCTCCACCAAATACTGAACGGTAAAACTCAAATGCTTCCTCGGTGCGACCAAGTGTGTTGATGTATGTGCTGACGTATGACATTTCATAAGTTTAGATTCGCATCAATAGACAGCGATACAACCTAGGTACAGCTAGGTAGATTAAGGAAATGAGTGCTACAAGTTTGACGACATATCTCTGGTTTGACACTGAGGCACTAGATGCTGCGGAGTTTTACGTCAACCTCTTTCCAAACTCTCGCCTAGGAAACATCAGCTACTACCAAGCAGATGCGCAACGCCCCGCCGGGTCTGTCCTCACGGTTGAATTTGAGATACTGGGCCAACCATTTGCCGGTCTTAACGGCGGACCCCAATTTCCACACAGCGAGGCCGTGAGCTTTCAGGTGTCATGCGAGACGCAAGATGATGTTGACCGTCTGTGGAATGCTCTGATCTCACATGGCGGCAGTGAGAGCCAATGTGGTTGGTGCAAAGACCGTTGGGGCGTGAGTTGGCAAATCATTCCCGAAGCACTTGGCAGAGCCCTACAAGGACAAGATGGCTACGACAGCGAATACGCATTCAAAGCAATGATGCAAATGTCCAAGATTGTTATTGCAGACTTGAAGACGCCTGACGAGAAATGAAACGTCGTTTCGTTCAACTCGATGTTTTCACGAGGCGACCGTTTCTTGGAAACCCTCTAGCTGTTGTCATTGATGCAGAAGGCCTCACTACTGAACAAATGCAACAATTCGCCATGTGGACCAACCTGTCCGAGACGACATTTCTCCTGCCACCCACACATCCTGAGGCCGACTATCTCGTCCGCATCTTTACGCCAGTCGGAGAACTCCCCTTTGCCGGGCATCCAACGCTCGGTTCAGCATTCGCATGGCTGCAACACGGAGGGACACCGCGTCACTCAGACGTCATCACGCAAGAATGTGGTGTCGGTCTGGTCACAGTTCATGCCGATGGCGACTCGATGTCCTTTGCGGCCCCTCCGCTCATTCGAAGTGGACCGTTAGAAGACGTTGTTTTCGTTGAAGCCATTTCGGCACTCGGCCTCCATCGAGATGATGTCGTTGATGCAGCGTGGATAGATAATGGCCCTGGTTGGCTTGGCTTGTTGTTGAAGTCGCGAGAAGAAGTTCTCGCAGTGAAGCCTCGATCTACTGAACTAAAAATTGGTATTGCGGGTCCCCACGATGCGAATTCTCCCTTCGCTTACGAAGTGCGTGCTTTCTTCCCGACTGGTGGCGTAACTATCGAAGATCCGGTGACTGGGAGCTTGAATGCATCGCTTGCTCAATGGCTGATTGGGTCAGGACGGTTCACTGCGCCGTATCTAGTATCACAGGGAACTGCAATCGGTCGATCTGGAGTTGTACGGATCACAACAGAGGCGTCAGGCACAGTGTGGGTCGGCGGAAACGTCGTGGCGCGCATTGATGGCACCGTCAATTTCTGACACGAACGCCAATCTATTTTCTTTCACACCAGCGTTGACTTTCTTCAGAAGCAGAAGAGTTGGTGGGACATTCCATCAGATAGGCATTTGAAGCAGGCGCTGGGCGCATCGCGTTCACCTGCACTGAGGGAAATGTGTACGTCGACTGTCTATATGGGAGACACGTATTCACCAAGTCAGTTATGACACCGCCAGCTGATCGTCATGGCACCAATAGTTGTGCGTTCCTCTCAACTTCAGCCTTGAGGCTTTATCCCTCTAGGTCAACGAAGCGACGTACCTTCTTGTGCGTCAACCACCATGCGACTCGAAAAAACTGACTCGTAATTGTGAAATTGAGCGTGACTCGACATTGATTCGGTCTACGACCTTCAATCACATGATCAGCCGAGCTGCGGACAACGATTGAGTGAGTACTCCAGCGAAATGATCGTCCATCTAGATATCTCTCAACGATGAATTTGGGCCTCGGAAGTCCGGGTTGCATCACCTCAATGATTGCTCGTTAAGAGATCACGGGAATACCAAGTGGGCGCACGTTCGTGACAGTCGGTGTCCATGTTGGCCAAGGCGTCACATCGCTGAGAAGCCCCCCACACTTGGTTTAGGCAACCTATTGCGGCCACCGACTATGAGTCGTCCTTAGTCAACTCAATCGAACCGGTGCCACTGCCCTTCCGACACGACTTCAACATCACCGTCAACCACACAAAGAGCAGTCTCATCGTCGATGGCATACGCTGCGCAATCAAGGTCAGCTGCCCATTTTCT
Organism: Ilumatobacteraceae bacterium; assembly: GCA_049433485.1. Lineage (GTDB taxonomy): Bacteria > Actinomycetota > Acidimicrobiia > Acidimicrobiales > Ilumatobacteraceae > UBA2093. The sequence goes on along the minus strand of JBMTEX010000006.1, from coordinate 7,603 downwards.
GGCGGCAGCCATTGTGTTGTCAGGTAGAGACACATTGTCCAGATGAGGGAAGATTGCGAAATCCACTAAGCCGAGCGTGCGATCGTTACCGGAGGGTGGTCTCCATCCGACAAACTCTTCACCGATACGAGGAGTCGTTACCATGCTCCCCGCACTCATGCCAACCCAAACTGTGTTTTTGAGTTCTACTAGCAAGTCGGTGAGTCCACACTCTCGCATCCAGTGACACAAGTAAAGAGCATCTCCACCCGACACGAGCAAGACATCAGCGTTCCGAACAAGGGGAACCCATCGATTCTTGTCAATGCTTGGCAACGCAGTCAACTCAATCAATCCAACCGCCTTCCAACCAAGTTCGATCATCGGTTGTTCCGAACGCCCAGCGACGAACTTCCACACATTCTCACCCGGGCCCGCGAAAGGGTGGCCGTACATCGCAGTTGGAATACATAACGCTGTGCATTCTTCAATTGGACGACCAAGAAGTTTTACCAACGCATCTCTTATTGTTTCGTTTCTCACTCCTGCTGAAGTGAGTAGAAATCGATTCATGTGAACATCTTGCCTTAAACACCCTTTTTAGCCAGGGTTTTACCTTATGACTGCGCGAGATTGGAATTTTTCCCGTTTGGGATAGGTAACAACCGTTGGTACATACGCATTCATTCACCACAATCTCGAGGTGACACGCGATAGTGGATAGGGCTAGAAATGACGAGTGACAGTCACTGCTAACGTCTCGGATTCGTGACTTCAGCATCGCATCGCACATGGCCCATTGGATTTATTTGGGGAACAGGAGCGTCGTCGACACAATGCGAAGGAGCTGCTCCGGCTTCAGATTGGATCGACTGGGAACGTGCGGGCAATGCTCCCGATTCAGGAATTGGAAATGGCTTTGCTGACAGGTACCACGAGGACTTTTCTCTTCTGGCGCAACTTGGACTCACGCATCATCGATTGTCACTCGAGTGGGCTCGAATAGAACCAGAACCTGGTGTCCATGACCGGACTGCAATAAATCACTACCGCTCACTGATGCAGACTGCGCATGATCTCGGAGTTCAGCCATGGGTGTGTCTGCATCACTTCACGTTGCCAAATTGGTTTGCAGAAGCCGGTGGGTTTCTCATTGACGAAAATCGCACCAAATACTGGGCACGTCATGTGGACTTCATTGCCGAAACATTCGGTGACTTGGCTGCTGGATGGCAACCGGTCAATGAAACGAACTACTACCCCACTGCCGCCTACCTTGGTCGCGGCTGGTCGCCTGGTCACAACAATCTTGAAGAGTGGCAGACCGTAACGGAACAAATACATCTAGCGACAGCCGAAGCCGCCGTGAGACTCAAACAAACCAACACGCCGGTGGCATCCGTATTTGGTCTGTCAACCGTTCACGTCTTGGACGATGAGCCTGCATCACATGATTTTGCTAACCGTTTTTATGCGAGCAACTGGAATGTCGGACTTGAGCTGTTTCGCAGTGGAGTTTTGCAGGTTGCTGATCGAACCCCCATCATTCGTCCCGACCTCGCTGGATCGTTTGACATGATTGGGTTCTCGTACTACTGCGCATTCGGCGTACGAACTGGACATCTGGACTTGTACCCAGAAGGTTCGACTACCTCGCCTCTCGGTTACGCCATCTGGCCCGATGGGCTTCGTCTGGTCCTGGACCGACTTCATGCAGAGTTGCCAAACACAGATTTGCTGATTGCAGAATATGGAATAGGCACAGATGACGATGACGTGCGCACAAAATATCTTTCAAAAGGTCTTGACATCATCCACGATGCCATCTCTCGGGGTCTACCAATAAAAGGTTTCTTTCATTGGACCGCCGTGGATAATTACGAATGGCTGCACGGATTCAATCTAAAATTCGGAATTATCGATATAGACCGAAATGTCAGGCCCAGTGCATCGGTTCTGAAGCGTGAGGCTCTCTCAAATCTTGCGGAGTAGTGGCCAGAGAAACTCCACATCTACATTTAGAAATCCCTTAGGAATTGTGACCAGACGACTGAACTCAGTCAGCGCATCAGGTCGAGGTGGTCACTCAGAGTCCTCACAATTTGGAATACGAGAATCTCGGCCAGCATGATGCAAGAACTGAACAAAGCCAAGGGGCCAACTTTTTGGAACACGGCAATCAGCAAAAGGCAGAAATAGACCACGACTGCAACGCAGAGAGTAACGACGTTCAGACGACGAAGTAAGCGCGCGCTTCTGACGGCTTTCTCGACGAGAATGCTCCTGTCATTCACAATCCAACGCTACCCCGCCGAAGAGGTTCGAATCAGATTGGTAACCGCACCACCGGCGACACGCACGATGTCCGCCAGATTCGCACCGAAGTTGTCGTTCTATGTTCCTGCTGCGGCCAACACTTCGTCATATTGCAACAAGTCCGGATCAACAAACACTCGCAGTTGTGTGCTGTGACCAAACGGCGGAACCACACCGTTGGTTTAGGAAACCTATTCCCCCACCTGACCGTCCACGGCTTCTCGCAGAAGGTCTGCATGGCCGTTGTGCCGGGCGTATTCCTCGATCATGTGGAGAATGATCCATCGCAGCATCGGCTGCTCACCGCGGTCCCACAGCCTCCTGGCCGGTCGGTCGATGCCTCCAGCAGCAAGAAACTCAATCACTGCTCGTCGCGACGTTTCACAAGATGTCTCCCACAAGGAACGAAGTTCATTTGCGGAGTCATTCAGAGATGATGACCACTCCCAGTCTGGTGTGGCAGAGAAATCGATTTGCGCCCAAAGTTCGGCTCGGTCTCGAGCGTGGAGAACATGCGAGAACCAATGATCTTCCACCCATGCCATGTGCTTGAGAATGCCCCCGAGCGTCATGAAAGACACACCAATTGTGGCGCGGAGTCCGTTCTCATCAAGGCCGCGGGTCTTCCATTCGAGCGTGGACCGTTGCCAGTCAAGGAACCCAAGAAGCATTTCTACTTCATTGGACGCGTACGGGGGCTCTGGTCGGCCATTTTCGTCCACAATTGACATGGTGTCAGGGTAGTTCGCGTGGACCGAAGTCAATTGCGCTTGATGTCGGTGACGACGCCGCCGGCGACACGCACGATGTCCGCAGGTGCAGCTCCGAAGTTGTCGTTCCATGTTCCTGCAGCAGCCCACACTTCGTCGTATTGCAACAAGTCCGGATCAACAAACACGCGCAGTTGAGTGCTGTGACCGAACGGAGGCACGCCACCAATTGGAAAACCCGTAGCAGCGCGCACAGCATCAGCATCAACACGTGAACACTTCGCACCACCAGCAGCGGCTGCCAACTTCTTTTCATCTAATTGGTTAGACCCACTTACTAACGCCATCACTATTTCGTCGTCCACACCAAACACCAGAGACTTCACAATTTGCCCCACCGTAACGCCAATTGCATTCGCCGCATCCTGAGCGGTCTTTGTTCCCTCTGGAAATTTTCGTACTTCAATTTCAAGCCCGGCAGCGTGCGCTGCCTCCATCACTCGTGTGACATTTGGGTGGATTTTCTCGTCTGACATGCGTTGCAACACTACGCAACTCCCCTAAGATTTAGACAACGAAAGGGAGTATCCCTTCACCAAAGTGTCGTCAATACGGTAGGAATACCCGGCACTTGGGGCGAAAGCCCGGGAGAGACTTTCGGCAAGTCGAAATACCACTGCCGAAGGAAAACATGTCCCCCACAATTGCCCCCTCGACACACACTCTTAGCCCGCATGCATTATTGGGCGAAGTAGTTCTCACCGACGTTCAGTCGTCAATAAACGGACTCTCCACACAAGACGCCCAGCAACGCTTAGCAGCCATTGGTCCCAACCGCCTCGCAGAAACGCCACCCACTCCTGCTTGGAAAAGGTTCGTTGCGCAATTCTCGAACTTGCTCACCATCATTCTGATTGCGGCGGCCGTTATCAGCCTTGTAGTTGCGCGCGAATTCAAAACTCCTGCGGTTGTATTCGTTGTTGTGCTGATGAACGCCATCATCGGATTCGTTCAAGAGAACAAAGCTGAGGCATCGCTAGCTGCGTTGCGTCGCATGCTGGCATCATCTACCCGCATTAAGCGAGACGGCTCATGGGTCAATCTTGATACGGCAGACATTGTTCCCGGCGACATCGTCCTTGTGGAAGCTGGCGATCGAATTCCCGCAGATGGTCGCCTACTCAGCGCCACAAACTTAGAAATTGAAGAAGCTGCGCTTACTGGTGAAAGCTTGGCGGTTACAAAGACTCTCGATGCTGCCGACGAAGACTCTGCACTTGGCGATCGCAAGTGCATGGCCTTCATGAACACCACTGTTTCTCGTGGTCGTGGCGAATTCGTTGTTACGGCAACTGGCATGAACACCGAGATGGGAAAGATTGCAGGTCTACTCGCATCAACAGATTCCGACAAGTCTCCGTTGCAGAAGCAACTTGACACGTTGGCTCACAGCTTGGCAAAACTAGCCGGAGTCATTGTTGCGTTGGTTTTCATCATTGGTTTGATTTCTGGCGATTCGCTCAACGACTTGTTCCTCACAGCAGTTGCACTTGCGGTCGCAGCAATTCCTGAAGGTCTTCCAGCGGTTACTGCTGTCACCCTTGCCATTGGCGTCACACGAATGGCGAAATACAACGCCATTGTGAAGCGTCTTGCAAGTGTTGAGACACTCGGATGCACCAGTGTGATTTGCTCCGACAAAACTGGAACTCTCACACTTAACCAAATGACCGCACGTGAACTTGTGTTCATGGACACCCCACACAGCGTTACCGGTGAGGGATACTCCCCCGAAGGTCGCATTGTCCCCGCGAAAGGCGACAATCCAATTGTTCTAGTTTCGGCACTGTTGCCAATGGCGCTATGCAATGACGCAGTAGTGAACAACAACAATGGAGAATGGGAATTAGTTGGCGACCCCACCGAAGGTGCACTCACTGTTCTTGCAATGAAAGGTAGCCTCAATCCTTCTGATTTGCGCGAATCTCATCCGCGAGTCTTGGAAATTCCATTCGATAGTGCGCACAAATACATGGCGACGTTCCATTACATGGTCACTGACGAAGGTCGAGATGTTGTTCGTCTCTATGTGAAAGGTGCACCCGACGTTCTCCTGAACTTCTCATCGCGCACCATTGACAAAACTGGTGCAGCTGCCGATATCTCCTCGCACTATGACGAACTGCTCAACCACAACCGTCGCTTGGCCGCAGAAGGTCTACGAGTACTTGCAGTGGCGCAACGCGATTTTGACATTGAGGCCTGGCAGGAATTGTCAGATGAAGACCCTATGTCTCTAGTTGAGGAATTGACGTTCTTGGCTTTAGTTGGAATCATTGATCCACCTCGTCCAGAAGCACGAGACGCAATTGCCATCGCCCACTCGGCAGGAATTTCGATCAAGATGATTACTGGCGATCATGCCGTGACAGCCGCAGCAATTGGCTCAAACCTCGGACTGCACGGCCACGTTGTCACAGGCGAAGAACTTGAGCGCTTGTCGGAAGATCAACTCGACAACATTATTGAAACGACAACAGTGTTTGCCCGTGTGTCACCATCGCACAAGATTCGATTGGTGACATCGTTGCAACGCAAAGGAAATGTTGTTGCGATGACGGGCGATGGTGTGAACGATGCTCCTGCACTCAAGAAAGCAGACATTGGTGTTGCGATGGGAATCACTGGAACAGAAGTCACCAAAGAAGCGGCCACCATGGTGCTAACTGACGACAACTTCGCCAGTATCGTGCGTGCTGTTGAGCGCGGTCGCACAATTTACGACAACATCGTCAAGTTTGTGCGATTCCAATTGAGTACAACGCTCGGTTTCGCCGCTGTCTTCCTTCTTGCATCCTTGCTTGACATTGCAAGTAGAAAACCGTTCACCGCAATTGCAATTCTGTGGGTCAACATCATTATGGACGGCCCGCCAGCAATGGCACTCGGCGTAGATCGTGCGGCACCTGGTGTAATGAATCGTGCACCGCGACCAGCGGATGAACCCATTCTCACTCGTCGACGCTGGTCTGCAATTGCTCTTGCTGCAGTGGTGATGGCCGTTGGAACTCTGGCGGTGTTCGTGTGGGCGCCCGGACCAGAAGCAGAAGCTGGCGTCGCCAGCATCGCTGGGACAATGGGATTCAACACCTTCGTGCTGTTCCAGTTCTTCAACATTTTGAATGTGCGTAGCGAGAACGGTTCGGTCTTCAGCCGGCTCCTGTTCAGCAACAAGTCACTGTGGATCTCACTTGTGTTAGTTCTGGTGTTGCAGGCTGCCGTCACACATGTTGCGTTCATGCAATCGCTGTTTGACACCACGTCTCTCTCATTGAGCGAATGGGGTGTTTGCATTGCAGTGGCATCGTCCGTCTTGTGGGTTGAAGAGATTCGCAAACTTATCTCACGCACCATCAACAAAAAGAAAGAGAGCAATCATGTATAAGAACACTGCAAAGACAACCATCCTCCTCGCCGCCCTCGGTGGTCTCATTGTTGCGGTCGCATCACTTCTTGGCGGCGGAAGTTCAAGCGCCGTCATGCTGGGGCTCCTCCTCGCACTTGTGATGGTGGGTGGTTCGTATTGGTTCAGCGACAAACTCGCACTCGCATCAGCGAAAGCTCAAGTGATTTCCGAAGCAGACCATCCTGAGTTCTACGGAATGGTTCGTAATCTCGCACAACGAGCGAACCTGCCTATGCCACGAGTTGCGGTCTCCCCCAGCGAACAACCAAATGCTTTTGCCACTGGTCGCGGACCGAACAATGCAGTGGTCTGCGCAACTCGTGGATTGCTGCAATCAATGTCACGCGAAGAAGTTGAAGGCGTGATGGCTCACGAACTCATGCACGTGAAGAATCGCGACATTCTCATTGGCTCTGTTGCCGCAGCAGTGGCAACCGCCATCTCATCCATTGCACAAATGGCAATGTTCGCCACCATGTTCGCTGGTGGACGCGATGACGAAGACCGGCCCAATCCGTTTGCAATTCTCTTGGTGTCCATGCTGGCACCACTAGCAGCAAGTTTGATTCAGATGGCTATTAGCCGCAGTCGAGAGTTTGAAGCAGATCGTGGCGCTGCTGAACTGCTGGGTAGCGGAGAGTCGCTTGCACAAGCACTTGAGAAAATTGAAGTACTTGCCGCACGTTCACCGATGCAAGTGTCACCGGCTCAAGCCCAGGCATACATCCATAACCCACTCGCTGAAATGCATGCACGTCGTGGCAGTGGAGTGAACGTCTCGAAACTGTTTTCTACTCACCCAGCAACAGAAGAGCGCATTCGTCGTCTTCGCGAGATGACGTTTTAGTCTTCTGCCTCAGCGGGTCCACTGAATGTAAACAGCGCAGCACCTACCAAAGAAATCACACCTGCTACGAGATATGGCGTGTCGTAATTGCCAGCTGCGTCACGAATTGAGCCAATCAAAATTGGTCCAATGGCCGTTCCCGTTAACGACACCAGACCAGATCTTGCTGAAATTCGGGCGTAATCCTTCACACCAAAACGCTGTGCAATTAGCAATGACTGCATCATCAGCACATTGCCCACCATTGCACCGAACAATCCGATGGCAATAAACAGGGCAACCGAG